>DASSYC010000037.1:0-12783 GCA_035703465.1 Microbacterium sp. | reverse complement strand
GCCGGATTGGACTACCCCGGCGTCGGCCCCGAGCACTCCTGGCTGGCCGCGATCGGCCGCGCCGAGTACATCCCCGCCACCGATGCCGAGGCGATGGACGCCCTGCGGCTGCTGTCCCGGACCGAGGGGATCATCCCGGCGATCGAGTCGGCGCACGCCCTGGCCGGCGCGCTGCGGATCGGCCGCGAGCTCGGACCCGACGCCGTGATCGCGGTGAGCCTGTCCGGCCGTGGCGACAAGGATATGGACACCGCAGCGAAGTGGTTCGGGCTGTACGGGGACTCTGGGCCAGACGGGGACTTCGGGCTGGACGGGGACGGAGCCGCATCGTGAGCCGGGTCGCCGAAGCCATCGACCGGGCCAAGGCCGAGGGACGGGGAGCGTTCGTCGGATACCTGCCGCTCGGCTTCCCGGATCTGACCACCAGCATCGAAGCCGCCGTGACCCTCGCCGAGAACGGCGCCGACGTCCTCGAGCTCGGGCCGCCCTACAGCGACCCGGTGATGGACGGCGTCGTCATCCAGGAGGCGACGCAGGCGGCCCTGGCAGCCGGATTCCGCATGCGCGACACGTTCACCGCGATGCGTGAGATCACAAGCCGTGTGGATGTGCCGGTGCTCGTCATGACCTACTGGAACCCGGTGCTCCAGTACGGGGTCGACCGGTACGCGGACGACCTCCAGGCGGCCGGCGGGGCGGGGCTGATCACTCCCGACATCACCCCCGACGCCGCCGGCGACTGGATTGCGGCCAGCCGCCGCACGGGGCTGGACCGCGTGTTCCTTGCCGCGCCGACCTCCAGCGACGAGCGGCTCGACCTCGTGATCGAGAACTCCACCGGCTTCATCTACACGGTCTCGACCATGGGGATCACGGGGGAGCGGGCAGAGCTGGATGCCGCGGCCCGCACACTCGTGGGCCGGCTGCGCGCACGCGGCGCCGAGCGCGCGTGCGTGGGGATCGGCATCTCCAACGCAGCCCAGGTGGCCGGTGTCCTCGAGTATGCGGACGGTGCGATCGTGGGCACAGCGCTCGTGCGTGCGCTGCGCGAGGGCGGCGTGGAGCGCCTCGCGGAGGTCACCCGGGAATTGACCGCCGGCGCCGCTGAGTAGACTTCCATGGTCGGCGCGAACGTCGACGGCCACACAGCAAGGACGATCTCCCCATGACCCATGTCGCTGCCAGCGTCCTGGCGAGCATCCCGAGCCCGCCGATCAGCGAGTTCTTCATCGGCTCGATTCCCGTCCGCTTCTATGCGCTGTGCATCATCGCCGGCATCATCGCGGCGGTGTTCATCACCAACCACCGCCTGACCAAGCGCGGTGCGGAGCCGTGGGTCGTCATCGACATCAGCCTGCTCGCGGTTCCGATCGCGATCATCTTCGCGCGCATCTATCACGTCGCCACGCACACCGGCTACTACTTCGGGCCGGGCTCGAACCCCTGGAACCCGTTCGAGCCGGGCTCGGTCTGGGCGATCTGGGAGGGCGGCATCGCCATCTACGGCTCGCTCATCGGCGGAGCCATCGGCGCGTGGCTCGGATGCCGGTGGACCGGCATCCGCTTCTCAGCCTTTGCCGACGCGCTGGCTCCGGGTCTCCTGCTCGCCCAGGCGATGGGCCGCTTCGGCAACTGGTTCAACCAGGAGCTGTTCGGTCTGCCCACCGACCTGCCCTGGGGCCTGGAGATCAGCCCGGACAGCCCCGCCTTCCCGCCTGGCCTGCCGGATGACACCCTCTTCCACCCCACCTTCCTGTACGAGGTCGTCTGGAACACCCTCGGCGTGCTGGTGCTGCTGTGGGCCGGCCGCCGGTTCATGCTCCAGTGGGGCCGACTGTTCGGTCTGTACCTCATCTGGTACAGCGCGGGGCGCATCGTGTGGGAGTCGATCCGCATCGATCCCAGCGAGGTGTATCTCGGCCTGCGCTCGAACGTGTGGGCCGCCATCATCGGCGTCATCCTCGGTCTGATCATCATGCTCGTGCAGAAGCGCCGGCATCCCGGTCTCGAGCCGTCGCCGTACGTGCCCGGGCGGGGTTGGAAGGGCGCGCACGATGAGGCTGTACAATCGCAGGACACCGACGACTTCGTCGACGTGAGCGATCCGCCCGCATCCGAAGATCTCGACGTCGGCGAGGACGCAGCCACAAGCACCGTCACCACGAAGTAGGACACCGGGCCGACGTCGTCCCAGCCAACGTGAGGACGGTGCGCATGCTCTCGAGCCCCGGAACCGGCTTTCCGAACGCCTTCCCCCCGAAGCAGGGAATGTACAGCCCCGCCTTCGAGAAGGACGCCTGCGGTCTGGCCATGGTCGCCACCCTGCGCGGCGAGCCGGGGCACGACATCATCGACCTCGCTCTGACCGCCCTGCGCAACATGGAGCATCGCGGTGCCGTCGGATCGGACGCCGGGACCGGCGACGGCGCCGGCATCCTCACCCAGATCCCGGATGCCTTCTTCCGCGCGGTCCTCGACTTCCCGCTGCCGCCGCAGGGCCAGTATGCGGCGGGGCTCGCGTTCCTGCCCGTGGACGAGCAGGAGCGTGCAGCGCAGAAGGCGGCGATCGAGGGTCTCGCGGGTGACGAGGGGCTCACGGTGCTGGGCTGGCGCAGCGTGCCCACGGCCGACGAGCATCTCGGCAAGCTCTCGTTCGAGGCGCGCCCGGCCTTCGAGCAGCTCTTCCTCTCCCGCCCGGCGATCGGCGGCGCACCGGCGCTGGCCGGCGTCGAGCTCGACCGGTCTGTCTACCGGCTTCGCAAGCGCGCCCAGCATGAGCTGGGCGCGTATTTCGTCTCGCTGTCGTGCCGCACGATCGGCTACAAGGGCATGGTCACCACCCTCCAGCTGGAGCCGTTCTACCCGGACCTGTCCGATGAGCGCTTCACGTCCGAGCTCGCCGTGGTGCACTCGCGCTACTCCACGAACACCTTCCCGTCCTGGCCGCTCGCTCAGCCGCTGCGCATGCTGGCGCACAACGGCGAGATCAACACCGTGAGCGGGAACCGCAACTGGATGCGCGCGCGGCAGTCCCAGCTCGCCTCCGAGCTGCTCGGCGACATCCGCCCCCTCCTGCCGATCTGCACGCCCGGCGAAAGCGACTCCGCGTCCTTCGACGAGGTGCTCGAGCTGCTCACGCTCACCGGCCGCAGCCTGCCGCACGCGATCATGATGATGGTCCCCGAGGCGCATGAGAAGCAGCCGGACGTGCCGCGCGATCTGCGCGCCTTCTACGACTACCACTCCCTGCAGATGGAGCCGTGGGACGGGCCTGCGGCCCTCATCTTCACCGATGGGACGCTGGTGGGGGCGACGCTGGACCGCAACGGACTGCGGCCGGGGCGCTGGACCGAGACCACCGACGGGCTGGTCGTGATCGGCAGCGAGACCGGTGTGCTGGAGTTCGAGCCCGAGCGCATCAAGCGGCGGGGCCGGCTCCGGCCCGGCCGCATGTTCCTCGTCGACACCGCGCAGCGCCGGATCGTCGAGGACGAGGAGACCAAGCGCCGGCTCGCCCAGCTCGAGCCGTGGGAGCTCTGGCTGCGCCAGCGCCTGCAGCTGAGCGAACTGCCCGATCGCGAGCACATCGTGCACCCGATCGCCTCGATCACGCGTCGTCAGCGCACGTTCGGCTACACCGAGGAGGAGGTGCGCATCCTCCTCACGCCGATGGGCCAGACCGGCGCCGAGCCGCTCGGAGCGATGGGCTCGGACACGCCCATCGCCGCGCTGAGCTCGCGCCCCCGGCTTCTGTTCGACTACTTCACCCAGCAGTTCGCGCAGGTCACCAACCCGCCGCTCGACTCGATCCGCGAGGAGGTCGTGACGAGCCTGCGGGCAGGCATCGGACCAGAGCGCAACCTCCTGGCCTGGGGACCGGACCACGCCCGTCAGATCACCCTGGACTTCCCCGTGCTCGACAATGACGAGCTCGCGAAGATCCAGAACATCCACCGCACGATGCCGGGGCGGCGCGCTGTGACGCTGCGCGGTCTCTACCACTTCGACGCGGGGCCGGGAAGCCTCAAGGCGCGAGTGGACGAGCTGTGCGCCGAGGCCGACACGGCGATCCAGGAGGGCGCAGAATTCCTGATCCTCTCGGATCGCGACTCCAACAAGGACCTCGTGCCGATTCCGTCGCTGCTGATGGTCGCCGCGGTGCACCACCACCTCATCCGCAACCAGACGCGGATGAAGGTCGGGCTCGTGGTCGAGGCAGGCGACGTGCGCGAGGTCCACCATGTGGCGACGCTGCTGGGCTACGGGGCGTCGGCGGTCAACCCGTACCTCGCGATGGAGACGGTCGAGTACCTCGTGCGCACCGGCTTCATCACCGGCATCGCTTCGGAGCAGGCGGTGCGCAACGTGATCCGCGCCCTCGGCAGGGGGGTGCTGAAGATCATGTCCAAGATGGGCATCTCGACGGTCGCGTCCTACGCCGGCGCACAGGCCTTCGAGGCGATCGGCCTCGGCCCGGAGGTCATCGACGCGTACTTCACGGGGACGGAGTCGAAGATCGGCGGCATCGGGATCGAGGACATCGCAGCCGAGAACCAGGCCCGCCACGACTTCGCCTACCCCGAGGACGCCGCGGCCCGCGCGCACGAGCGGCTGTGGACCGGCGGCGAGTACCAGTGGCGTCGGGATGGCGCTCCGCACCTGTTCAACCCGGACACCGTGTTCCGGCTCCAGCACTCCACCCGCACCCGCCGCTACGACATCTTCCGCGAGTACACCGCCCTCGTCGACGACCAGTCCGAGCAGCTGAAGACCTTGCGGGGGATGTTCCGGCTGCGCGAGGGCGTGCGCCGGCCGATCCCGCTGGATGAGGTGGAGCCGGTCTCGGAGATCGTGAAGCGCTTCTCCACCGGGGCGATGAGCTACGGCTCGATCTCTCAGGAGGCGCACGAGACCCTCGCGATCGCCATGAACCGCATCGGCGGGAAGTCCAACACGGGCGAAGGGGGAGAGGATGTCGAGCGGCTCCTGGACCCCGAGCGCCGCAGCGCGATCAAGCAGGTCGCCTCGGGACGGTTCGGCGTCACGAGCATGTATCTCACCGCCGCCGACGACATCCAGATCAAGCTCGCCCAGGGTGCCAAGCCGGGGGAGGGCGGCCAGCTTCCGCCCGCGAAGGTCTACCCGTGGATCGCCCGCACCCGCGGAGGCACTGCCGGCGTCGGACTCATCTCGCCGCCGCCGCACCACGACATCTACTCCATCGAAGACCTCAAGCAGCTCATCTTCGATCTGAAGCGCGCGAATCCGGACGCGCGCATCCACGTCAAGCTCGTGAGTCAGTCCGGCATCGGCGCCGTCGCCGCAGGCACCGCGAAGGCACTCGCCGACGTCATCCTGGTCTCCGGCCACGACGGCGGCACCGGCGCGAGCCCGCTGAATTCGCTCAAGCACGCGGGGACCCCGTGGGAGCTGGGACTGGCGGAGACGCAGCAGACGCTCATGCTCAACGGGATGCGGGACCGGGTGGTCGTGCAGGTCGACGGCCAGCTGAAGACCGGGCGGGATGTCATCATCGGCGCCCTGCTGGGTGCGGAGGAGTTCGGATTCGCCACGGCGCCGCTGGTCGTGTCGGGCTGCGTCATGATGCGAGTGTGCCACCTGGACACGTGCCCGGTCGGAGTCGCGACCCAGAACCCGCTGCTGCGCTCGCGCTTCACCGGCAAGCCGGAGTTCGTGATCAACTTCATGGAGTTCATCGCCGAGCAGGTGCGCGAGCATCTGGCGGCGCTGGGCTTCCGCACGCTGGCCGAGGCGGTCGGACGCACCGAGCTTCTGGACGTCGACGGCGCGATCGAGCATTTCACCGCGGCAGGGCTCGACATGGCGCCGGTGCTGCACGGCCCCGCCTTCGCCGACGATGCGCCGCGCCGCAGTACGCGCCGGCAGGACCACGGACTCGAGAGCCACTTCGACGTGCAGCTCATCGAGCGCGCGCGCAGGGTGCTCGAGGGCGCCGAGTCGCACGTGCGCATCGACCTGCCGGTGCGCAACACGGCCCGCGCCGTCGGCACGATGCTCGGGCATCAGGTCACCCGCCGCCACGGGCCGAACGGGCTTCCCTCGGGGTCGATCGTCGTGGACCTGACCGGTTCGGCCGGCCAGTCGCTGGGCGCCTTCCTGCCCGCCGGCATCACCCTGCGGCTCGAGGGCGACTCGAACGACTACGTCGGAAAGGGCCTCTCCGGCGGCCAGATCGTGGTGCGCCCGCCCCGCGGCGCGGGCTTCGATCCGTCGGAGAACGTCATCGCCGGCAACGTCATCGGCTACGGCGCGACCCAGGGCACGATGTTCCTCGGCGGTGTCGTGGGCGAGCGCTTCCTGGTGCGCAACTCGGGAGCGACCGCCGTCGTCGAGGGCGTCGGCGACCACGCGCTGGAGTACATGACCGGCGGCCTCGCCGTCATCCTCGGCCCGACCGGGCGCAATCTCGGCGCCGGCATGTCCGGCGGCGCGGCCTACGTGCATCGCCTGGAGACCGCACTGGTCAACAGCGAGGCACTCGCCTCCGGCGAACTCGAGCTGCTGCCGCTCGGTGCGGGCGATCTGGAGATCCTGCGCGACCTGCTCCAGCAGCATCGCGAGCACACCGGCTCGGCACTGGCGCAGCGCATGCTCGACGACTTCGACACCGAGGCGGAGCACTTCGTCCGCGTGCTGCCGCGCGATTACGCGGCCGTACTCAACACGCGCCAGGAGGCGCTCGCGCAGGGACTCGACCCTGACGGCGACGTCGTCTGGGGCCGAATCCTGGAGGTGACCGGTGGCTGACCCGAAGGGCTTCCTCAAGCACACAGAGCGCGAGCTGCCGGCCCGGCGGCCGGTGCCGGTGCGCATCATGGACTGGAAAGAGGTCTACGAGCCGGGCGACCCGGCCGTGCTGCGACGTCAGGCGAGCCGCTGCATGGACTGCGGCATCCCGTTCTGCCACCAGGGCTGCCCGCTGGGCAACCTCATCCCCGAGTGGAACGAGCTGACCCGGCGAGGCGAAGGGCGGGCCGCCTACGAGCGGCTGCACGCCACGAACAACTTCCCCGAGTTCACCGGCCGGCTCTGCCCGGCACCCTGCGAGAGCGCGTGCGTGCTCGGCATCAGCCAGCCCGCCGTCACGATCAAGCAGATCGAGGTCTCCATCGTCGACGAAGGCTTCGCAAACGGCTGGGTCGAGCCCCAGCCGCCCGCACGCCTCACCGGCAGGACGGTCGCGGTGGTCGGCTCGGGGCCTGCGGGTCTCGCGGCCGCGCAGCAGCTCACGCGCGCCGGGCACACGGTGGCCGTGTTCGAGCGCGACGACCGGATCGGGGGACTGCTGAGGTACGGCATCCCCGACTTCAAGATGGAGAAGCGGCACCTCGAGGTGCGGCTGCGTCAGATGCAGGACGAGGGCACCCGCTTCCGCGCCGGGATCGAGATCGGCCGCGACATCTCCTGGAGCGACCTGCGCCAGCGCTACGACGCGGTCGTGGTCGCCACCGGGGCGACGGTCCCGCGGGATCTGCCGATTCCCGGCCGCGATCTCGCCGGAGTCCACTACGCCATGGAGTACCTCGTCGAGTCCAATCGCACGATCGCGGGCGATCCGGTGCCGCAGCAGATCGTGGCCGAGGGCAAACACGTGATCGTCATCGGCGGAGGAGACACCGGTGCCGACTGCATCGGCACCGCCCATCGGCAGGGCGCCCTGAGCGTCACCAACCTCGCGATCGGCCGCCGGCCGCCGGAATCACGCCCGCAGCATCAGCCCTGGCCCATGGCGCCGACGGTCTTCGAGGTCCAGTCGGCCCACGAGGAGGGCGGTGAGCGCGCCTACCTGGCATCCACCGTCGAATTCCTCGCAAACGACGCCGGCGAGGTGCGCGCGCTCCGGGTCGCCGAGACCGAGTTCGTCGACGGGGCGCGAGTGCCCCGGCCGGGCACCGAGCGCGACATCCCGGCAGACCTGGTGCTCATCGCCATGGGCTTCACCGGACCTGAGAGCGGTCCGCTGACCCAGCAGCTCGACGCACGGTTCAGCGATCGCGGCAGCATCGATCGCGATGCGACCTTCCAGACCTCGGTGCCCGGCGTGTTCGCAGCCGGCGATGCCGGCCGCGGGCAGTCGCTCATCGTCTGGGCGATCGCCGAGGGCCGCGCCGCCGCGGCGCACTGCGACGAGTACCTCATGGGCACCACCGCGCTTCCCGCCCCCATCCGCCCGAGCGATGTCGCCATCGGCCTGCAGCCCGCGTAGGCTGGCCGGAGTCCTCGCCGTGCCCACACACCCTCTCTCACATCGACCACCCGGAGTTCACAACCGATGAGACGCGCCAAGATCGTGGCAACCCTGGGCCCTGCGACATCCACCTACGAGATGGTCCGCGCGATCATCGACGCCGGGGTGGACGTCACCCGGCTCAACCTCAGCCACGGCGACCGCACGGTGCACGAGGTGAGCTTCGCCAGCATCCGGCGAGCCGCCGACGACGCCGGTCGAGCCGTCGCCGTCCTCGTCGACCTCCAGGGTCCCAAGATCCGGCTCGGCAGGTTCGCGGACGGACCCCATGAGCTCGAGCCCGGCGACATCTTCAAGATCACGACCGAGGACATCCCGGGAACGAAGGAGATCTGCTCGACGACCTTCGAGGGACTGCCCGACGATGTGCGAGCCGGCGACTTCCTCCTCATCGACGACGGCAGGGTCCGGGCCAAGGTGCTCGAGACCGACGGCACCGTCGTGACCACCGAGATCATCGTGGGCGGGACCGTCTCCGACAACAAGGGCATCAACCTGCCGGGTGTGGCCGTCAACGTGCCGGCGCTCTCGGAGAAGGACGAGTCCGACCTGCGCTGGGCGCTGCGGATCGGCGCCGATCTGATCGCGCTCTCGTTCGTCCGCAGCGCGAAGGACGTGCAGCGCGTCCACGTCATCATGGCCGAGGAGGGCCGGCACATCCCGGTCATCGCGAAGATCGAGAAGCCGCAGGCGGTCGACAATCTCGAGGACATCATCGATGCGTTCGACGGCATCATGGTCGCCCGCGGCGACCTCGGCGTCGAACTGCCCCTGGAGGCGGTGCCGATCGTGCAGAAGCGCGCGGTCGAACTCTGCCGGCGGATGGCCAAGCCCGTCATCGTGGCCACGCAGATGCTCGAATCCATGATCAGCAGCCCGGTGCCCACGCGCGCCGAGACCAGCGACGTCGCCAACGCCGTGCTCGACGGCGCCGACGCCGTCATGCTGTCGGGCGAGACCAGCGTGGGGGAGTACCCCGTGATCGTCGTGGAGACGATGGCACGCATCGTCGAGTCGACGGAGGAGCACGGACTCGAGCGCATCCTCCCCCTGAACACCCGGCCGCGCACCCAGGGCGGCATCATCACGATGGCCGCGCTGGAGGTCGCCGAGTTCGTCGAGGCGAAGTTCATCTGCCTGTTCACCGAGTCCGGCGACACGGCGCGCCGCATGTCGCGGCTGCGGCCGCGCATCCCTATGCTCGCGTTCGCCGCGGACCCCGCCATCCGCCGTCGCATGGCGATCACCTGGGGCATCCAGTCGACCCTGGTGGAACACGTGTCGCACACCGACCGCATGTTCATCCAGGTCGACGACTACCTGCTCTCCAACAATCTCGCCGCCGACGGCGACAAGGTGGTCGTCATCTCCGGATCGCCGCCCGGCATCATCGGCTCGACCAATGACATCCGCATCCACAAGGTCGGAGACGCGGTGCACGGCAAGGCGCCCATCTACCAGACGGGCGCGTAGCGGCCTGCCCGACGGGTGGCCGCGCACGACGACCAGGCTGCGCCCATGAGCGACCAGGAGGCGTCGGGCCACGCGGCCTCTGGCCGTCGCGTCCATTGGCTCGAGCTGTTCTTCGACCTGGTGATGGTCGTCTACATCGGCCAGATCGCGCACCGCATGCATGGGGCCCCAAGCTGGCTCGACGCACTGGCATTCTTCGTCCTGCTCGCCGCCGCCTGGTGGGCGTGGGTCAATGCCACGCTGACGATGAACCTGTTCGGAGCGCGAGTCACCCCGACGGTGTGGGTCGCCGTGACTGTCGCGATGGCGGCGATCGGGCTCATGGCGGCGGCGGTGCCCGAGGCCTTCGGCGACCGGGCCGCCGCGTTCGCCGTCGGCAACGCGGTGATCCGGCTGATCTGGATGCTGCCGTGGCTGATCAAGCGGCGCACCACCGGCACTCCCTGGTGGCGTCCGGTGCTCTACAACGTGGTGCCGGCCACGCTGTGGCTCGTCTCGATCGCGGTGCCTCCGCCGTGGCGCTTCGTGCTGTGGGGTGCGGCCGTCGCGATCGAGATCCTCCTGCTGTCCGGGATCGAGCGCCGGTCAGTCTGGCTGCGCCGGATGCTCGACATCGACCATGCGCTGGAGCGCGTCGGACTGCTCGTGGTCATCGTCTTCGGCGAGTCGGTGCTGTCGATCATCGGCGAGCTCACCGATCATTGGACCGCCTCGTCGGCAGCGACGGCCGGGCTGGCGTTCCTGGCCGTCGTCCTGCTCGCATGGCTGTTCTTCGTCCGTGCGACAGCTTCCGTCGAGCGCGGGCTGCATCAGCTCGAGTCCCGCGGGCGCATCGCGGGATTGCGGGATGCCGTGATGTATCTGCCGTTCTTCCTCATCGCCGGTGTCGTCCTGTTCGCGGCAGGGCTCGGAACGGCGGTGGCCGACGCGGAGCACCACCTGCCGCTGCCGTCAGCGCTGTGCCTGGCCGGCGGAGTGAGCCTGTACTTCGCGACCTCCACAGCCGAGTCGCTGCGGTACGGTGCGCCGTGGCGCAACGTCGTACTCTGGGGACCAGCGGGCGTCGTGCTGCCGTGGCTCGTCGTGCCGCTCTCCGCTGTCGCCTCCGCCATGGCGGTGGTGGGCGCATCCGCGCTGATCATCGCCCTCATGGTCGCCCTGGGTGCGATCAACGGGCGACTCATGGCAGCACGGGCTGCGGCAGCCGCGGGGGGGACCGTCACCCGGGACGGATGAATCCACGCCCGCCGGATCGTCCCGCTCGCTACAGTGACAGCCATCCGGCATCGTGCGAAGGGCGGATCCATGATCTTCTGGTCGTTACTCTGGGCCGTCTATGTGGTGGGCTGCATCTATGTGGTCTTCTTCGTCATCCGCGACGTCTTCCGCGATGACAAGGCGAACGGCTGGATCCGGGCGCTGTGGATCATCGTGCTGATCTTCGTGCCGTTCCTCACCGGGCTGATCTATGTCATCGTCAACGGCAAGGGCATCGCCGAGCGGGAGAACCGGGCTCGCGCGTCAGCCCCGGAGGAGGACTCCTACCGACCTGCGGCGTCGTCGAGCCCGTCCGAGGACATCGCACGCGCCAAGGCGCTGCGGGATGCCGGGACGATCAGCCAGGGCGAGTACGACGCGATCAAGAGCAAGGCACTCGGAAACCAGTACTTCGGCGCGTAGCAGAAGCTGAGTGTGCCGGTGGTGGGAGTCGAACCCACACGCCCTTTCGGGCAACCGATTTTGAGTCGGTCGCGTCTGCCATTCCGCCACACCGGCCGGCACTCGACGATACCGCAGGCGCACTGCCGGCCTGCCATAGGATGGATGGGTGACTGAGCAGGATCAGAACGATAAGCCCCCCGCATCCGCCCCCCGTCGCGTCGTCGTCGCG
Source organism: Microbacterium sp. (assembly GCA_035703465.1). Classification (GTDB taxonomy): domain Bacteria; phylum Actinomycetota; class Actinomycetes; order Actinomycetales; family Microbacteriaceae; genus Microbacterium. The sequence goes on along the minus strand of DASSYC010000037.1, from coordinate 1,129 downwards.
GAGGACGAATCGCTGATCCGTCTCGACATCGTCGAGATCCTGCGGGACAACGGATTCGACGTCGTCGGAGAGGCAGGCGATGGTGAGACGGCCGTTCAGCTGGCCACCGAGCTGCGACCCGATCTGGTCATCATGGACGTGAAGATGCCGCAGCTGGACGGCATCTCCGCCGCTGAGAGGCTCAGCAAGAACCACATCGCTCCGGTCGTGCTGCTCACCGCCTTCAGCCAGAAGGAGCTCGTCGAGCGTGCCAGCGAAGCGGGTGCCCTCGCCTATGTGGTCAAGCCGTTCACGCCGAACGATCTCCTTCCGGCGATCGAGATAGCGCTGGCCCGCTATGAGCAGATCATCACGCTCGAAGCCGAGGTCGCCGATATGGTCGAGCGCTTCGAGACCCGCAAGCTCGTCGATCGCGCCAAGGGCCTGCTCAACGAGAAGATGGGCCTGACCGAGCCGGAGGCGTTCCGCTGGATCCAGAAGGCGTCCATGGACCGGCGCCTCACGATGCAGGACGTCGCGAAGGCCATCATCGAACAGCTCGCCCCCAAGAAGAGCTGACGCGTCCCCGTCGGGGTCGAGACCCCCGGATCACAGCCCGGGCCACAGCCTTGGTCACAGCTCCGTGCGCTCGGGTGCGTCGATCACCATGTTCGTGATGCGCACGGTCGAGCACCGGCGGCCCTCATCATCGCTCAGCACGATCTCGTGCACCGTGAGGGAACGGCCCAGATGGATCGGCGTGCATACGCCGGTCACGTGACCGCTGGTCGCCGACCGCGTGTGCGTCGCGTTGACGTCGACGCCGACCGCCAGCCGGCCGGGTCCGGCGGTGTAGTTGGCGTGCATCGACCCGAGCGACTCGGCGAGCACGACGAACGCGCCGCCGTGGAACAGGCCGACCGGCTGCGTGTTGCCGTCCACCGGCATCCGAGCCACCGCCCGCTCACGGCTGAGCTCGATCCATTCGAAGCCCATCCGGTCGGCCAGAGCGCCGTTTCCGCGCCGGCTCGCCCACTCGAGCCCATCCGGCGGCGCACCGTGAAGCGGGGCGGCATCGTGCGGCATCTCTCACCCTCGATCGGCGGCGTCGGACGTCGGCGTCCCTCGTTAGGCTGATCGGGTGACCGAC
>DASSYC010000167.1:0-2568 GCA_035703465.1 Microbacterium sp. | reverse complement strand
GACCGCCGCGTCGCCGCGATCGAGGCGGCCGGCCTCGGCCACGGCTGGCGAGACCCCGAGGTCGGCGTCGGCCGCTCGTACGAGTTCGAAGACCCGGACGGGCACCTCATGGCGATCTACTACGACACCGAGCACTATGTGCCCGACGACGAAGACCGCCCGGCGCTGAAGAACCAGGCATCCGCCTATCCGGGCCGCGGCATCAACGCCCGCCGCATGGACCACATCAACTACCTCGCCGCGGATGTGGATGCCGCGGGCGAGTTCTGGCGCGACGTCATGATGACGCGGGAGTCCGAGCGGGTGCGGATGGACGACGGCCGCTACGCCGCGTGGTGGTTCCGGTTCCACCAGAAGTCGTACGACGTCGTGTACTCGGAGGACTGGACCGGCGAGCGGGGGCGCTTCCACCACTTCGCGTTCGCGCCCGACAGCCGGGAGGACATCCTCAAGGCGGCCGACATCTGCCTGGAGAACGGCGTCTACATCGAGTACGGGCCGTACAAGCACGCCATCAACCAGACCTTCTTCCTCTACGTGTGGGAGCCCGGGGGAAACCGCATCGAGTTCGCCAACGCGCAGGCGCGGCTCATCCTCGACCCCGACTGGCCGGTCGTCGAGTGGAGCCAGGCCGAGCGGGCCAAGGGCCAGGCGTGGGGCATGAAGACGGTGCCGACGTTCCACACGCACGGAACGCCCTTCGTGGCGAACCAGGAGGAGATCGACCGGCAGGCCCTGGCCGGCCACTGACGCGGGTCAGGGTGTGACGAACAGACCCTGATCGGCGTCGTGCGGCGCCTGCTGCTTCAGCTTGAAGTGCTGCTTCTTGCCGGTCGCGGTGTACGGCAGCTCCGCGACGAACCGGTAGCGACGGGGGCGCTTGTAGTCGGCGAGCTCCACGCTCTCCCGGAGGAAGGCATCGAGCTCCCGCGCCGCCTCCGCGTCGCCGGCGAACGCGTCTTCGTGCTCCACCACGTACGCGACCACCACCTCGCCCCACTGCGAGTCGGGCACTCCCACGACGATCGAGTCGGCGACGCCGGCGTGCCCGGCGAGCACCTCCTCGACCTGCACCGGGTGCACGTTCTCGCCGCCGGAGATGATCATGTCGTCCTTGCGGCCGACGATCGTCACGATCTCGTCCTCGTCCCACGTGGCCAGATCGCCGGGGTACATCCAGCCGTCGCGGAACTTCTCCGCCTGCTCGTCCGGGTTCCCGAAGTAGGCGAAGCCGCTCTTGACGGAGCGCATGATCACCTCGCCCACCTCGCGGCCGTCCTTGTCGGCGTGCTCGTGCGGCTCGGAGATGCGACCGGGCTGCACGCGCACCACGGCGACGTCATCGTCGAGGCACGCACGCCCTGCCGACCCGGCGCCGGCGGGCAGGTCCTCGGGGCGCAGATACGTGTTCCAGAATGCCTCGGTCGTTCCGTAGCCGTTGGCGATGCGCGGGGTCAGCACGCGCTGGTAGCGCAGCGCCGCGGCGCGCTCCAGAGGTGCGCCCATGGTCACGATGCCGCGCAGAGATGACAGGTCGCGCGGGTGCGCCTCCTGCGCGTCGGCGAGGCGCTCGAGGTTGGTGGGCGCCCCGATCACGTAGGTGAGCCGGTGGTTCTGGATGCCGTCGAGCACCGCGTCGGGATCGAACTGCGGCAGCGTCACGACCTCCGCCCCCACGAAGAAGGCCGTGTTCGGCCCGGCGCAGTAGTTCCCGCCGCGGTGGAACCAGGGCGACATGTTCATGGACTTGTCGGCGGGCGACAGCGGGAAGTGCATGATCACGTCGTGGGCCGTGAGCACCTCGTTCAAGCTCGTCAGCGGCACGGCCTTCGGCATGCCGGTGGTCCCCGACGTGTACAGGCGGGATGTCTCATCCCACGTGCTGGCGTCCTCGGGCGCGGTGAAGCTCGGCGCCTCGTCGGCGAACAGCTCCTCGAAGCGCACGGCGCCGGGAAGCAGCTCGCCGCCCACGGCGGCCAGGATCCGTGGCCGGTGCTCGGCGCGCTCGAGTGCGGTGGCGACATCGCCGGCTTCCGCTCCGTCATAGACGAACACGACCGGCCGCGTCTGATCGAGGATGTGGGCGGTCTCGGCCGGCGCGAGGCGGAAGTTCATCGGCGAGCTGACCGCGCGCAGACCCTGCGCGGCGATGTACAGCATCGCGAATTCGGGCGTGTTCTTCAGCTGATAGCAGATGATGTCCCCAACGCCCACGCCGCGGTCGCGCAGTCCGGCGACCAGCCGCCCGGTGTCGGCGCCGAGCTGCGCGTACGTCCATGATCGGCCCGACGGCGGATCGCTCAGAGCCGGCCGCTGCGCGCAGCGGTGGGTGTTGCGCTCGAAGGCCGCCGCCCAGGTGAAGCGGCTCTCGAAGACCCGCCGCAGCTCGCTCGTGTCGTAGTCGGTGTTCCCGGTCATCTCTTCCTCTCCTCTTCTTCCCGTGTCGCGCCCACCTCCGCTGCGAACGGCGGTGCGGCGATCGTCATCCCCCCGTCCACGACGAGGGTGTGTCCCGTGATGTAGCCGGCCTGCGGCGACAGCAGGAACCGCACGGCGTGCGCGACGTCG
>DASSYC010000131.1:0-4017 GCA_035703465.1 Microbacterium sp. | reverse complement strand
ACGGAGGTCCTCGCCGAGGATGCGCCCGAAGTTCTTCTCGGCCGACCCGTAGGGCGGGCCGTAGTTGTTCGCGAGGTCGAAGTGCGTGATGCCGGAGTCGAATGCGTGCCGCAGCAGTGCGCGCTGATCGTCCAGCGGGATATTGTCGCCGAAGTTCCACCACAGGCCGAGCGAGATCGGCGGAAGGTACAGACCGGATCTGCCGACCTGGCGGTAGCCGAGCCTCTCGTACCGGTCCGCCGCGGCGGTGTACGGACGGTGGACGTCTGGAACGCCCGGGCGGAGCCGGGTTGCGTCGTCAGTCACGTTCCGACACTAGCGCGGGGTGTCGGCGGTGTCAGCGGTCGTGCCGAGCGCGCCGGCGATGCGCTGGAAGTCGTCGACGCCGAGGTCCTCGCCGCGGGCGGTGGGCGCCACGCCGGCACGCTCGAGGATCTCGGATGCCGCGGCCGCGGTGCCGCCGAGCAGGCGGCTGAGCGCCTGGCGCAGCATCTTGCGCCGCTGCTGGAACGCGGCGTCGATGAGCGCGAACGTCCTCCGACGCTCGTCCTGGCTGCCCCGGGGCCGGACGTCGCGCTCGAACGCGACCAGCACCGAGTCGACGTTCGGGACCGGCCAGAACACCTGACGCGACACCGTTCCCGCCAGCCGCCAGCGCCCGTACCAGGCGGCTTTCGCGCTGGGGGCGCCGTACGTCTTCGACCCCGGCGGTGCCGCGAGGCGCTCCCCCACCTCGGCCTGGACCATCACGACCCCGCGCTGCAGCCGCGGGAAGGTCTCGAGGAAGTGCAGCAGCACCGGCACCGACACGTTGTAGGGCAGGTTGGCGACGAGGATCGTGGGGTCCCCGGGCAGCTCCGTGACGCGCAGGGCATCGGCATCCACCACCGTCAGCGCACCCTCGGGCACGCCGTGCCGGGCCGCCGTCTCGGGAAGGCGCGCGGCGAGGCGGTGATCGATCTCGACGGCGGTCACAGATGCCCCGACCTCCAGGATGGCGAGGGTCAGCGAGCCGAGCCCGGGCCCCACCTCGACCACGCTCTCGCCGGGCCGGACGCCCCCGATCTGCACGATGCGGCGGACGGTGCCCGGGTCGACGACGAAGTTCTGCCCGAGCTTCTTCGTGGGCGTCACATCGAGGTCGGCGGCCAGTGCACGGATCTCGGCGGCGCCGAGGAGGGAGACGGGCATGCGCTTCACTGTAGCCACGCGGTGAGGCCGCGCGGCGCACCCCCTCCCGCCGGGGGCCGCGGACCGCTACCGTACGCTCATGGGACTCACTGTCAGCGCGGACGCAACGGCGCTCCGCGGGGTGTATCGCCGACGGGCCATCGGCCTGTCCGTCGCCGCCGCCGTCGGCGGCTTCCTCTTCGGCTTCGACTCCTCGGTCATCAACGGGGCGGTCGAGTCGATCCAGGCCGACTTCGCGCTCAACAGCTTCGTCACCGGCTTCGTCGTCGCCATCGCGCTGCTGGGCTGTGCGGCCGGCGCCATGATCGCCGGATCGCTGTCCGATCGCTGGGGGCGTCTTCGCGTCATGTTCCTGGGCGCGATCATGTTCTTCGTCAGCTCGCTGGGCGCCGGCCTCGCCGTGACGGTGTGGGACCTGGCCCTGTGGCGCGTCATCGGCGGCCTCGGCATCGGCATCGCCTCGGTGGTCGCCCCCGCCTATATCGCCGAGGTGGCGCCACGGCAGATCCGCGGCGGCCTCGCGTCACTGCAGCAGCTGGCGATCACGCTCGGCATCTTCGCCGCCCTGCTCAGCGATTTCCTGCTCGAAGACCTCGCCGGCGGCCCGAACGAGGTGCTGTGGCTGGGTCTGGACGCGTGGCGATGGATGTTCCTCGTCGGGGTCATCCCGGCCGCGGTCTACGGCATCCTGTCGTTCACCGTGCCCGAATCCCCGCGCTACCTGATCACGAAGGGGCGCATCGACGAGGCGAAGGCGATCTTCGCCCGCCTCATGCCCGAACGCGATCTGGATGCGACGGTGAACGAGCTCGTCGCGACGATCGAGGCCGATCGGAAGAACGCCGGCGTGTCGATCCGCGGGCCGGTGCTCGGACTGCAGGGGATCGTCTGGATCGGCATCATCCTGTCGGTGTTCCAGCAGTTCGTCGGCATCAACGTCATCTTCTACTACTCGACGAGCCTGTGGAACTCGGTGGGGTTCGACAACTCGGCGCTCATCAGCGTCATCACCAGCATCACCAACGTGCTCGTCACGCTCGTGGCCATCTTCCTCGTCGACAAGGTCGGCAGACGCCCGATCCTGCTCACCGGCTCGGTCATGATGGCCGTCTCGCTGGGCGCGATGGCGCTGTCGTTCTCGTTCGCCGAGCTCAACGCCGACGGCCAGCTCGTGCTCACCGGCGCGTGGGCGCCGATCGCCCTGGTGGCCGCGAACCTGTTCGTGATCGGCTTCGGCGCGTCGTGGGGTCCGCTGGTCTGGGTGCTGCTGGGTGAGATCTTCCCGAGCCGGATCCGCGGCAAGGCGCTGGGCTTCGCCGCCGGCGCGCAGTGGATCGCGAACTTCCTCATCACGATGACGTTCCCGCCGATGAGCGAGTGGTCGCTGCCACTGACGTACGGCATGTACGCGCTGTTCGCGGCGCTGTCGTTCGTGTTCGTGTTCTTCAAGATCCCCGAGACCAAGGGCGTCGACATCGAGCACACCGGGGCGCTGTTCGCGGTGCGCTCGACGGGCTCGGCCCCGGCTGATCAGAACGCGCCGTAGACCTCGAGTGTGTTCGCGGCGATCTGCGCGCTGAGCTCGTCGACGTCGACCTCGAGCTCGGCGGCCATGAACCGGACCGTCACGGGCACGAGGTACGGCGCGTTGGGCCGGCCGCGGTGCGGCATCGGCGTCAGGAACGGCGCATCGGTCTCGACGAGGATGCGCTCGCGAGGAGTCACCGCGAGAGCATCGCGGAGGTTCTGCGCGTTCTTGAACGTGATGTTGCCGGCGAAGCTCAGATAGTACCCGCGCGCGGCGGCGTATCGGGCCATGGCCTCGTCGCCGGAGAAGCAGTGGAACACCGTCCGCTCCGGGGCGCCGCAGCGCTCGAGGGTCTCCAGCACCGCGTCGTGGGCATCGCGATCGTGGATCTGCATCCCCAGCCCGTGCTTGTGCGCGAGGGCGATGTGCGCCTCGAAGCTCTCGAACTGCGCGGGGCGGCCGTCTTGGTCGGTGCGGAAGAAGTCGAGCCCGGTCTCGCCGATCGCGCGCACGCGCGGCTGGGTCGCGAGTTCGTCGATGACGCCGATGGCTTCGTCGAGCCGCCCGGCCTGCTTGTAGGCAGGCGCTTCGTTGGGGTGGATCGCGACCGCTGCCAGGACTCCGGGGTGGGATGCCGCGGCCCACGCCGACCACCGGCTCGACTCGATGTCGCCGCCGGCCTGCACGACCCCGAGGATGCCGACCTCGGCCGCGCGGGCCAGCTGCTGATCCAGGGCCAGACCATCGCCGTCGGTGATCTCCAGGTGCGCGTGGTTGTCGTATGTCGGCACGGCAAGGGGCTCGGGCGCCGGCGGGTAGGTGACATCCCGCTCGCCTTTCTCGCGGGTGCGCACGTAGCTGCTGGGGTCGGCGGGCGCCGAGGCGTCGGTCACGCCGTCTCCACGCGCGGAAACAGCGGGGCCAGGCCGTTGACGGAGGTGCCGGGGGTGAGGATGCCCCAGGCCCCTGCCTCGCGGATCGGCTGGTCTTGCAGGCGCCCGAGCGATTCAGCGGCGCCGAGCGCGACCCACAGCTTCTCGGTCGAGGCCGGCATGACCGGCGACAGCAGCACCGCCAGCGCGCGCAGGCCCTCGGCACAGGTGTACAGCACCGTTCCCAGCCGCACGCGCTGCGTCTCGTCCTTCGCCAGCGCCCAGGGCTCGTTGTCGGTGATGTAGCCGTTGAGCTCGTCGACGATCGTCCAGACGGCGTCGATGGCCTCGTCGATGCGGAACCGCTCGATCGCGGCATCCGCCTTCTGAGCCGCCTCGGCCACGGTGCGCTGGATCTCCAGATCG
>DASSYC010000004.1:0-13982 GCA_035703465.1 Microbacterium sp. | reverse complement strand
CCTCCGCAGCGGATGATCCGACGTAGACATCCCCATCGACGACGCTCACGGCGTAGACCGGGATGGGTTCGGTGGCCGGAAGTGTCAGAGCGGCGCCGGTCGTGAGATCGAACGATGCGCCGTGCGCCCAGCACTCGAGACGGGTTCCCTCGACGAAGCCCTCGGAAAGTGAGATGTCAGCGTGCGAGCAGGTGTCGCCCACGGCGTGGAGGTGCCCGGAGTCGTCCATGACGAGCGCGACCGCGCGCCCGTCGATCAGCACTCGGCGGGTGTCGCCGGGCTGCAGGTCGGATTCGGAGCACACTCTGACGGCCATGATTCTTCCTCTCGCATTGAATCGGGGTCAGGACTAATATAAAGGAGAAAACTCATTTGAAATAGGAGATCGGTCAATGACCTACGTGATCGGGGCGGCGTGCATCGATGTGCTGGACCGGGCCTGCGTGGAGGAGTGTCCCGTCGACTGCATCTACGAAGGCGAGCGGTCGCTCTACATCCACCCCGACGAGTGCGTTGATTGCGGCGCCTGCGAGCCCGTGTGCCCGGTCGATGCGATCTACTACGAGGACGACCTGCCGGAGGCGTGGGCCCCGTTCCTCGCCGACAACGCCCGGTTCTTCGCCGAGCCGCTGCCGGGTACGGCGCAGCCGCTCGGCTCGCCGGGCGGTGCGGCGAAGGTCGGCCCGACAGGGGTCGACACCGAACTGGTCGCCGCGTACCCGCCACTGGATGAGCGGGACGACACCGTGCGTTGAACCGGGTGAGAGTGTGCCTCTCAGGTGCGATGGTCGCTGAGGGTGATGGTGCACAGTTCCGGCTCGACGAACGGCACGAGCCGAGCTTCGTCGCCGTCACGTCCTGCGTCCTCGAGGATCCTCGCGATGAGACCACGGTGCACCGAGCAGACCACGTCCGGGTGCGCGCGCGCCGCGTCCCGGAACGGGCAGGCGCGCAGCTCGATGCACTCTTCCGCGGAGCGGGGTGCGAAGCCGAGCTGCTCCATGCGGGACTCCAGGAGCGCGCGCGGTGTCGCCTCGGCACGCTGTGCGGTGTCGGTCAGACTCTCCGCCCACACCGCGCCCGCCTGCTCGCCTCGCGCGCGTCCCCCGTCAGGATCCTCGGCGAGCACAGCCGCCAGCACAGTGACGAGCGCCCCATTCGGTGTCGCGGTCTCGCTGCTCGGCGCCAAGCGGTACCGGACGCTCGGCCGTCCGCGACGGCCTGAACGCGTCAGCTCGCGTCGGACCAGACCGGCCTGCTCCAGTCGGTCCAGATGAAATCGGGCGGTCGTCAGATGCACCCCGACCGTCGCCGCGATGTCGGCGGCTCCCATACCCGATCCGGCCGCGGCCAGCTCGGCGAGGATCTGGTCGCGTCGTCGCGACGTGCTCACAACGCCCGAAGCCATGAATTGATGGTAGCGGAATCCTCTAAAATACACGGGGCGGCAGGTGTGTCTCGTTTTTCCAACCTGATCTTGTATAAAATCCTGACCGAGCGGAAGATCGATTGGTGCAGGAGGTCGCGGTGGGCAAGAACTATGTCGACATCGAAGACGACCGAGGCGAGACTCTGAGGTATCGCAAGCACGCGAACGGGCGTGGTTTCGTCGCGCACGGGGCCAAGGTGCACTCAAGTGCTGTCGTGGAAGCCGATGCCTACGTCGAACCGCGCGCACGTGTCGAGGCCGACGCGCATGTGGGGCGCGGAGCCTGGATCGAGACGGATGCGGTCATCGGCCCGAAAGCGCAGATCGCACCCCATGCGCACATCGGGTCGGGCGCGACCATCGCCGCCGGTGCCAAGATCGGGGTGCGCACTTATGTCGGCGCGCGGGTCCGCATCGCGGCGGGGTCCGTCATCGGCCGTGACGAGCGCATCGCCGACCGGGAGAGGATCGTGGGAGACGACCGAGCCCCTGGCCGGGCGTGCACCACAGCCTGATCGGGGATGAGCAGAGAGGCTTTCCGTGGCAGCAGACGCGCAGCAGATGGTCATCGTCGGTGCCGGGATGGCCGGCACCCGCGCGGCGGCGATGCTGCGAGAGGAGGGCTTCGCCGGTCGCATCGTGCTGATCAGCAGCGACACGGCGCAGCCCTACGACCACGTTCCGCTGTCGAAGAACTATCTCCGCGACCAGCCGGGATACCACCAGCTGTTTCTGCACGAGCCGGCCTTCTACCGCGAGCAGGACATCGATCTGAGACTCGACACGACCGTCGACGCGATCGACACCGCCGCGCACCGCATCACGCTGGCCGCAGGCGGCGACATCGCCTATGACAAGCTGCTGCTGGCAACCGGTTCGCACAATCGCCGGCTCCGGCTTCCCGGCGCCGACCTGGAGGGCATCCTCTCCCTGCGCACTCTGGCCGAGGCCGATCGGCTCAAGGCGGCGCTGGCACACGGCGGACGGCTGGTCGTGGTGGGCGCCGGCTTCGTCGGCTGTGAGGTCGCCGCATCGGCACGGCAGCTCGGGCTGGATGTGACGCTGGTCGGCAGGGGGGAGCTGCCGATGCAGGTGCTGGGCCCGGTGGGCGCCGCGTACTACCGCGACGTGCACGAGGCCCACGGCGTGCGCCTCTGCATGCCCGCGGCCGTGTCCGAGTTCCGCGGGGCCGCGGGCCGAGTGCGGTCCGTGGTGCTCTCGGACGGCACCGAGCTGCCGGCAGACGTCGTCATGGTCGGGGTCGGGGCGCTGCCTAACGTGCAGCTGGCCGCGGAGGCCGGCCTTCCCGTCGACGACGGCGTCATCACGGATGAGACGCTCGCAGCGGGCGTGGCCGGCGTGTACGCGGCCGGTGACGTGGCGGCCGTGCGCTATCCGGCGCTGGCCAGGCCGCTGCGGATCGAGCACTTCGCCACCGCACGGTCTCAGGGCCGCACCGCGGCTCGCAACATGCTGGGCAGAGGCATCCCCCACCGCGCGGTGCCGTTCTTCTTCTCCGACCAATACGACGTGTGGATGGAGTACACCGGGCTCAGCGCCGACAGCACCGACGTGTGCATCCGCGGCGAGGTCGCAGACGATCGATTCGTCGTGTTCTGGCTGCGCGGCGACACACTGGTCGCGGCGATGAACATCAACATCCGCGGCGTGCCCGAGATCGTCACTCCCTGGATCGCCGCGGGCACACCGGTGGACCGGGCCGCGCTGGTCGACGCGGAAGCGGATCTCGCGCAGGCGACGGCGTAGGCCGACCGCCGTCGGCCGCGACCCGGCGGTAGGGTTGCCAGATCATGAGGTTGACGCGTCGCACGTTGCTGATCGGCGGCGGGTCCGGCGTCCTGACGGTGCTGCTCGCATCCTGCATTCCGGAACCTGCGCCTTCACCGACCTCGACGCGCACGCCGTCGCCCACTCCGCCGCGGACAGCCGTGACCCCCGCAGCGGCGGTGCGCAGCACGTGGTCGACGGACCCGTTCGCGCGCGGCGCGGCCAGCTACACTCCCGTCGGCGTTCAGCCGGCCGCCCGTGACGCGCTGGCCGAGCCGGTGGGCACGCGGCTGTTCTTCGCGGGGGAGGCGACAGCGCCGAACAGTCCGGGGACGATGCGCGGCGCGGTGCAGTCGGGCAGGCGTGCGGCCGCCGAAGCGAGTCAGAACGCTGCGGCCGGGGAGCGGATCGCCGTGATCGGTGCCGGGCTCGCAGGGGCCTATGCGGCAGCGGGGCTCGCCGACCGGGGGGCGGTGGTGACCGTCATCGAGGCGAAGGATCACAGCGGCGGCCGGATCCACACTGTCATCGATGACGCCTGGCCGCTGCCGATCCAGCTGGGTGCGTGGCTGTTCACCACCGCTGACGCGCAGCTGCGCGCAGAGCTGGACGAGTTGAATGTCGCCACAGCGGTTCTCGATGCCCCGCAGTGGACGTCTGGAGACGGCGCCGTCGACCCCGTCGGCGATGAGACGATCACCGCCGCGGTGGAAAGCGCGCAGGCGATGCCCGCCGACGTCTCACTGGCCCGGGCACTCGCCGAGGCGGGGACCGACCCCGCCGATCCGGACACCGCGGCGCTGCTGGCGTACGTGACCGCGATGACCGGCGCCGACGCCGACGACCAGTCGTCGTGGTTCCCCCCTCCTCTGCCCCGCGATGACTACGCCGCCGCGGTCGACGACCTCTCGCCTCTCGTCGACAGCCTCCTCGAGGGCGTCGAGGTGCGACTATCCTCTCCGGTCAGCAGGATCGCCCACGACGATTCCGGTGTCAGCCTGCGGCTCGGCACGGGCGAGTCGATGTCGTTCGACCGCGTCGTGATCACGGTGCCGCTCGGGGTGCTGCAGGACGGCAGCATCGAGTTCGATCCCCTGCTGCCGTTCGGCACCCGTGGCGCGATCGGGGCGCTGGGGATGGGGCGGATCGAGACCGTCTGGCTGCGTTTCGACACCCCGTTCTGGGAGACGGATGCCACGATCTGGCATCTCGTCGGCGGGGACGTGACCGTGCGCACCTGGTTCAACCTGCTGCCGGTGACCGGCGAGAGCGTTCTGGTCGGCATGGTCGGGGGCGCCGCGGCTGAGGATTTCGCCGTGCTCGACGACGCGCAGGCCGTGGCGGTGGCCGCCTCATCGCTGGACATGCTGGTGCCGGGGGAATCGGATTCGTAGCGGAGCGAAGCTCAGCCGGGCTCGACTGATGAGCACGAGCACGGCGGCGACGAGCGCGAACATCGCGAGGGCGATGCCGGCGCTGATGAGGAACTCGGGGAATCCGACCTGCCGCAGATCCAGGAAGTAGTACGGGTACCAGCCCACCTGCGGGCCGCGCCACATGGCGCCGAGCCCCCACAGCAGCGGGTAGATCGGCGCGACCGGAACCACCCACCACGGCACGCCGCGATGGCCCGGCGCCAGGGTCCACCCGGCCACGGCGAGGCCCGGGAGCCAGAAGTGCAGCAGCTGGTCGGACCACGGCACATCGATGCGGATGCCGCGCAGGCCCGCCTGCCACACGATCAGCGCGAACGCGATTCCGCACGTGATCGTCCAGGCGAGGGTCAACGCCAGCGCGATCGTGAGCCATCGCGGGTCCCGGTCACGGCGGAACGCCACCACGCCCGCGACGACGAGGAGCACGACGAAGGCGCAGTTCGACTGGACCGTGAGATACGCGAAGAAGTTCTCACCGGCGATGGTGTGCGAGCTGAGCCCCCACACCAGCCGGTGAGCCAGTGCGACCAGACATAGCACCGCCATGCCCAGGCGGAGGAGACCGAAGATGGCGCGCACCTTCACTTCGGACTGCCCCCGCCGCGCGCCATCCCGCGAGTCTACGTACACGCTGCGCCCCCCCGCCCCCCGCCCCGCCCCCGCCCCAGCGCCCCCCCCGCGCCGTCGGCCCCGCTCTCCGCCGAACCCGGGGCTTCTCGTCGAACCCGAGGTCCAGGACCCTTGGTTCGACGCGAACCCCCGGGTTCGCGGAGCAAGGGCGCACCGGGGCGTGTGCGCGATGCGCAACGATGGGGAGAAGGGCCGACGGCGGCCCGGAACGGAGACAGCATGCTGACGCTCGGGTACAAGGCTTCTGCGGAGCAGTTCGGGCCGCGGGAGCTGGTGGAGATCGCGGTGGCCGCGGAGCGGCACGGGTTCGAGTCGGTGGCCGTGTCGGATCACTTCCAGCCGTGGCGGCACGAGGGCGGGCATGCGCCCTTCTCCTTGGCGTGGATGGCGGCGGTCGGTGAGCGCACCCGCACGATCCGGATCGGGACGAGTGTGATGACTCCGACGTTCCGGTACAACCCGGCGGTGATCGCGCAGGCGTTCGCGACGATGGGATGCCTGTACCCGGGGCGGGTGTTCGCGGGGTTCGGCACAGGTGAGGCGCTGAATGAGATCGCGACGGGCTTCCAGGGTGCGGGCGAGCAGGAGTGGCCCGAGTTCCGGGAGCGGTTCGCCCGGCTGCGGGAAGCGGTGCGGCTGATGCGGGCGCTGTGGAAGGGCGACCGGGTCAGTTTCGAGGGCGAGTACTACTCGACGCATGACGCGTCGATCTACGACGTGCCCGACGGCGGAGTGCCGATCTACATCGCCGCCGGAGGTCCGGTGGTCGCCAAGTATGCGGGGCGGGCGGGGGACGGGTTCATCTGCACATCCGGCAAGGGCCGTGAGCTGTATGCGGACACGCTGATCCCGGCAGTCAAGGAGGGTGCGGCCGCGGCGGGGCGCGAGTTCTCAGGCATCGACCGGATGATCGAGATCAAGATCTCCTATGAGGAGACGAGGGATGCCGCGCTGGACAACACCAGGTTCTGGTCGCCGCTTTCACTGTCGAAGGAGCAGAAGCACGACATCACCGATCCGATTGAGATGGAGAAGGCGGCTGATGCGCTGCCGATCGAGCAGATCGCGAAGCGGTGGATCGTGGGCACCGACCCCGACGAGGTCGTCGCCCAGGTCGCCGAGTATGTGGACTGGGGGTTCGATCACCTGGTGTTCCACGCGCCCGGTCACGATCAGGAGCGGTTCATGACCCTCTTCGAACGCGACCTCGCCCCGCGTCTGCGCGCCCTCTGAGCAGACCGCGACTCGGCGTCAGCGGCTGAAGACCCGGTCGTTCGCGAGAGCGCGTGCGTAGCCGAACGTGTTGCCGAGCGCGTTCGGGTGGAAGTTCGCCGTCGCGAGGATGTTCGACGGGTTGTAGGCGATGTAGGGCACCCGTGAGCCGATGCCGTGCCCGGCGAACTCCTGGGTCACATCGACGTAGACGACCCGCGAATCGCCGACCGCTGCCACCGAGCCCTGGATCACGCCGTTCAACGCGTCCGTGGCGGTGTTGAAGAGGTCGCCCAGCGGATCGACTCCCGGCTCGAACAGGTGCGGATAGTTCAGCACGGCAACGCGCGCGTTGGGCAGCGTCGCGGCGATGGTGGAGTAGAGGCCGACAAGCTTCGGACCCAGCTGCGACAGCGCCTGGACGGCGGAGACGATCGCCTGCTGGCATGCGGCCGACGTGGGGTCAGCGCCGCAGGCGGCCAGCACCGCGTTCGACCCGGCGTCGATCGCGCCGACGGTGAGGGTGACGCGGGCCGTCTTGCTGCTGACACCGGACAGCTGCGCAGCGGTGTCGGCGACGGTCGCCCCTGAGCACGCCTTGTTCGCGGTCAGCTTGTAGAGGCTGAACGTGGCGGCGATGGTCGGGTAGCTCGTGTACCTGCTCTGCAGGCACGGACCGCTGCGGTACGGCGGTGCGCCCTGGCCGGCGGTGTACGAGTCGCCGAGAGCGACATAGCTGCGCTGCGCGAGGAACGACCAGCTCGATCCGACGGATGCTGCGCTGCTCGAAGAGGTGGCGACCGGAACGGCCGCTGCGGGGGCCGCGGCGAGGCCGACGACCAGTCCGATGGTGACGACGGAGAGCACTCCGACGCGCGAGGCGAACCGCATACGCTTGCGGGCAGCATTGGCCGACATGGGCGAACGGTACTCCCCTGCCGATGCCGTCGGCAAGAGCCGGATTCTCATCGGGTGTCAAGACAGCGCCACGGCGAGAGCAGCGGCGAGCCACAGCGGGCCGTGCCGGCGCCGGCCCTAGCCTGAACCCGTGAAGCGCGCGCCGGCACCCGCACCGCAGGTCGTCGCGCTGCCGCCTGCGCTGCGCGTGCTGCTCGGGCTGGCCGCCGCGGTCATCGCGCTGGCCGGCATCTCGTTCGCGCGCGAGCTCGTCGGGCCCCTCTCGCTGGGCGCCGTGATCGTGATCATCTGCCACCCGCTGCGTCATCCGCTCGAGCGGCACGGGTGGCCTCGCTGGGCGGCGACGACCGCGGTGATCGTGCTCGGCTACCTCATCCTCGCGGCGCTCGCGGCGCTGCTGTTCTACGCCGGCGTGCAGTTCGCCGCGCTGGTGGGCGACTTCTCCGACGAGCTGCAGGCGGCCGCAGCCGACACCCTCGCGTGGCTGCACGGGCTGGGGCTCGACCAGGAGACGGCGGATGCCGCGGCATCCCTCCTCCAGCCCGCCAACGTGCTGGCGTTCGCCGCGACCCTCGGCGGCACCGTGGTGAGCGTGCTCCTCGCCTTCTTCTTCGTGCTCGCCTACGTCATCTTCATGGCGGCGGATGCCGCGCGGTACGCGCGGGCCGAGACATCGTTCGGCCCGTCCGCCGACTCGGCGATCGTGCGGTTCCGCGGGTTCAACCGCGGCGTGCGCCGCTACTACGTCGTCAACGCGTCATTCGGGGCGGTCGTGGCGATCATCGACGGACTCGCCCTGTGGGCACTCGGTGTGCCGGCGCCCGCCGTGTGGGCGATCCTCGCGTTCGTGACGAACTTCATCCCGAACATCGGCTTCGTGCTGGGCCTGATCCCGCCCGCCGTGCTGGCGTTCGTGGTGGGCGGCTGGCCGCTCATGCTCGCCGTCGTGGCGATCTACTGCGTCGTCAACGTGACGCTGCAGGTGCTCGTGCAGCCGAAGTTCGTCAGCGACGCGGTGAATCTGAGCCTCACGCTGAGCTTCTTCTCGGTGATCTTCTGGACGTTCATCATCGGGCCGCTCGGGGCGATCCTGTCGATTCCGCTCACCCTGCTCGCCCGGGCGCTGATCCTCGAGGGCGACCCGGGGTCGCGCTGGCTGCGGTGGCTGTCCGGCGATGCGGATGCCGCAGGCCCGGCCGCCCGCGAGTAGGTCGATTCTCCCCCGATCAGGGTGATCCCGCAGGGCACGATCCGTGGTTCGCTTCGCGCATGTCCAGTGACCCCGGGACTGCCCGGCCGATGAACATGCGCCTGGCGATCCTCCTCGCGATGGCGATGTTCGTGCTGGTCGTCGACACGTCGATCATGAACGTCTCCATCTCGGCGGTGGTGCGCGATCTGCACACCACCGCGAGCGGGGTGCAGGGCGCGATCGCGCTGGAGGCGCTCGTCTCGGCGGCGTTCATCCTCATCGGCGGGAAGGTCGGCGATCTCATCGGCCGCAAGCTCGCCTATATCCTCGGCCTTCTCGGCTACGCCATCGGGGCGATCGCGATGACGCTCGCGCAGGATCTCACCGCGATCATCGTGTTCTGGGCGATCATCGGCGGCATCGGCGCCTCACTGCTGCTGCCGTCGATGCAGTCGCTGATCCACGGCAACTTCTCCGGCGCGCATCAGGTGCGGGTGTACGCGCTCGTGGGCGCGTCCGCCGCGATCGCCGCCGCCGTCGGGCCGCTGCTGGGCGGCGTCATCACGACGTTCCTGTCATGGCGGATCGCGTTCCTGCTCGAGGCGCTCATCATCGCGGTGGTCCTGCTCGGGATCGGACTGGTCAAGGATGTGCCGTTCACCGGAAAGCGCTCGATCGACCTCGTCGGATCGGCGCTGTCGGTGGTGGGCATGGGCGGTGTCGTCCTCGGCATCCTCATCTGGCAGGAAGGCGGCGGGTACGTCGGCCTCGTGATCGGCATCGGCGTGCTCGCGCTCGTGGCCCTCGCGTTCTGGCTCGTGCGCCGCAAGCGCCGGGGCAAGGCGACCCTGCTCGACCCCGGCCTGCTGGCATCCAAGCCCTTCCGTGCCGGGGTGAGCGGTCAGCTGCTGCAGCAGATCACGCTCGGCGGGACGATGATCGTGCTGCCGCTCTACCTTCAGATGGTGCTCGAGTACAACGCGCTGTGGGCGGGGCTGTCCATCGCCCCGCTCTCGCTGAGCATGTTCGCCGTCGCACTGCTGGCCGGGCGCTGGCTGAAGGTAAGGCGCCCCGCAGACATCATCCTGTGGGGATTCGTCCTGACCGTCGTGGGGCTCGTGATCCTCGTGCCGATCGTGCCCCGTGCCGACTCGGGCTGGTTCCTGATGGTGCCGCTGATCGTGAGCGGATCCGGACTCGGGCTGCTGGTCTCCCAGCTGAACAACTACACGCTGTCGCCGATCACCGACGAACGGGTGAGCGAGGCGGCTGCCGTCAACTCCGCGGCGGGATCGTTCGGCCTCTCGTTCGGACTCGCCTTCGCCGGCGCGATCATGCTGGCCACGCTGAGTCTCGCGTTCACCTCGCTCTCGGATGCCAGCGCGGTGCTGTCGGCACAGGACAAGCAGCAGGTCGCGACCGTGCTGGAGGAGGACGCCCAGCTGGTCTCGAACACCGGCGTGCAGGAGCTGGTCGCCGACGAGCCGCCCGCCGTGGCGGCGGAGATCGTGCGGATCAACACCGAGGCCCGCCCCATCGCGCTGCAGGTGGCGCTGGGGATCCCGATCCTCGCCGGGATGCTCGGGATCGCGAACGGATTCCGGATGCGTCGCCTGCCCGACCCGAAGGCGTCGCCGAAGTCGTCAGCCTCGCTTCTGGATTGAACGGCCCCGCTGTCTTCAGCGGACGTCTTCGCCGACGCCGCGCTGTGCGCGGAACAGCTCCCAGTCCGACCGGGAGAGGGCGGCATAGGCGTAGCTCCACTCGAGGAGCGCCTCGGTCACGCGCTCGCCGCGGCCGATGTAGCCCACCACGGTGCCGGCGTCCGGCGACTGACTGTGGGCGCGGGCGAGGGTGGCCGCACATGCATCCGCGTACCACAGGAAGGCATCGTCCTCGAGTGCGTCCATATCGAACCCGCCCTTCTTGTCGTGGAACTGACGCACGTAGAAGGCGCGATCGGGCACTCCGTCGGCGCCGGTGCCGCGGAGGTGCCCGAGGAACGGGTCGGAGACGGCCTGCAGGATCCGCTGCATCGCCACCACGCGCCCGCCGTCTCCGAACTCATCGATGTACCGCGCCACCGACTCCGGCTGAGCCACCCCGCCGTGCTCGATCAGCACGCTGGGGCCGGCCTCCTTCGCCTGCAGCAGCATGGTGTGCCCATCCCCGTCCTGCAGCGCGAGGAGGTAGCAGCGGGTGCCGACGCTTCCCACCCCGACCACGCGCCGGGCCACATCGGAGACGGCATAGCTCTGCAGGAGCACGCGGATGTCGACCGACGCCGACCGCACATAGTCGCCGTACACGTCGTCGACGCGCCTGGCGACCTCCCGGTCGGCGCGGGTCATGGTCGGCGGGGACTCGATGAACCGGAGCCGCCCCCCCTTGCCGACCTCGGTGAGCCGTCGCGCCGCGACGCGGCCGGTGTGCTTCTCCGCCGCGCGGACCGCATGCTTCAGCGCCCGTCGCGACTCCGGATCAGCCGCCGTGGCGGCCACCGCGTCGAACCGGTCGTAGTACCGATGCAGCGGACTGCGCCGAGCGGCGCTCTTGAGGCCGCGCGCGTAGGTCTCCACGGCGCGGCGTGCGGCGGACGAGACGACGTCGTCGTCGCGAGCGGTCGACTGCCCGGCGATGACGATGCTGGTTACCAGACGCTTCACGTCCCATTCCCAGGGCGCCCACGCGGCCTCGTCGAAGTCGTTGAGGTCGAACACCAGTGTGCGCTGCGGCGAGGCGTAGAGGCCGAAGTTCGACACGTGGGCGTCGCCGCACGACCCGACGCGCAGATCGGTCCGCGGGGATCGCGCGAGATCGGCCGCCATGAGCGCCGCCGTTCCGCGGTAGAAGGTGAACGGGGTCTCGGCCATGCGCTGCGTGCGGATGGGCACGAGCTCGGCGACCCGACCGGCATCCTGCGCGTCCAGGATGGCCATGGGGTCGCGGCCGCCGGACACCAGCTCGGCGAGCGCCCCGCGCGGCACCCGTTCACGGGCCGCACGGCCTTGGGCGATGTGCTCCTGCAGAGACGGGCGTGCGGTCCGGCCGGCTGGGGCGGCCTCGGTTGCGAGCGTCGACATGGACCGCAGTCTGCGCCCTCCCACGCGCGCGCGAACCATGCTCGACGGGTGAGATCTCGCCCCGAGAGGGTGAGATCTCAGCCCCTGCGACGCCACCGCCGGCCAGGCGCGGATACCCTGCTGTCGCACGGCCTGCACAGCAGGCCTGGATCGGAGGCGGCCATGACCGACATCCCTCTCGAACCCCTGTCGCCACGACTGCAGGTCGACAGCACGGCCGCTGCCGCCGATCACCGGAGCGCGCGCTCCGTCGAGTCTCTCGCCCTCGTGGTCGGCGCAGCCGCCTTCGGACTCGCCGCCGTCGCGGCGCTCATCGCGTTCCGCTTCGAGCCGGCGCCCATCGCAGGGCCGGGCTCGGTCGGCCAGTTCTCCGCCGTGACGTCAGCGGTCGTCGCCCTGCTCGGCTTCGGGGCCGGTCGCCTGGTCGTGCAGCGGCGCGGGCAGCGAGCGCCGCTGCGTGTTCTCGACTATCTCGACATCGTCGCGCTCGCCATCGCCCACGCCGTGATCGCGCTGCTCGGGTGGACTCTGGCGGCGTCGATCATGGAGCAGGCCTTCATCGGGGCCGTGGTGTTCCCGCTCGCCGTCATCGCACTGGCCGGCGCGGTCGCTGCGGTCACCGCGTATATGGTCTTCCTGTCCGCGACCCACATGGACCTCCCGCTGCTGGCTGCGATCCTCGCGGTGTTCCTGGCGGTCGGCCTGATCGCCAGCATGCTGGGGTCGAGCGATCCGGACTGGTGGGTCGACAACCTGAGCGCTCTCGGAATGACCACGAGCACGTCGGCGCGCGCGTTCAGCATCACGTTGATCGTGGCCGGATTCATCATCACGACCATCGCGCGGTACGTCACGCGTGACATCCCGACCTCCAACCCGCGGGGGGTGCCCGGTGCGCGGGTGTGCCTCGTGCTGGTGGGCCTGTTCCTCATGGGCGTCGGAATCTTCCCCGTCGACACCTTCTTCGGCGTCCACACGGGCGTGACCATCGCCGCCGTCGTCGCGTTCGGCGTGCTTGTCATCCGGATGCCGGTGTGGCTGACCGATATGCCGCGGGTCTTCGTGGTCGTCGGATGGCTGTTCCTGGCGATCACCCTCGTGTTCGTGGTCTTCTTCTTCACCGGCTATTACACGCTCACCGCCGTCGAACTCGTCGGCGGGACGCTCGTGTTCACCTGGCTGATCCTGTTCATCCGCAACGTCGCGGCCGTGCAGACAGACGCGGGCGCACGTGGATGAGATCAGCTGGCACCGGCGCACCACGTGGCCGCTGGTGGCGGCCTCGTTGGTGTACCTGGTGGCCTACTCCTGGCGGGTGATCGGCGATCTCAGCGGCATCGCGTGGAGCGTGACCACGTGGGCCATGGTCGTGACGTGGGCCATGTTCATCATCGACTACATCGTGAGGCTCAGCCTTGCCGAGGATCGAGGATCCTGGTTCCGCCACCACCTGGGTGCGCTCGCCTTCGCGCTGGTGCCGGTGCTGCGGCTCGTGCAGCTCCTGCGGGTGCTCACGCGGGTGCCCGCGCTCCGCGGTACGGCCGGCGCGGCGCTGCGGACGAAGATCATGGTCTACAGCGGCGGTGTGACGGTCGTGCTCGTCTATGTCGCGTCGCTGGCGGTGCTGGAGGCGGAGCGCAACGCACCGTCCGCGACGATCCTGGCGTTCGGCGACGCGGTGTGGTGGTCGTGCGTGACGGTCACCACCACGGGATTCGGCGACTTCGTCCCGGTGACGGGCCCCGGTCGGCTCATCGGGGTGGGCCTCATGGCGGGCGGGGTGGCGCTGGCGGGGATCATCACGGCGACGCTCGCCTCGTGGATCGTGGAGCGTGCGTCGCGCAATGACGACAGCGCAGAGCCGGCGACCCGCGGCCAGGTGCGCGCGCTCACGGCGAAGATCGACGCCCTGGCGCAGCCCCCCGCTGCGCCGGGCGCCGATCGGTCGAATCCGGCGCAGCCGTGATCAGGCGAGGGATTTCGCCTTGATCGCCTCGAACTCGCCCTGCGTGATGGTGCCGGCGTCCAGCAGCGCCTTGCCCTTGGCTATCTCGTCGGTCGCGCTGGCCGCTGAGCCGGCGGTGGCGCGGATATAGGAATCCTGCTGCTCACGCACCCTCATCGCCTGCTCGTACGAGCGCTTCTGCATGCCGGTGCCCCGCGCGATCAGGTAGACCAGGGCGGTCAGGAACGGCACGAAGACGAGGAAGATGATCCACAGTGCCTTGAGCCACCCGTTCAGCGCATCGTCGCGGAAGATGTCGCCGATGATCGAGAACAGCACCATCAGGTAC
>DASSYC010000249.1:0-25523 GCA_035703465.1 Microbacterium sp. | reverse complement strand
GAGGACCACGAGTCCGACGCGGGCCGATCCCCCGCCGGCGATGAGCAGCAGGCCGGCGATGACCTCCATCGCAGCGGTGAGCACCATCGCGGTCTGACCGGTGACCAGGCCGAAGCTCAGCTTCTCCCAGGTGGCCAGGACCAGGGGCTCGATCGGGCTGACGCCCGGGAACACCTTCAGGATGCCGAAGATGGCGAAGACAGCACCCAGTGCGATGCGCAGCATCGGGATGCTCCAGCGCTGCAGCAGCACCTTGACGCCCGCCTCCAGCTGCACCTCGAGGTCGAAGGCGCGGCGGATGAGCGAGGGTCGGGTGGCGGACGGGATGACGCCGACGGCGCCGGGAAGGACGGGAACGCTGGTCATGCGAATCTCCTGTGTCGAATCGGTCCACACTGTGCGAACCAACGACTCAGATGATGCGACGGGCGGAACTGATACCCGCAAAGGGAATTCGCATCCGTTCTGTCAACCTGTCCCCTACATCGGGCGACACGATTGTAGGAACCCGACAAAGGCGGGAGCGCGCTCAGGCGGCGGGCTCGGTCGCCCCCCGAAACAGGTCGTCCTCCACGTGACGGGCACGGATCGGGTGGCCCTGTGTCGTGAGGCACTTCCCCGACTTCAGATCCCAGCTCCAGTCGTGCAGCGAGCAGGTGAGCACGCCGTCCTCGATCTTCCCGGTCTTGGTGAGGTCGGCGCGCAGGTGCGGGCAGCGTCGCTGCACCACCCACTCGCCCAGCTGCGCATCCTCGGTCTGGTCGGTCTGCTCGGCGTACCAGTTCTCGACGTAATCGATCCGGTCGCGGGACAGGCACTTGAGGAAGGTGGTCAGGAACTCGTTGAACTTGCCGCTGCGGCCGACCTCGAACTGCATGGAGAGGAAGATCGAGTTCGACCAGTCGATCTCGTGGTCGGCGATGTTCGTGGACACGAGGTCGGCGGGGATCGTGTACCAGTACACGCACTCCTCACCGGCGTACTCGCGCACCTTCGCCCTCGGGAAGTCGACCACCATGTCCAGTTCGCCGATGCGGAAGCGCACGTTTCCGCCGACGCCGCCGCGGATCGTGCGGGCGCGCCGCAGCAGCGGCTCCCACCACTCCTTGAGCGCCGCCAGCATCTCGTCGGGGGGCAGCACCGGCGCGCGCCGCGTCTCCTCCGCGCGGATCTCGTCCTGCCGAGTGTCGCGCTGCTCGGCGAGGTAGGACCATTTGTCGCCGAAGATGCGCTCGACCTCGGCGTCGCTGTAGAGGGTCTGGGTGATCTCGAGCTTCCCGTGATTCAGGTCGACCTGCGTGCCGGGCACGAACAGGTAGCCCTTCTGCTCGGGTCGCTGCGTGGCCATATGGTCGAGGAACTGCTGCTGATCGGTGAAGATCGCATCGTCTTCGAGGCCGTAGCCGTTGTAGCGGAAGAGCTCTTCGCGCAGGAACATCGGGGGCCCCGCCATCGGGAAGACGTGCTCGGCATCCACCTTCTCGATGTAGTACATGGCGCGCTTGTTCTGCGCGTCGCGCTTGAGGCGCGCGAAATTCTGCTTGGCGTCCTGCGGGAGGTCGTAGACCATGGGCCACCAGATCGCGCCGGAGACCTGCGTGAAGTACGCCTCGGGCTTGGAGAACGACAGCAGCCTCTCGAGGTCCAGAGGGTGCGAGTCGTTCTGGTTGAGGATGCTGGCGGTGCCGTCGTCGACGCTCAGCGAAGAGTCGCCGATGGGCCCGTCGCTGGGAGCGCGCAAAGGGGTGACCATGAGCGTGAGATCGCCGAACTTCAGCGGCACGCCGGCCTGGGTGTAGATGATGTTGTCGTAGCCGAGCTTTCGCAGGTCGGTCTCGAGGTCGTCGGTCGGATACTCCGGCAGCAGCACCTTGATGTCCTTGGGGACGTGCTTGTGCATGAGCGCCGGATCGAAGTGATCGCGATGCCGGTGCGAGACGTAGAGGAAGTCGGCGTTGCCGAAGCGCTCCCAGTCGAGGCCCCGGTTGTCGGGGAACGGAAACCATGAGCCGAAGAAGCTGGGGCCGATCACGGGATCGCAGAGGATGCTGCCGCCCGCCGTCTCGATGAACATCCCGGCGTGGCCGAGCCCCGTGATCCGCATGGATTCCTCCCGTATCCGACGGCATCCGAGTCTACGGGATCAGCCCTCCAGCAGACCGCGGATGTCCTCCGCAGTGAGAGCCTGCGAGAACATCGCGTCATCGTCCACGACAGCCTGGAACAGCCGCGCCTTGCGCTGCTGGAGCGCCATCACCTTCTCCTCGATCGTCTCGGCCGCGATGAGCCGGTACACGAGCACACGACGATCCTGGCCGATGCGGTGCGTGCGATCGACGGCCTGGGCCTCGGCGGCCGGATTCCACCAGGGGTCGAGCAGGAACACGTAGTCGGCCTCGGTGAGGGTCAGCCCGAATCCGCCGGCCTTCAGGCTGATCAGGAACGCGGCCTGGTCACCGCGGCGGAACCCGTCGATGACCGCGGCACGGCGCCGGGTCGAGCCGTCCAGGTAGGCATAACGGATGCCGGCGGCATCCAGCCTCTCCGCGGCCAGCTTCAGGAACGAGGTGAACTGGCTGAAGACGAGCACCCGGTGTCCTTCGGCAGCCACCTCGGCGACGCGGTCCAGCAGCGCGTCGAGCTTGCTTGAGCCGATGTGCGCGTGCTTGGGATCGACGAGCACCGGGGCCAGGCTCAGCAGGCGCAGCAGAGTGAGCGAGCGGAAAACGATGAAGCGGTTGCGATCGAGGTCGTCGAGCAGCCCGAGGATCTTCTGCCGCTCACGCTGCAGCGTCCGGTCGTACAGCGCGCGGTGGGCCGGTTCCAGGGCGATGCGCAGCTCCTGCTCCTGCTTCTCGGGCAGCTCGGGAGCGACGAGCTCCTTTGTGCGGCGCAGCATGAGGGGTCGGATGCGCCGGCGCAGCCGTGCCAGCCGCGCGGCGCGGAACGGGCCGCCTTCGGCGTTCTCGGGCACCTTGCCGTGCTCGATCGGCTGCACGTAGTCCTCGCGGAACCGACGGGCGGAGGGGAAGAGCCCGGGCGCGGTGAGCGAGAGCAGCGCCCACAGGTCGGTGAGGCTGTTCTCCAGCGGGGTGCCGGTCGCCGCGATCTTGACGTCCGATCGCAGCCGGGCCAGCGCACGGTGCAGCCGCGTCTTCGGGTTCTTGGCGAACTGCGCTTCATCGAGCACCACCAGGGCCCAGTCGACGGCGGCGAACTCGTCCTCGTCGAGCCGCGCCAGCGTGTACGAGGTGATCACGACGTCCGCTCCGGCCGCGCTCTCGGCCGCGGTCGTCGCGCTCTTGGCCGTCGTGCGGTCGACCACCCGCACGGTGAGATCAGGAGCGAAGCGGGCTGCCTCGGCCGACCACGTCGACATCACCGACGTCGGTGCGACCACGAGGATCGGACGAGTCTCCCCGGTCTGGCGGACGTGGGCGATGAGAGTCAGCAGCTGGAGCGTCTTGCCCAGCCCCATGTCGTCGGCGAGGATGCCGCCCAGGCGGTGGTGCCAGAGGAAGGCGAGCCACTCGAAACCGGCCTGCTGGTACGGACGCAGCGAAGCGCGGATCGTCTCCGGGGCGACCACGCCGGGAACGCTCGTCTCGGCCCGCAGGCCGTCGGCGAACGCCCGCCAGGCGACCGCCGCGTCGGACTGGTCGGCGAGGTCTTCGAAGTCGGCCCACCAATCGACCTGGTATCGGCTGACCCGTGGGCCCGTCTCCCACTCGTCCATGCCGGCGGCCTCGTCGATGAGCTCCTTGAGCCGATCGAGGGCGGTGTGCCGCAGCGAGAAATAGGCGCCGTCGGCCAGCAGCAGCTTCTTCCGCCCCAGCGCGAGCGCGGTGAACAGCGGCGTGAACGGGATCGGGCGCCCGTCGATCGTGACGATGATGCCGAGGTCGAACCAGTCGGGATCGGTGCTCTCGACCGTGGTGAGCGCGACCGACGGATCGCCGGACAGCTCGGTGTAGGTGCGTCGTGGGGCGTTCCCCTCCACCCGCACACGTTCGAGCGCCCGCCAGGCGGGCAGCACCTTCGCGGCGAAGGTCGCGGCATCCACGCCCTTCAGCCGCCCCGCGGCCGCGAACTCACGCTCCATCGTCTCGCGCCAGCCCGCCTCGATGAGCATCCGCACGTCTGCCTCGGCGTCCGCGTCACGATCAGGGTGCTCCGATGGGGCATACGGCGTGCGACCGATGCCCGGATACGACCACTCCACGCGGTAGTCGACGACGTCGCCGTCGTCGAAGTGCGTGGTGACCACGACGATCGGAGGGGATGCCGCGGGCAGCTGCACGCCGCGGACCGCCGTGACCTCGGCCTGACGACGCAGGCGGGGCAGCCCGGTCTGCAGGAACTCCGGTGCCTCGTCGGCGGCGACGGTGATCCCGTCATCGTGCAGGAGGAGCGCGCGCACGGACTCCGGAACACTCGCCGGTCCCAGGGTGATCGGCGTGGGAACGGCGTCGACCCCCACCGTGTACAGCCCGTGACCGCCGATGGGGCGGGTCACGGCCTGGGTGACAGGCTGCCCGTCGACGATGACCACCGCCTGCAGCCGCAGACCTCCGTTCGGGCCGGGCGCGACCTCGATGGACGCACCGGCGGCGCCGGCGAGCGCGATGGTCTGCTGCTTCGCCGTCGCGACGAATTCGACTCCCGCATCGGGGGCGGCTGCGAGGTGCGCCCACAGCAGCGGTGACTCGACGCCGTCGAGTGTGATCCACTCCCCCGGACTCGCGTACGGCCCGACCGATCTGGCGCCCAGCGCGATGTTCGCGAGGTCGGCGAACCAGCGCGCGTGGATGCGAGAGAACGGGGCGCCGGGGCGGCGCACGATGTCCCAGGTGGCGTCGCCCTTGATCCACTTCCCCGTGCTGTCGCTGCGCACGAGCGGCCGGACGGCGAGGCTGAGATCGCTGGTGCTGCGGGCGAGAGATCGCGGCTGGGCGGTCTCGACGCGCCTCGGCGCCCAGGCGTGGTCGCGGGATGCCGCGCGCTGACGAAGCTCGATGCCCAGTGCGAGCGACCGCCCTGTGTCATCGGTGGTCGGAAGGAGAGACCGCCAGGTCGGTGCGGCGTGGGCGACCGGCGGCGGCGCTGGGGATGCCGGCCCGCCGGCGAACGTCGACGCTTGCGGCGCGGCATCCCACGGCTCGCTGCTTTGGGTCTTCAGGTACGCCGCCGGCACGTCGTCCATGTTCGCAGTCCGGTGCGACATCCGCCGCTACCCGCCGACGACCTCGACGCCGAGCCCGCGGGCCACCCGAGCAAGCTGCGCATCGAACGTGGCGAGCGCGGACTGCCGGGTGATCGCCGCAGCGACGGGATAGCAGTCAGGCAGCTTCAGTCCGGTGGCAGCACGGATACGGGCTGCGAGGATCGGCTCATCGTCGTCAGGACTGATGACGTCGACGCCGATGGCGTCGATGACATGTCGGACATCCTCCTCGGCACCGATCCGCGCCGGCCCCGTGAGCACCTCGGCAAGGGTCACCGGGTGCAGAGCTCTGGACCCTTCCGACTTGGCCAGGAGCGCGCTCGCTCGGGGCGTGTGCACGTCGTCACCGAAATAGGCGATGAGCACGCTCGCGTCGAGCACACTCACTCAGGCCAGTCCTTGCGCAACTCCTCGAGATACCCGGGCGGGAACGCGTCGGCGAACGCGCCGCGGTACTTCTCCACGGCGCTGCGTCGCTCCATCTCGTGCCGCGCCGCAGCTTCGGCACCCGACACGGCTCTTGCGCCCGCTGTCGCCAGCCGACTGACGCGTTCGCTCAACGGCGCGTCGGGCCACTCTCGGGCCGCCACCTCGAGGGCGGCTTCAAGTTCGGGTGTGCGCGTCACCTGGATGCGCGGCAGAGCGGTCGGCATCTCACCAGTGTACCACCCAGCAGCTTCAGAGTACCACCTGTCCCGATCAGCTGCTGCGTGAGATGCGTGCGAGCACGCCGTGCACGAACGCGCCGGAGTCGTCGGTGGAGAACTCCTTCGCCAGCTCGACGGCCTCATCGATGGCGACGGCGGTCGGCACATCGTCGTTGTACAGCAGCTCCCACACGCCCATGCGCAGCAGCGCGCGGTCGACCGCCGGCATCCGCGCGAGCGACCAGTCCTTGGAGAAGGTTGTGATCTGCTCGTCGATCTCCTCGCGGTTGTCGATCACGCCGTCGACGATCTCGCGGGCGTACAGCCAGGACTGCTCGCGCGCCGGCTCTCCGGCCGCCCGCTTGGCCTCTGCGGCGAGGATCACAGCGACCTCGTCGCCGCGGACGTCTGCCTGGAAGAGGATGTCGAGGGCGCGTTTGCGCGCCTTCGTGCGGGCACTCATCGAGCGCGCCGGGTCAGTTCACGCGGCCGAGGTAGTCGCCCGAACGGGTGTCGACCTTGACCTTCGTGCCGGTCTCCAGGAACAGCGGCACCTGGATCTCATAGCCGGTCTCGACGGTGGCGGGCTTGGTGCCGGCCGAGGAGCGGTCGCCCTGCAGGCCCGGCTCGGTGTAGGTGATCTCCAGCACGACCGACGCCGGCATATCGAGATACAGCGGGTTGCCGTTGTTCAGGGCGATCGTGACCTGCTGGTTCTCGAGCCTGAAGTTCGCGGCACCGCCGACGATGGCAGCGGGCACGTTCAGCTGCTCGTAGTCGGTCGCGTCCATGAACACGAACGACTCGCCGTCGTTGTACAGGTAGGTGAAATCGCGGCGGTCGACGTTCTCGAGCTCGATCTTGGCGCCGGCGTTGTAGGTCCGATCGACGGTCTTGCCGGTGACCACGTTCTTCAGCTTCGTGCGCACGAACGCCCCGCCCTTGCCGGGCTTGACGTGCTGGAACTCGACGACGCTCC
The DNA here is from genome assembly GCA_035703465.1 of Microbacterium sp. Classification (GTDB taxonomy): domain Bacteria; phylum Actinomycetota; class Actinomycetes; order Actinomycetales; family Microbacteriaceae; genus Microbacterium. The sequence continues at coordinate 18,673 of DASSYC010000249.1, read as the reverse complement.
AGAGCTGTCCGTCGATGTTCAGGACGACGCCGTTCTTGATGTCTGCGGTCGATGCCATGAGAGGTGCGATTCCGATCGTGTGGGAGTCTGCGGGCGGAGGCCCGGCGTCCGATTCTACGGGATGCCGCGGCGCGCTCAGCCGTCGGCCTGTCCCGCCTGCGCACCGGGGTCAGCCAGCGGTCGCCGCCTCGAGATCGCCCGCCCGGAACCAGGTGTCCACGTCGGGTGGGTTCTGCGTGAAGTAGAGGCGGTCGTAGCCGACGTCATCGAACGCGGCGCGAACCCCGGCATCTGGGCTGACGCCCGCCGGGCAGTAGAAGACGGCGACCTCGGCCATGTCGGTTGCCGCATCCACGAGCGCAGTGGCGAAACATGGTGTGCTCTCGGGCGATGAAGACGGGTCGGCCAGCCTGTCGGTGGCGGCTCCGTCGGTGAGCACATCGGGCTGCGAGATGGTGAGGCACGCGGTCGAGCCGTCGGCCGGGCACCAGATGCCGTCGATCGTGTCGAAGGTGGCAGGCTCGCTCGGCGCCGATGCGGTCGGGTCGGCCGCAGGCGCGCTCGGCGCAGGGACGACCGCGGCGCTCGTCGCCGCGGGATCTGAGCCCGGCGCGCAGCCGGTGACGATGAGGACGGCCAGCACGGCGGCGCCCATCAGCAATGCAGCGCGCACCCGCATCCTCAGCCCTTCGCCTGTCCGGTGATCACCTCGATCAGTCGCCGCGTCGCCGTCGCGTACCCCGGCACCCCTTCACCGGTCACGTGCACCGCGGCGACGTCGGCCACATAGGAATGATGACGGAAATCCTCGCGTCGCGATAGATCGGAGATGTGCACCTCTGCGACCGGAAGCGCGACCCCTGCCAGGGCGTCGCGCAGCACGACCGAGGTGTGCGTCAGACCGCCGGGATTGATGACGATGCCGGCGCAATCCTCCCGCGCAGCGTGGATCGCGTCGATGAGCACGCCCTCGTGGTTGCTCTGCACCGAGCGCACGTCGAACCTGCGCTCCGCGGCGGTCTCGGTGACCAGCCGCTCGACGTCAGTGAGCGTGTCGTGCCCGTAGACCTCCGGCTCCCGCACGCCGAGCAGGTTCAGGTTCGGCCCGTTCACGAGGAGGATGCGGCGCGGAATGCTCACGCCCATAACCTAGCCCGCGACCTCCTGGTATGCGGCGAACAGCAGCGAATCGTCGGGTGCGGTGAGCACGGTCGGGCGGGCGATGTCGTCCAGCACGATGAAGCGCAGCATCCCGCCTCTGGCCTTCTTGTCACGCTGCATGGTCGCCAGCAGCTGCGGCCAGGCGCCGGGGCGGTACGTGAGCGGCAGGCCGAGCGATTCCAGGATGCTGCGGTGCCGCTGCACGGCGGCATCGGACAGCCTGCCGGCCAGTCTCGACAGCTCAGCGGCGAAGACCATGCCGATCGAGACCGCTGCACCGTGTCGCCACTGGTACCGCTCGGCATGCTCGATGGCATGGCCGAGGGTGTGCCCGTAGTTGAGGATCTCGCGCAGCCCCGCCTCGCGGAAGTCCTCGCCGACCACGCGCGCTTTCATGTCGATGGCAAGCTCCACGGTGCGGCGGAAGGCGGCGGTCTGCGGATCCACCACCCCATCGGGGTCGGCCTCGATCAGGTCGAGGATCTCGGGGGCCCAGATGAAGCCCGCCTTCACGACCTCGGCGTAGCCGGCCACGAGCTCATTGCGGCTGAGGGTGTCCAGCAGTGCAAGGTCGCACAGCACCGCGTGGGGGGCCCAGAACGCGCCGACGAGGTTCTTGCCCTCCGCGGTGTTGATGCCGGTCTTGCCGCCCACCGCGGCATCGACCATGCCGAGCACCGTGGTGGGCACCTGCACGACCGCCACACCGCGCAGCCAGGTGGCGGCCACGAAGCCCGCGAGATCGGTCACTGCTCCCCCGCCGAAGCCGATCACGGCATCGGTGCGGGTGAAGTCGGCCTGTCCCATGATCTGCCAGCAGAACGCGGCGACCTCCACGCGCTTGCCCGCCTCGGCATCGGGCACCTCGGCCAGCAGCACCACGGCGTCCACGCCCAGCACCTCCAGCAGGGTGGCACGCAGCTCCTCGGCCCGGGCGCGCAGCGTCGGCGGATGGACGACGAGCAGCTTGCGCGCGGCAGGCGGCAGCAGCTGCGGGAGATCGAGCAGAATGCCGCGGCCCACCCGGATGTCGTAGGGATTCGCACCCGCCACCGAGATGGTCGTCGTCTCACTCATCGTTCGGTTCCCCTTCTGCTGCCGGCCCACATGACCACAGCGTCCACCACGTCATGCAGCGGCCCGCGCGATGTGTCGAAGACCGCATCGGCGACCTCCTCGTACAGCGGCGTGCGCTCGGCGGCGATGCGCTTCCAGCTCTCCAGCGCGTCCTCGCCCTGCAGAAGCGGGCGCCCGCCGCCGCGGATGCGGCTGCGCACGATGCGCGCGTCCACGGTGAGCAGCGCGACGTCGTGCTGGACCAGGTCGGCACGGGTGGCGGCATCCAGAACCGCTCCCCCGCCGAGCGCGACGACTGCTCCCGTGCCGAGAGCCTGCTGCACCGCCGCGCGCTCGAGCCTGCGGAAGTGCGCCTCGCCGTGCTGCTGGAAGATCGCCGGGATCGGGCCGTGCTCGGCTGCGATCGCCTTGTCGGTGTCGACGAACGGGCGGCCGAGCCGCCGGGCGACGCGCTTGCCGATGCTGGTCTTGCCGGCCCCCATCGGGCCGATGAGCACGAGCGAACGCGCGAGGGCCTCAGGCGAGGTCATGCTCGATGAGCGCCGCCTCGGATGCGGGGGTCGTGCGCAGGGTCTCGGGAAGGGACGCGAGGTACGACTCCAGGTTCCGGCGAGTCTCTGCGACGCTGTCGCCGCCGCACTTCTCCAGCACCGCCTGCGCCAGCACGATCGCGGTCATCGCCTCGGCGACGACCCCGGCAGCCGGCACCGCGCACACGTCGGAGCGCTGGTGATGCGCTGCCGCCGTGTCTCCGGTGGCGACATCCACGGTGCGCAGCGCTCGCGGCACCGTCGCGATGGGCTTCATCCCGGCGCGCACGCGCAGCACGGTGCCCGTGGACATGCCGCCCTCGGTGCCGCCGGCCCGATCCGACCCGCGCGCGATGCCGTCGTCGGTGGCGAACAGTTCGTCGTGAGCCGCGGAGCCGCGCCGGCGCGTGGTTTCGAAGCCGTCGCCGACCTCCACGGCCTTGATGGCCTGGATGCTCATCAGCGCCTGAGCGAGCCGGCCGTCCAGGCGGCGGTCCCAGTGCACATGCGAGCCAAGCCCGGGCGGCAGCCCGTAGGCCAGCACCTCGACGATGCCGCCGAGGGTGTCGCCGTCCTTGCGTGCGCCGTCCACCTCGGCGACCATGAGCGCCGAGGTGGCGGGGTCGAAGCAGCGCAGGTCATCGGCGTCAAGGGCCGCGACGTCGTCCGGACCGGGCAGGGGCGCACCGTCGGGGACGCGCACCGGCCCAATGGACAGCGTGTGGCTGACGAGCCGGATGCCCAGCTCGCCGAGGAAGCCGCGGGCGATGGCGCCGAGCGCGACTCGCGCGGCCGTCTCGCGGGCACTGGCGCGCTCGAGGATGGGCCGGGCCTCGTCGAAGCCGTACTTCTGCATGCCGACGAGGTCGGCGTGCCCGGGCCGGGGGCGCGTCAGCGGCGCACCGCGCCCTCGCGAGCGGTCGGTCAGCTCGACCGGCTCGGGGCTCATCACCTCGACCCACTTGGGCCACTCGGTGTTGCCGATGCGCAGCGCGATCGGGCTGCCCAGCGAAAAGCCGTGGCGCACCCCCGCCGACAGCGTCAGCTCGTCCTCCTCGAACTTCATGCGCGAACCGCGGCCATAGCCCAGCTTGCGGCGCGCGAGGTCGGCGCGCACGGCGTCGAGCGAGACGGGAACGCCGGCGGGCAGGCCCTCCATGACGGCGATGAGCTCGGGGCCGTGCGATTCCCCGGCGGTGAGCACTCGAAGCATCCACCCAGTCTCCCACGTGCGTGCGCGGGGTCGCCTCACGCAGCGGCGGCGCGCAGGGCGGCCAGCACCGCCTGCTCATCGGGCAGGGCCTGTCCTGCATCGCCGGTGCAGAACACGCGCACCTGGAGGAGGGCCTGCTGCACGAGCATGCCCAGGCCGTTCACCGCCGTGTTCCCCGCACGCGCCCACGCCTCGGCGAGCGGTGTCGGCCAGGTGCCGTACACCACGTCGTACAGCAGGCCGCCGGAGGCGGCCACGGCGTCGGCGGTGCGTGCCGAAAGCACAGCGTCGCCGGGGAGAGTGGCGATCGTCAGCGGCGCCGACGCGCGCGCCCCGGCGTCGAGCGGCGCCGCATGCACGACCACGCCGAGCCGGTCGCCCAGGGCCTGCAGCGCGGCGATCGCGTGCGGGCGCCGGGCGAGGACATCGACGCGCCGGGCGCCGAGCTCGGCGACGGCCACCAGTGCGGAGGTCGCGGTGGCGCCCGCACCGACCAGGTGCGCCCGGTCGAGCCCGTCCACGCCGTGGTCACGGAGGTCGCGCACCATGCCCCCGACATCGGTGTTGACGCCGTGCGGTCCGCCTTCGACGCCGACGAGCAGCGTGTTGACGGCTCCGGTCAGCTCCGCGTCGGCGTCGCGGGTCGCGGCCGCCGTGTGTGCAAGGCCCTTCAGGGGGTACGTGAGCGACAGACCGCGGAAGGCGGGGTCGAGATCGGCGAGCTCCTGCAGAAAGGTCCCCACGGTGACCTGGCGGCGACCGTATGACCAGGGCAGCCCGAGCGCCGCGTAGGCGGCGGCGTGCAGCGCCGGCGACCTGCTGTGCTCGATCGGATCGCCCCAGACCTCGAGCGCCTCGCCGCGCACGACCGGCATGTCAGCAGCCGGAGTCGGGGTGCGCGGCGCACCACTGCTGCATCTGATCGACGTACTTCAGGTGCTCGTTGTAGGTCTTGGTGAAGATCGTCTCGCCGGTGTCCATGTTGACGGTGACGAAGTACAGCCATGGGCCGTCCGCGGGGTGCATAGCCGCGTCGATCGCGGTGTCTCCGGGGTTCGCGATGGGGCCGATCGGCAGCCCGGTGTGCGCGTACGTGTTCCACGGATTGTCGTCGTGCTGCGCCTCCTCGGACGTGCTGGCCGAGCCGTCATGGAGCTGCCCATAGCCGAACTGCGCCGTGGAGTCCATCTGCAGGTACCCGAACGTCTCCTGGTTGCTGGGGTCCAGCCGGTTCTGGATGACGCGCGAGACCTTGTAGAAGTCCGCCTCGAACCGCGCCTCGCGTTCGATGATCGAGGCGATCGTCAGGATCTTCTGGCGTTCATCGACGGGCACCCCGGCGGCGTCGAGGGATGCCACGGTGCGGTCCACCATCGCCTGGATGACATCCTTCGACGTCGCGCCCGGATCGAACGTGTACATGGCCGGGAACAGCCAGCCTTCGAGGCTGTCGGCGCTCACCCCGTAGTCCGCCGGGTTCGCGACGGCGGCCTGGAAGTCCTCGATGGGCATGCCGAGGCCCTCGGAGAGCACGGTCAGGGTCGCCGGGACGGTGAGCCCCTCGCGCACGAGCGCGGAGTTCTCGAGTTTGTTGTCGGGGTTGCGCAGAGCCGTCAGCGCCGCCTCGGCGGTCATCTTCTGCTGCAGCCGGTAGACGCCCGGGTAGAACGTGGGGTTCTGCGCGGTCTTGATCAGCATGTCGTAGAAGGCCGACCCGGTCTTGGTGACCCCGGCCTCGAACAGCGTCTGCGAGATCGACGACGGCACGTCCCCCTCGGAGATCGTCACGAGGGCCTCGCCGTGCGCGAGGCCGGCCTCGTAGTCCTTCGGCTCCTCCCAGCCCAGCACCTCGCGGATATTGTCCTCGTAGGTGTTCCAGGCCCACACCCCGGTCCCCACCACGCCGCCCACGATCACGAGGACCACAGCCAGAGCGATCCAGGCGCCGATGTGGCGCTTCTTCTTCGGCGGATCGGCGTGCACATCCCGGTACGCAGACTCAGTGAACAGGTCGTCGAGTGTGGGTGCGCTCGACACGGGCCTGGCAGGCTCCGAGGCGAGTGCAGTCTGGGCCGAGCGTGACGGCTCGGCGGATCGCGTCTGGGCCGGCCCTGCGGCCGCCTGTCCGGTGGACGTCTCCCTTGCGGCCGACTCGCGTGCGGCCGCCTCGCGTGCGGCACGCCGTGACGACGGCGCGGGTCCTGTGGGCGCAGCGGCGCGGGCCGGTTCGGCCGGGCGTGCGGGCTCGGTGGTCTCCCGGCCGTTCGCGCGCGGGTCGGGCAGACGCGCGAACAGATCCGCGAACGGATCATCGTGGGGGGACGATGGGTCTGACATCAGGTTTCGGACTCTCGGAAGGCGGACACCGTTTCGCCGGGCGCACATCCCGTGCGCTTCTCCACATCGAGCGCCTGCTGCAAGAGCACGACCGCGGCGACCTGATCGACGATCTTACGCGACGAACGCTGGGATCTTCCGGTGTCTCGCAGGGCGGCGTGGGCCGAAACGGTGCTCAGGCGCTCGTCGACGAGCCGGACCGGAAGAGGGGATGCCGCGGCGACCGCCCGCGCGAAATCCCGTGCGTCGCGGGTCGAGGCCGTGTCCTCTCCGCGCAGGTTCAGCGGCAGGCCGACCACGACCTCGATGGCGGCGTGCTCCACCGCCAGCGCCACGATGCGGGCGACCGGATCGCCGGACTGCCGCGGAACCGTCTCCACCGGCGTGGCGATCAGCCCGTCCGGGTCGCAGCGGGCAACGCCGATGCGCGCCTGGCCGACGTCCACGCCCAGTCGCGCGCCACGGCGGAAGCCGCCGGCTGTCGCCGTCATCAGACCTGCAGCGCGTCGCGGACGGCGGTCAGCGCGGCGGGGACCGCACCGGCATCCGCTCCGCCGCCCTGGGCGATATCGTCGCGACCGCCGCCGCCGCCGCCGAGCGCGGCTGCGGCCGCCTTGGCCAGGACGCCGGCCTTCGCGCCGGCCTCGCGGGCGGACGCCGTGGTCGCGGTGATGACGACGGGTCGGCCGTCGACCGCTCCCGCGATCGCGACGACCCCGGGTGCGGAGTCGAGCCGGTCGCGCACGGCGAGCACGAGGGAGCGCAGGTCGTCGGCGGACGAAACAGTGCCGACCGTGTCGATGACAGCGGTGTAGGGCCCCACCGGCGTCGCGCTCGCGGCGAGGGCGGGTGCCTTCTCGGCGACGGCCTTCGCCTCCAGCGCGGCGATCTTCTTCTCCGCGGCCTTCAGGTTCGCAGACAGCTCCGCGATACGGGCCGTGAGCTGGTCGCGCGGGGCCTTCAGGCTGCTGGTGAGCTCGGCGACGATCGCGCGCTCGGCGGCCAGGGAGCGGAACGCGTCCAGTCCCACGAGCGACTCGATGCGGCGGTTGGATGCACCCACAGAGGACTCGCCGACGAGCGAGATCAGCCCGACCTCGGCGCTGGAGGAGACGTGCGTGCCCGCGCACAGCTCGCGCGACCAGGGGCCGCCGATGTCCACCATCCGAACGACATCGCCGTACTTCTCGCCGAAGAGCGCCATGGCGCCGGCGGCCTTGGCCTCGTCCAGGCTGACGATGCGGGTCTCCACCGCGAGATTCTCACGGATCGCGTTGTTGGCGATCTCCTCGATCTCGGTCTTGGTCTGGCCGGAGAGGGCCTGCCCCCACGAGAAGTCGAACCTCAGGTATCCGGCGCGGTTCAGCGATCCCGCCTGGGTGGCCGACCTGCCGAGGGTGTCGCGCAGTGCGGCATGTACGAGGTGGGTCGCGGAGTGGGCCTGCCGCGCCGCGCGGCGGTTCGCCGCATCCACCACGGTGGTCGCCGGCGCGCCCACGGCGACTTCGCCCGTGCTGACCTCGACGGTGTGGCTGATCAGGCCGGGCACCGGCCGCTGGACGTCGAGCACCTCGAGCTCGAAGCCGGGCCCGACGATGACGCCCTTGTCGGCGACCTGCCCGCCGGATTCGGCGTAGAGCGAGGTCTCGGCGAGCACCACCTCGGCGATCTGCCCCTGCGCGGCACGATCGGCGGGCCGGCCGTCGACGAGGAGGCCGAGCACGGTCGACTCGGTCTCCAGATCGGTGTAGCCGGTGAAGACGGTCTCGCCGCGGCCGCGGAGCTCCCGATAGACGCTCGTGTCGGCCAGCTGGCCCTTGCGGGAGCGCGCATCCGCCTTCGCCCGGGTGCGCTGCTCGAGCATGAGCTCGTCGAACGCCCCGCGGTCGACGGTCAGACCCGCCTCCTCGGCGATCTCGAGCGTGAGATCGATCGGGAACCCGTAGGTGTCGTGCAGGAGGAACGCCTCGGAGCCGGCGAGCGTGGTGCCCCCGGCTTCCCTCGTCTTCGCGAGCGACTCGTCCAGGATCGCCGAACCCGACGCGAGGGTGCGCAGGAACGTCGCCTCCTCCGCCAGCGCGTACTGCTCGATCCGCGCGTAGTCGCTCTCGACGACCGGGTACGCCTCCTTCATGGCATCGCGTGAGGCCGCGAACAGCACCTTGAAGGTCGGCTCCTCCACCCCGAGCAGCCGCATCGAGCGGATCACACGGCGCATCAGGCGGCGCAGGATGTAGCCGCGCCCCTCGTTGGACGGGGTCACGCCCTCGGACAGCAGCATGAGCGCGGAGCGCACATGGTCGGCGACGACGCGGAAGCGCACGTCGTCCTCGTGGACGACGTCGTAGGGACGGCCGGAGAGCGCCACGGCGGCGTCGAGGACCGGGCGCACCTGGTCGATCTCGTACATGTTGTCGACGCCCTGCTTGATGAACGCGACGCGCTCCAGACCCATGCCGGTGTCGACGTTCTTGTGGGGCAGCTCGCCGACGATGCGGAAGTCGTACTTCGACTTCACATCGGCGATCTCGTACTGCATGAACACGAGGTTCCAGATCTCGACGTACCGGTCGTCATCGGTGGCCGGTCCCCCGTCGACGCCGTATGCGGGACCGCGATCGAAGAAGATCTCCGAGCACGGGCCGGCAGGGCCGGGAAGCCCGGTGCTCCAGTAGTTGGTGTCCTTGCCCAGCCGCTGGACGCGCTCTGGAGGCAGGGTGCTCAGGCGCAGCCAGAGGTCGTGCGCCTCGTCGTCCTCCTCGTACACGGTGACCCAGAGGTCCTCCGGCGCGAAGCCCATGCCGCCCTCGGAATCCGGGGTCGTCAGCAGCTCCCACGCGAAGCGGATCGCGCCTTCCTTGAAGTAATCGCCGAACGACCAGTTGCCCAGCATCTGGAAGAACGTGCCGTGCCTGGGCGTGTGGCCGACCTCCTCGATGTCGAGCGTCCGCAGGCACTTCTGCACATCGGCTGCCCGAGGAAAGGGCGCCGGCACGTCGCCGCTCAGGTACGGGATGAACGGCACCATGCCCGCGATGGTGAACAGGAGAGCAGGATCGTCGGTCACCAGGGGCGCCGAGGGCACGATGGTATGCCCGTTCTTCTCGAAGTAGTCGAGGAAGCGCTGGGCGATGTCAGCGGTCTTCATCGAGACCCTTCGGCTGCGCGGTGTCGTCGGACCCCGAGAAACGGGCCTCCTGCTCGTGGTAGGCGTCCGTCATCCGGTCGGTGAACGCCGCGATGCGCGCGTCGACCTCGGCGAGCAGCTCGTGACCGCGCGGGTCCTTGTTGAGCAGGTGCGCGGCGACGAAACCGCCGGCGATGCCGACCATGAACCAGAACAGGGTCTTCATGTCACCACTTCCTCGCGTCCGCCGCGGCGCGGCGTTCTCCATCGTAGGGGGAAACGGCGAAGGGCGCCGGGAGCTCGTCCCGGCGCCCTTCGCGCGTGAATCGCCGTCCGATCAGCGTGCGGCGTAGTACTCGACGACGAGCTGGACGTCACAGACCACCGGGACCTCGGCGCGCTTGGGGCGTCGCACGAGCCGGGCCTGGAGCTTGTCGAGCTCGACCTCGAGGTAGGCCGGAACCGGGGGCAGGACGTCCGCGTGACCGCTGGCGGCGGCGACCTGGAACGGCTCCGTGCCCTCGCTGCGCTGCTTGACGTGGATGAGCTGGCCGGGCTTCACGCGGAACGAGGGCCGGTCGACGAGGTTGCCGTCCACGAGGATGTGGCGGTGCACGACGAACTGACGTGCCTGCGCCATGGTGCGGGCGAAGCCTGAGCGCAGCACCAGCGCGTCGAGGCGCATCTCGAGCTGCTCGACGAGGTTCTCACCGGTCAGGCCGTCCTTGCGGCGGGCCTCTTCGAACTGGATGCGCAGCTGCTTCTCGCGCAGGTTGTACTGCTCGCGAAGGCGCTGCTTCTCGCGGAGGCGGACGGCGTAGTCGCTGTCGGCCTTGCGCTTGGTGCGGCCGTGCTCGCCCGGAGCGTAGGGACGCTTCTCGAGGTAGCGGGCGGCCTTCGGGGTCAGCGCGACACCGAGCGCGCGCGAGAGACGGACCTTGCGGCGGTCCTGGGCCTTCGAAGCCATGATTGCCTTCCTGGACGCGGCCGTGACTGTCACGGCTCGCGGACGTATCTCCCGCTCCTCGCCCTGACCGGACTGCACGCCGGAGCACGCCGGTAGGTCTTGTTCAGAGGAGGGGGATGCCCGAAAACCCGGTTTCGAGCCGCTCAAGTCTATCAGAGGCGGCTCATGCTGCCGGCACCAGCGCCGAGCTCACACGCACCGTGCCGGGGCCGTGCGCGGCATCCATCTCCGCCTGCAGCGTGCCGTCGTCGTAGATGACCTGCAGCTCCACCGTGCCGCGCATGGTGTCGATCCCCGCCATCAAGGTGTGCTCGGTCGGCAGAGCCGCCTGGATAGCGCTGAGCTCGGCCTGCGTGCGCTCCGCGGCGGACACGCACAGCATGCCTCCCCAGACCTCGCGCAGGGCCGCCTCGGCGGCGGGGATGTCGTCGCTCACCCGGATGTTGAGGATCGTGAGCATGGGGTCGTTCATGGCCATCTCGTCGTTCGACCTGTTCGGCGACTGATCCACCCACGCGCCGGCGTAGCCGGGCAGCTGCTCGGCACGACGGAGCCCGGCATCCATCGACTCCCTCGTCGTCTTCGCGTCGTCGAGCACCTGCCATCCGCCGGCCGGGGCGGCGCATGGCGATGAGAAGTCGACCGGATCGTGCGTGGGCCACTGATATCCCTCGCCGCTGACGACCTGCGTCGGCGTGAACGTGCCGGCATCCGCATCGTAGAACCCGGCCACGATGAACTCGCCCCAGCGCACGCCGGACTGCTCGGTGTATTCGCCCGAGTGCTGCGACCAGTCCCAGTCGACGAGCTTGGGACCGCCGCACTGCGGCGGCAGGGAGGTCAGCACCATTCCCAGGCACAGCTCGGCGCCGTCCCCGTCGTCGAGCACGGTGACCGGATGCTCGGTGGTGAGGGTCATGGCGACCGGCATGACCGGCACGACAGAGGGGTCCGCCACCGGCGGCGTCGCGCACCCGGCGACGAGGGCGACGGTCGCGGCGGCGACCGCCGGGGCGACAAGACGACGAAGCACGGTCACATCCTGGCAGTGTCCGAGCTCGCGGGTCCGTCTCAGCGCCCGTCCACGATGCGGCGGATCTTCTCCAGCCGCGCCTGCACCTCGCGTTCGGCGCCCAGCGCCTTCGGCTCGTAGTAGCGCTTGCCGCGCAGCTCGTCGGGGAGGTACTGCTGCGGTGCCACGCCGATCTCGCTGTCGTGCGGGTAGACGTAGCCCTTGCCGTGGCCGAGGCGCTTCGCTCCCGGATAGTGAGCGTCGCGCAGGTGGGCGGGAACCCGCCCGAAGCCGCCGGCGCGCACGTCCGCGATGGCGCGGTCGATCGCCAGATACGCGGCGTTCGACTTCGCGGCGGTCGCCAGGTATGCCGTTGCCTCCGCGAGCGGGATGCGCCCCTCCGGCATCCCGATGAACGCGACCGCGTCGGCCGCGGCCACCGCGATCTGCAGCGCCTGGGGATCGGCCAGTCCGATGTCCTCGGCGGCCGAGATCACCAGACGCCGCGCGATGAACCGCGGGTCCTCCCCCGCCTCCACCATGCGTGCCAGGTAGTGCAGGGCGGCGTCGACGTCCGACCCCCGGATCGACTTGATGAACGCGCTGACCACATCGTAGTGCTCGTCGCCCTGCCGGTCGTAGCGCAGCAGCGCGCGATCCACCGCCTGCGCGACATGGTCGGCGGTGATCACCGGCGTGGCGCCCTCCTCGGCCGATGGGAGGGATGCCGCGGCCTCCAGTGCCGTCAGGGCGCGGCGGGCATCGCCCGATGCCAGCCGGATCAGCGCCGCTCGCGCGTCGCCGTCGACCTCGACGGCGCCGCCCAGCCCGCGCGGGTCGGCGACGGCGCGGTCCACGAGCATGCCCAGGTCCTCATCGGAGAGCGGCTGCAGCGTCAGCAGCAGCGACCGCGACAGCAGCGGCGCGATCACCGAGAAGGACGGGTTCTCCGTCGTCGCGGCGATGAGCAGCACCCAGCCGTTCTCCACGCCGGGCAGCAGGGCATCCTGCTGGGCCTTCGTGAACCGGTGGATCTCGTCGAGGAAGAGGATCGTCGACTGCCCGTACAGATCGCGCTGGTTCAGCGCGTCCTGCATCACCTCCCGCACATCCCGCACGCCCGCGGTGACCGCCGAGAGTTCGACGAAGCGCCGTCCCGAAGACCGCGCGATCGCCTGCGCGAGCGTGGTCTTGCCGGTGCCGGGCGGGCCCCAGAGGATGACCGACACCGCGCGCCGGGCCTGCGCCTCGGGGCTGGCCAGCTGCACCAGCGGCGAGCCGGGCTGGAGGAGATGACGCTGCCCGGCCACCTCGTCCAGGGTCGCGGGCCGCATGCGCACGGCCAGCGGCGTGCTTCCCTGGAACAGCGCGGACGAGGTCACCGCTCCAGGCTAGCCATGGCGGGAGACGGCGGGTTTGGCTCCCGGACCGACTGGTGCGTAAAGTCATCCCGGATCGGCACAACCGGGTTCAAGGGAGCATGCGTGGCGACGGCTGGGAAGTCTCCGAAGGATCGGGCGGCGCGCGAAGAGCGCGATCGCGCACGGCTGTACCAGGCGCGCAGCCAGTTCCATCGCGCCGTCGAGCGGCGTCGCGTCCGCGACAACGTGATCGCGGGCGTGGCCGGCGGCCTGCTCGTCGTGGTCATCCTCGGCGGCCAGATCGCCTATCACGCCGCGGGCCCCGGTGCGCCGCAGCCGACTCCGGTCGATTCGCCGCAGCCCACCGACGCCCCGTCGCCCAGCGCCACGCCCTCGGCGACGGTCTCCCCCACTCCCTGAGGCCGGGGCACGGCCATCACGCCGTACTAGGCTTGTCGGCGTCCTCGTACCCTCGGCAACGCCACGACGATTGAGCTCACGTGACCTCCCCAGCTGACACTCCGGAAGAGAACGCCGCGCAGCCCGCACCGGTGCCGTCCCCTCGACCGGTACCTCGCCCCATGCCTCGCCCATCCGGCGTGCCCACCGCGGTTCCCGCCCAGGAGTGGGGCCGCGTCGCGGAGGACGGAACCGTCTCCGTGCGCGAAGGCGACGACTGGCGTGAAGTCGGCCAGTACCCCGATGGAACCGCCGAGGAGGCCCTGGCCTACTTCGCCCGCAAGTACACCGATCTGGCGGACAAGGTGGTCCTGCTCGAGCAGCGTCAGCGTGGCGGCGGGGCGTCTGCCGCTGAGCTTCGCACCGCGGCACAGCGCCTCGCCGGCGAGATCGAGGGCGCCGCAGCCGTGGGAGACCTCGCAGCATTGACCGCACGCCTCGGGACGCTGACCGAGGCGCTCGGCGCGGCCAGTGAGGCGGAAGCCGCCGCCGCGCGCGAGGCCGTGCAGGAAGCCGTCGGCCAGCGCACCGAGCTGGTGGAGCGGATCGAAGCGCTCGCCGCACGGGATCCCAAGACGATCCAGTGGAAGCAGACCTCGGCCGAGGTCGCCCAGCTCTTCGATCAGTGGCAGACGCAGCAGCAGAGCGGCCCCCGTCTCCCGAAGTCTGCATCGCAGCAGCTCTGGAAGCGATTCCGCGATGCCCGTGCGGTTCTCGATCGCCGCCGCCGCGAGTTCTACGCCGAGATGGACGAGACCCACAAGACGGCACGCGACCGCAAGACAGCGCTCGCCGAGAAGGCCGAGGCTCTCGCGCCCAAGGGCGAAGACGGGATCGGCCCGTATCGCGACCTGCTCGAACTGTGGAAGAGCGCCGGCCGCGCGGGCAAGAAGGCAGACGACGCCCTCTGGGCACGCTTCAAGGCCGCCGGAGACGTGCTCTACGGGGCCCGTGCCGCACGCGACGCGGCCGAGGTCGAGGCATCGCGCGAGAAGATCGAGCAGCGAGAGGCTCTTCTGGTCGAGGCGAGGGAGATCGCCGATGAGCCCGAGCTCGCCAGGGCCCGCGCGCGCCTGACGAACATCCAGCGTCGCTGGGACGAGGTCGGACGCATCTTTCCCCGCGACAAGGAGCGGGCGCTCGATGACGAGCTGCGCCGGATCGAGCAGGCCGTGCGCGGCCGCGAGGACGTCGACTGGAAGCGCAACAACCCCGAGACCAAGGCGCGCGCGAATGACATGACGCGTCAGCTCACAGACGCGATCGAGAAGCTCGAGGCGGAGGCGGCGGCGGCGCGCGCCGCGGGGGATGCCAAGGCGGCTGCCGAGGCCGAGGATGCCCTCAGCGCACGCAGGACCTGGCTGGCGGCGCTCGGAGGCTGAGTTCTCCACAGTTCGCCGGTGAGCCCGCGCGGCGCGCGGGGATCGGGCACGCTGTGTTCATGTCCCCCACGCAGGCCGACCGATTCGTGTACTTCCCGCACCGCGGCCACTCCCACGCTGAGCTCTCCGCCGCACGGATCGACGGCCGTCTCGTCGAGCTCGGCGAGGGGTACATCCCGGCCGACGCCGTCGAGACGCCCGCGCTGCGGGCCGCGTCGATCGCCACGATCCTGGGCGATCGACTCGCCGCGACGCATCTGACGGCCGCCTGGGTGCACGGGGCAGTCGACGACCTGCCGGCCCGGCTGCACGTGCAGCGGGCGGTTCCCCACCGCATTCGTCCCGTCATCGACCACCGCATCCACTACCGCGACAGCCAGGTGCAGTCGCAGGATCTCGCGCTGCTGGGCGGGGTCCTGGTCACCACCGTCGTCCGCACGCTCGCCGACCTCGCGCGCGATGAGGCCGGCGGAACAGGCGATGGGCGCACGACCGCGGCGATCGCACGCCTGGCGACCGACGCGCGCATCGTGCGTCAGGCGATCGTGTCACTCGCGCTGCAGGACGCCGTCCCCGGCAAACCGGCGGCGCTGAGCCTGCTGCGCCGGCTTGAGGTGACCGCTACGACGATGTGACGCGATAGACGTCGTAGACCGCGTCGATGCGACGCACCGCGTTGAGCACGCGGTCGAGGTGGACCGTGTCGCCCATCTCGAACACGAAGCGGCTGATCGCCAGCCGGTCGTTGGTCGTGGAGACCGTGGCCGAGAGGATGTTCACGTGGTGCTCGCTGAGCACGCGCGTCACATCGGAGAGCAGCCCGGCCCGATCGAGCGCCTCCACCTGGATCTGCACCAGGAACACACTCTTGGCGGTGGGCGCCCACTCCACGTCGATCATGCGCTCCGGGTCCGCCGTGAGCGCCTTGACGTTCGTGCAGTCCGACCGGTGCACCGATACGCCCTGACCCCGGGTGACGAAGCCGACGATCTCATCGCCGGGGACCGGCGTGCAGCACTTGGCGAGCTTGACGAGGATGTCTGGCGCACCGCGCACCAGGATCCCCGCATCGTTGCCCCGCGAGCTGCGCTGACGGCCGATCGGGATGTCGATGGGTCCCGTGTTCGTGTCGATGACGCTGACCAGCGCGGTGACCTTCTCCAGGACGGACTGCGTCGAGACATGGCCCTCGCCCACAGCAGCGTAGAGGGCCGAGACATCCTCGTACTTGAGCTGCTGTGCCACCTCCGCGAACGAGTCCTGGTTCATCAGCCGCTGCAGGGGCAGGTTCTGGCGGCGCATCGCTCGCGCGATCGCCTCCTTGCCCTGCTCGATGGCCTCTTCGCGTCGTTCCTTCGTGAACCAGCCGCGGATCTTGCTGCGCGCCCGAGTGCTCTTCACGAAGCTCAGCCAGTCCTGGCTCGGGCCGGCATCCGGGTTCTTCGATGTGAAGACCTCGACGACGTCGCCGCTCTTCAGCTCGGTCTCCAGCGGCACCAGACGGCCGTTGACCTTGGCGCCCATGGTGCGGTGACCCACCTCGGTGTGCACCGCGTAGGCGAAGTCCACCGGCGTCGCGCCGCCGGGAAGCCCGATCACCCGGCCCTTCGGCGTGAAGACGTAGACCTCCTTCGCACCGATCTCGTAGCGCAGGGAATCGAGGAACTCCCCCG
Source organism: Microbacterium sp. (assembly GCA_035703465.1). GTDB lineage: Bacteria > Actinomycetota > Actinomycetes > Actinomycetales > Microbacteriaceae > Microbacterium. Next base: position 2,374 of record DASSYC010000249.1, on the reverse strand, counting down.
GGTCGGCGGTCTCGGCCTGCCAGTCGGAGATGTGGGCGAGCCAGGCCATGTCGGTGTCCGTCGCGCGTGTCGACCCTTTGCCGCCGCTCAGCTGCTCCTTGTACTTCCAGTGGGCGGCGACGCCGAACTCCGCCTGCTGATGCATCTCGTGCGTGCGGATCTGGATCTCGACCGTCCGCCCGCCCGGTCCGATGACGGTCGTGTGCAGCGACTGGTAGAGGTTGAACTTGGGCGTGGCGATGTAGTCCTTGAACCGACCCGGCAGCGGCGTCCATCGCGCGTGGATGGCGCCCAGCACCGCATAGCAGTCGCGCACCGTGTTCACCAGGACGCGGATGCCGATGAGATCGTAGATGTCGTCGAACTCGCGACCACGCACGACCATCTTCTGGTACACGGAGTAGAGCTGCTTCGGCCGGCCCGCGACCCGTCCGCGGATGCGCAGCTCGCGCAGGTCCTCGTCGACCGAGTCGATCACCTTCTGCACGTACTCCTCGCGCTGCGGGGTGCGCTGGCGGACCAGCGACTCGATCTCGGCGTAGATCTTGGGGTGCAGCACCGCGAAAGAGAGATCCTCCAGTTCGGACTTGATCGCCTGGATGCCGAGCCGGTGCGCGAGCGGCGCATAGATCTCCAGCGTCTCGGTGGCCTTCTTCTGCGCCTTCTCGGGCGGGACGAACCCCCAGGTGCGCGCGTTGTGCAGCCGATCCGCCAGCTTGATGATCAGCACGCGGATGTCCTTGGACATGGCCACGATCATCTTGCGCACGGTCTCGGCCTGCGCGGCGTCGCCGTATTTCACCTTGTCGAGCTTGGTGACCCCGTCGACGAGCATCGCGACCTCATCGCCGAACTCGTGGGTGAGCTCGCCGAGCTCGTAGCCGGTGTCCTCGACGGTGTCGTGCAGGAGCGCGGCAGCGATCGACCGCGGGCCCAGTCCCAGATCGGCGAGGATCTGCGCGACGGCGACCGGGTGCGTGATGTAGGGCTCGCCGCTGCGCCGCAGCTGACCTTCGTGCGCCTTCGCGGCGACCGCGTAGGCACGCTCGATGATGGCCAGGTCGCCTTTGGGGTGGTTCGCGCGCACGGTGCGCAGCAGGTGCTCGACGTCGTCGCGCCGCACCGAGCGGGAGAAGATCCGGGGCACGAGACGGCGCAGCGATGGCGCCGACGTCGTCCCGCCGGCAGAGGGCAGCGTCTCCGCCATTGCGCACACCTCCCCAGCCTCCCGGCAATCCTACGCCGGGAGGCGTGCCGTCCCGATCGTCAGGCGGGGATGGCGGCGCGCTCCCGCGCGGCGAGCACCTTGGCGTCGCGCGCCTTGATGCCCTTCTCGTTCTGCCGGAAGAGGGCGTACAGCGGTGCCGCGACGAACAGGGTCGAGTAGGCGGCCACGATGATACCGACGAAGATCGACAGCGAGATGTCGCTGAGCGTCTCCGCGCCCAGCCAGAAGGCCCCGATGAACAGGATCGCGCCGACGGGCAGCGCGGCCACGATCGTGGTGTTGATCGACCGCACCAGCGTCTGGTTCACGCCCAGGTTGACGGATTCCCCGAATGTTCTCGCCGAGGATTCCCCGTCCTCGTAGGTCGTCTCCCTGACTTTGTCGAAGACGACCGTCGTATCGTAGAGCGAATACGCCAGGATCGTCAGGAACCCGATCACGGCCGCGGGTGATATCTCGAAGCCGGCGGCGGCGTAGATGCCGATCGTGATGATCAGCACATCTACCAGGCCCAGGATCGCCGCCATCGACATCTTCCACGTGCGGAAGTACAGCGCGAGGATGAGGAAGGTCAGCGCGAGGAAGATCGCCAGGCCCCACAGCGACTGCCGTGTCACATCGGCGCCCCAGCTCGGCCCGATGAACGATGAGGTCACCTCGTCGACGGGGACGCCGTAGGCGTCGGCCAGCGCGAAGCGCACCTGCTGGGTCTCGTCGGATGTCATCTGGTCGGTCTGGGCCCGCACCGCGGTGTCGCCGATCGTGGTGACCTTGGTCGCGGCGCCGGGGACGACACTCTGCACCGCCGGTGTGGCCAGCGATTGGTCGATGGGGCTGCTCAGCCCCGACACGGTGAACTGCGACCCGCCGGTGAACTCGATCGAGAACTGGATGGGCCGGACGAACGGCACCAGCACCGAGCCCAGTACCAGCAGGGCCGCGATGATGAACCACAGCCGACGCTTGGCGACGAACGGGAAGGAGCGCTTGCCCGAGTAGAGGTCGTTGCCGAATTGGCTCATGACGCCCATCAGCGATCAGCCCCCTTCTTCGTGGTCTCGGCATTGGTGTCCGAACCGCCCGCGCCGACCTCGGCGGCGCGTTTGCGTTCGGCGATCGTCTGCCGGCGCTCGGCCTCTCCGCGTG
>DASSYC010000139.1:0-15316 GCA_035703465.1 Microbacterium sp. | reverse complement strand
GAGAACTCGGACGCGCTGTCCGACGTGGGCGGGGTGGGGGACAGCGGCCCCGTGAACCCGTAGTTGGTGACCCAGACGTTCTCTGCGGCATCCAGCGAGATGCCGAACCCCGATCCGTTCAGCCCGCCGCCGGAGAAGGTGACCACCGGACGCCCTGGGGAGTAGGGGTCGAGGCGGAAGATGCTCGTCCCCGGGCAGACGCCCCTGAGGGTGGGCGCCCAGGTGGCGTTGGTGTTGGTCCACACCCGGCCCGCTGTCGAAGGCGAGATTGCCCGGGCCGTTGAACTGGTGCCCGTTGCGCCAGAACTTCAGCGCGAGGTACCAGCCCGCCGGCGGGGTGGTGCGCACGGGCGTGAAGCGCGGATGCCGCGGCACCTGGGCGAAGATCTTCTCCGGCGCCCCGGACGGATTGGTCGGCAGGAGGGTCATGGCCTGCCACGTGGTCGCGGGCCGGGTGCCCCAGGCATCGGTCGCGGCATCCAGGAATCTCGCGCAGCGACCCGCGTCGGCGACGCACCCCGAGATGATGCTGGCGAGCGAGTCGAACGTCGCCAGCGTCTCGGTGCTCGACCCGTTGGGTGCGGACAGGAGGAACCGGGTGCGTGCGCCGGTGCGGGGGTCGACCAGATTGCGCGGCATCTTCGCGGCGTTGGAGATGCCGGGGGCCGTGCCGCCGATCGAGCCGCCGCCGGCGAGCTGCGCGAGCGAGAATCCGGCGGCGACGGTGGTCAGCTCGTTGACCGTGACCTTGCCGGAGCGGATGTCGCCGAGGGATGCCGCGAGCTCCACTGCCGGGGGCAGGGGGCGGATGCCGGCGGTGCCGCCGGTCGAGATCGTGCCCCACGCAAAGATCAGTGCCGCCGCGAGGCTGACACCGCGCATCCAACGCTCAGACATCCGACACCCTCATTCCAGAGTGATCTCGCCTGCACCGGTACCCCGGAACGCGTGCGTGGTACACCCGGCCTCGCGCCGTGTCTGCAGGCAGGAGCGACCCTCGCGGATCTCGTCACGGCGGACGCGCATGTGCGAGAGTCATCGGAGGTGCTCGGAAGGAGATTCCTGTGCGTGGTGTGATGCTGTACGCCCCCGGCGACATCCGGGTCGAGGAGCGGGAGAAGCCGACAATCACCGCGCCGACCGACGCGATCGTCCGTGTGGCGGCGGCGTGCGTCTGCGGGTCGGACCTGTGGCCGTACCGCGGTATCAGCGCCCGGTCGGACAAGCCGCAGCGGATGGGGCACGAGTACGTCGGTGTCATCGAGGAGATCGGCGACCAGGTCAGGAGCGTGCGGGTCGGCGACTTCGTGGTCGGCTCGTTCGTGGCATCCGACAACACCTGCGAGATCTGCCGGGCCGGCTATCAGTCCCGCTGCATCCATCAGGTGATGATGGGCTCGGTGGGCACCCAGGCCGAGTACGCCCGCATCCCGCTGGCCGACGGCACTCTCGTCGCCACGCCCGGCCAACCCGATCCCGCACTGATCCCGTCGCTGCTGGCCGCATCCGATGTGCTGGGGACCGGCTGGTTCGGAGCGGTCGCCGCGCACGCGCAGCCGGGGCGGACGATCGCGATCGTCGGCGACGGAGCGGTCGGTCTGTGCGCGGTGATGGCGGCGAGCCGGCTGGGCGCCGAGCGCATCATCGTGTCCAGCCGGCACGCCGACCGCCAGGCGCTCGCGCGGGAGTTCGGCGCCACCGACATCATCGAGGAGCGGGGGGATGCCGCGGCCGCCCGCGTCAGGGAGCTGACTGGAGGCTACGGCGCGCACGGCGCCGTCGAGGCCGTCGGCACGCAGGAGTCGATGCTGCAGGCGATCCGCTCCACGCGGGCCGGCGGCTATGTCGGGTTCGTCGGCGTCTCGCATGGCGTGGAGCTGGACGGGCGGGAGCTGTTCGGCTCCACCGTGCATCTGCACGGCGGACCCGCCCCGGTGCGACGGTTCCTGCCCGAGCTCATCCGGCTCATCTGGGACGGCGTGATCGATCCCGGAAGAGTCTTCGACCTCACCCTGCCCCTTGATGAAGCCGCCGCCGCGTACCGCGCGATGGATGAGCGGCGCGCCATCAAGGTGCTGCTGACGATGTGAGGCGGAGCCGCCGGTGACCGCCCCACCCGAGACCCGCTCGATCCCGCTCAGCGAGCCGCAGCGCTGGCGGGCGTTCTGGGTGTGCGTCGCGGTCGCCGCGATCACGATCCTCGACCTGTCGAAGGTCAACGTCGCGCTGCCGTCGATCGAGGTCGCTCTCGGTTCGACATCCACCGACCTGCAGCTCATCGTCTCGGGCTACGTGCTCACCTTCGGCCTCGTGCTCGTGCCGATGGGGCGCATCGGCGACCAGCGCTCGCGGCGACTGCTGTTCCTGGTGGGCCTCGCGCTGTTCACCGCGACGAGCCTGATGTGCGCGCTGGCGACCAGCAGCGAGATGCTGCTGATCGGGCGTCTGCTGCAGGGCGTGGCCGCCGGGATCCAGATGCCGCAGGTGATCGGGCTCATCCAGGAGCTGTTCCACGGCGCCGCCCGCGGCCGCGCGTTCGGCATGTTCGGCGCCATCATCGGGATCTCGACCGCGTTCGGACCCACCCTGGGCGGCCTGCTCATCGAGCTCGGCGGTCCCGCGGACGGCTGGCGATGGATCTTCTGGATGAACGTGCCGCTGTGCCTGGCGGCGATGGCGCTGGCCGCGTTCATGCTTCCCAAGACCCGGCACGCATCGAAGAAGAAGCTCGAGCTCGACCCGGTCGGCGTGCTGCTGTTCGGCCTCGCGGTCCTCGCGCTGATGTGGCCCTTCCTGTTCACGACCGGATCGCCCGACGACGACCCGCGGCGATGGTGGCTGCTGGTCGTGTTCGTGGTATTCGCGGGCGCGTTCGTCGCGTGGGAGCGGAGCTACCAGGCGCGCGGCCGCGCCCCGCTGATCCCGCTGCGGCTGTTCCGCGTCTCGTCGTATCGCAACGGCACGCTGATCATGACGGCGTACCTCACCGCGCTGCCGCCGGTGTTCCTGCTGACCACCCTGTTCCTCCAGATCGGGCTGGGCATGTCGGCGCTCTACGCCGGGATGGTGACCATCGGGTTCGCGCTGGCCAGCTCGGTGGCGTCATGGATCAGCGGGCACCTCGTGGCCCGCTTCGGGCGCGCGCTCGTGGTGTGGGGTCTGCTGGGCGTGCTCGTGAGCATCGTCGGGCTGACCGCGGCGGCACTGTACGTGCCGGCCGACACGGTGGCCTGGGTGATGGCGGGCGTCATGGTGGTCGCGGGCCTGGCCGGCGGCGTCGTCATCTCGCCGAACCAGACGCTCACCCTCGAGGAGATCCCGGTCAAGCAGGGCGGCCTGGCCGGCTCTGTCGGCCAGCTGGGCCAGCGCATCGGCACCTCCATCGGCACCGCGGTCGCGCTGTCGCTGTTCTACGCCACGATCTTCCGCGAGGAGGGTGGCGAGACCGCCTCGCACGTCGTCTACCACGACGCCTATGCCTACGGCATGGTCGCCTGCGCGGTGTTCGTGGCCCTCGCGTTCCTGCTCGGAATCCTGGACCTGACCGCCCGGCACCGCCGCAAGCCCACCGGCGAGGTCACCGACCGGTCGTGAGGGGGATCTGTTCGATCCGTTCCGTCGCCGCGATCTGCCTGCGCAGCTCTGACACGAGTGACTCGACTGCGGCGTTGTATCGCCCGATCTCGCGGTTGAGGTCGGCGATGCCGGTCGCACCGGTCCGCGCGCCCGCGGATTCGGCGCCCAGCGCGGCATCCCGGATCAGGTCCAGCCGCTCGGCGACCTCGGCGGCGTTGTCGAGCAGCTCGGTCGCGTCCGCGCTGGAGGCGAGGAACGTCGACCACAGGGCGATGGCATCGGTGAGGGTCCGTCGCTCGGTCACGATCGACTCCCGCAGCTCGGCCAGGGTCCGGGAGGGGGCATCGCCGGCGATCGGGTCGATGAGACGGGGGACGACCTTGCCGTGCGCGATCTCACTCCCCTCCTCGTCGGCGAGCGTGTGCAGCAGGTCGGTGAGGGCGAGCCGGGTCACCGGCGCCCAGCGACGGTGCGTCGACCGGCTGATGACGCGATCGACGATCAGGGCGGTCAGGATGAACGTGACCACGCCTGCGGCCAGTCCGGACAGGATGACGTAGTCCTGCCACAGCCCGGTCGCGATGTCGATCCAGAGGATCACCGCGACCAGTGCCAGCGCGGCGATCACCGAGAGCTGACGGACGACGGCCCAGCGCATTGCATGCCTCCCCTGGCTCGCGGCCACCATATCAGCGGCCGAACCCGGGGACTCCCGTCCAATCAGGGGTCGCGAACCCCTGGCTCGACCGGAATCCCCTGGCTCGGTGGGCGGCCGAGCCGATGCGGGAGAGGGGGGCGGCCGTAGTCGCCGGCTGAGGCGAAGGCGGCCGCAGGATCACTGGCACAAGCTACACATGCCCTGTCATCCGAACCAGCGACGCGATCGCGTCGATGACGGCGCGGTGGGTCGCGGCGTGGGCGAGCACGAGGAAGTGGCCCACTCCGGGCACCGCGACGTTGGCCGCCCCGTCGAGCACGCTGCCGTCAGGGATGTGCGGGTCGAACCGGCCGAAGATCGACACGATCCGACCGTTGACCGACGTCTCGCGGCCGAGGCTCACGATCGCGGTGCCGGTGGGCAGGAATTCGCGGATGCTGGGGTCCACCATCAGCCGGGCGAGCCGCGATCCCTGGAATGGCGTGCACACGGCAACCAGCCCGAGCAGGCCTGCTGACGCCGATTCGGCGAGCGCGGTCGATGACAGCAGCAGCCGTTTGCCGACGAGGCCGCCCTTGCTGTGCGCGACGAGTACGCGCCCCGCCGCGGGAATGGGCATCGCGGCGAGAGTGAGGGCGAGACGTTCCGCCGTTTCGTCGATCGTGCGGCGATTGATGCCGAGGCCGTGCATGACTCGCACCCGGTGCCCGGCGGCGCTCAGCGCATCACCGAGCGGGCGCAGGAACGTCCAGTGCTCATACACCCCGGGCAGCAGCACGACTTCGGGCAGCTCCGCCGATCCGCGCTGCCAGTGGGAGGGCGCAGGGCGCGGCCGGCCGACGGTCCACGGCGGAGCGAGGATCGCCATCTGCTGTCGCGCCGCATACAGGTAGTCCAGCGCCCACCACCAGTTGCGCTGCACCCACGACGCGGGCCGAGCCGAAGCATCCGTCGACATGGCACCATTGTGCAACCCGGGCGCCTGCGACAGGAGGATCGCAGAACGGCAGTCCGACGACAGGCGAGTGGATGCCTCAGACATCCAGGGCTGCGCGCGCTGCGCGACGCCCCTCGTCGATCAGCCGCGGCACGTCGGCCATCGACCATTGGGCGAACCCTTCCATCTCAGGCTGGATGAGCACGATCGACGGGTCCTGCTCCAGCTCGGCGGCGCTCTCAGCCACCCGCATCATGCGCACGTTCTCCCATTTGGCGTGCAGACGCACGACGATGACCGTGGTCGCACCCAGCCGGCGGGCGGCATCCAGCGGCACGTTGGCGATCATGCCGCCGTCCATGAGCACCTGGCGCCCGCGGCGCACCGGCGGCAGGAGCCCGGGCACCGCGATGGTCGCGCGCAGCGCCACATCGAGCGATCCGGCATCCATCATCACCGCCCTGCGCGCGCGCACGTCGGTCGCCACCGCCGCGAACCGGCGCGGCAGGTCTTCGATGAGCAGGTCGTCGCCGAGCGTGCGATGGATCGCGTCGGTGAGGGCCCCGGAGTCGAGCAGTCCCAGGCGCGGCGTCAGCGACATGCGCGCGATCGAGCTCCATCGGAACGCGCGGGCGGCGCGCTCGATCGCCTCCAGCGGCACGTCGGCGGCGTATGCCGCGGCAACCAGCGCGCCCGAACTCGTGCCGGTCGCGATGCCGGGGCGGATGCCGCGGGCAGACAGCTCCTGCAGCACGCCCACGTGCGCCGCGCCGTAGGCCCCTCCTCCGCTCAGTGCCAGGCCGAGCCTGCCGTCGTCCACGGCACCCGGAGATATCAGTCGACCACGTGGAAGGCGCCGGCGCCGCGCAGCGCGGCGTCGATCGCGGATGTGTCGGGCGTCACCGAGTGCTTGTGCTTGATGATCAGCACAGCCGGCGCGGCATCCGTCGTCTCGAAGGTCGCCCCGCCCAGGCCGAGCTGCGCGAACACGTCATAGAGGGCCTGCAGCGCCTCGACGACCTGCGCCTCGGTGTGCACGCCGGCCACGTGCAGCCGGGTCTCGGCGATCCTGTCGACTTCTTCGTCGGCCATCTCAGATCCTCCCGTTGAACGCCTGCATGGCGGAGTCCTCGCGGGTGCCGCCGCGACCGTCGCCGTACTCGGCGTAGTCGGCGACCCAGCGGATCGTCCTGACCCACTTGACGTGCTTGTAGCCGTGGTTCGATTCGACGCGCATGCGCACCGGGGCGCCCAGATACAGATCGAGCGGCTCACCGTTGCGCTCGTACGCGAGGATCGTGTCCTCCTCGTACGCGGTCTCGACGTCGTAGGCGGCGTAGAACGGCTCGCGCGGCCGGTTGTCGTACATCTTCTGCGCGAGTCCGTATGACTCCACGAGCACGAAGTTCGCGTCATCGGGCTTGTCGCCCAGCAGGGCGAGCACGTCCTTGAGGCGCACTCCGGTCCACCGCGAGGTCGCCGACCAGCCCTGCATGCAGGTGTGCACGGCGATGTACGACGTCTGCGGAAGGGCGCGCAGGTCGTCGAGCGTGAGCACCATCGACGCGCCGGTGGTGTCGTCGCCGAGGGTGATGGTGTAGCCCTCCCAGTCGTTGTCACGGGCGGCCGTCCACTCCGCAGACTCCTCGGCGGTGGGCGGCAGGCCGTTGGTCCAGTGGAAGTCGGAGATGTCCTTGTCGGTGTAGGTCGTCTGCTTCTTCATGCGCGGGCGCATCCAGTTGAGGAACAGCTTGCGGCCGAGTTCGGTGAACCACACGAGGAAGCGGTGCGCGAGCGGCCGATTGGCCAGCGTCCAATAGCTCAGGGCGATCCAGAAGACGATGACCGCGACGATGGTGGCCAGCATGATGACCAGAGCCTGGCCGAAGCGGGCGGTGCCCTCCTCGCCGAAGACCATGTGCACGACGTTGTGCTTGGTGTGCACGAGGAAGACCAGCGACACGTGCATCACGATGAAGCCGGCCATGAGCACCATCGCGATGAAGTGCAGCGACCGGGCGCCCTGGTGCCCGCCCCAGAACTTCACGTACCAGGGGTAGCGGGAGCGGATCGCGGGCGACATCGCGACGCCGGTGAGCATCATGAACGGCGCGAGGATGAAGATGACGAAGGTGTAGCCGAGCATCTGCAGTGCGTCATACGGCTGGAACAGCTCCAGCGGCGGCACCTGGAGGCTGAGGTACATCATCAGCGAGTGCCACGCCTCGGGGATGACATCCCACGAGGTCGGGATGATGCGCTGCCACAGCCCGGTGGCGAACAGCAGGATCACGTAGATGACGCCGTTGAGCACCCACAGCATCACCGACAGGCCGTGCCAGTGCCGTCCGAGCCCGACGTTCTCGCGTCCCGGCAGGCCGATGATCGGCGAGAGCGATTTCTCGTCCATGAGGGAGGTGTAGACGCCCTCCTCCTTGGGGAGCTTGCGCCGCGTGAAGCGCAGCCACTCCTTGCCGGGCGCCGAGTCGTTGCTCCACCACAGTCGGGGGAGGGATGCCAGGATCTCCCACCCGGATCGCAGCAGCATCCCGATCAGGACGAAGTTGATGAGGTGTGATGCCCGCAGCCAGAACGGGAAGTCCGGGTCCATGAATCACTCCGCGGTCGATGACGACGATCTTGGCCCGATTCAACCATGGTTCCGGCGCCCGGCAGGCGGGGTAGCCTCGTTCCATGCCGTCCTCAGTCCCGACCAGTGCGACTCGCTGGGCTCCGCTCACCCCCGATCAGGTGGCGAAGCTGATGGCGGGCACGTCGGCCCGATGGTGGCTCTCCGGCGGCGTGGCACTCGACCGATGGCTGGGCCGGGCGATCCGCGAGCGCGCCAACACCGATGTGAGCACGACGTCGGCCGACCTCGTCGCGCTCGTCGAGGGCCTGCCGGCCGGATACAGCGCCTGGGCACCGGACGGCGACGAGGTCATCCCGTGGAGCGAGGCGTCTGCGGACGCCGACCTGCAGCCGGTGCGCATCCACGACGACGAGGCGGATGCCTGGGTGCTGCAGGTGAACGTCGAGGACGGCACGGATCGCGTGTGGCTGTATCGGCGCGACCCGCGCCTCCAGCTGCCCTGGGACGGTGCGGTGCTGGATGTCGGAGGCATCCCCACCGGCGCCCCCGAGGTGCAGCTGGTGTGGAAGGCGCTGCGCCCGCGTCCGCAGGACGACCTCGACAAGGACGCCGTCCTGCCCGAGCTCTCCGACGAGGCCCGGGCGTGGTACGAGCGGGCGATCCTGTCCATCCACCCGCACTCGTCGTGGTCGATCCACGTCCGCAGCCCGCTCACGCCCGCCAAGGCGAGCTGGAACCGCAAGCGCGGCTAGCGTCGATCCTGGCGCGGCCGGCGTCGCAGGAACACGATGGCCACAGCCGCCAGCACCAGCAGTGCCGCCGTCGACGAGTAGAGCGCGACGCTGCTCCACCCGGCGTCGAGGAGCACGCCCGCCAGGATCGGGGCGAGGATGGCGCCGCCGCGGCCCACGCCGATGGCCGCACCCACTCCGGTGGCGCGGGTGACGGTCGTGTAGTGGGCCGGCGCGACCGTGTACAGGCCGGCGATGCAGGCATTGACCGACATCCCCACCAGCACGCCGAGCCCGAAGGCGAGGAACAGGATCGAGGTCGACAGCACGAACAGCACGATCAGGACGGCGGAGAGCACGAGGAAGCCGATGAGCAGCTTCTCGTGGTTGATGCGCGCGGCGCCGATGCCGTACAGCACCGCCCCCACCGCGCCGCCGAGCGCAAGCGACATCCCCACGACGACGCCCTGGTCGACCGTCATGCCCGCGTCGACCATCAGGCGCGGCGTCCACGAGTTGACGAAGTAGAACGCGAACATCGTGGCGAAGAACGCCGCCCACAGGAGGAGCGTCGCGACGATCGTCGCGCGCGTGAAGAAGCGCTCGGATGCCTGTGGGGCCTCAGCCGCGACGCCGGTGCCGGCGGAGGGGGCGCCGTCGAGGGTCACCAACTCTGGATCGAACCCCACCTTCCGCGCGATGGCGCGCAGCTTGCGCTCGGCGCCGGCCGGGCGACGCCGCATGAGGAACTGCACCGACTCGGGCAGCAGGAAGATGAGAGCCAGCAGCAGCGCCGTGCTCACCAGTGCTCCGGCCAGGAACACCGCCCGCCAGCCGAACACGTCCTGGAGGTTGACTGCGGCCAGGCCGCCGAGGGTGGCGCCGACGCCGTAGCCGGCGCTGAAGATGCCGATCGCAAGCCCCCGCCAGCGGGCCGACGCGTATTCAGCGGTGATGACGGTGATCGAGGTGAGGATGCCGCCGACACCCAGCCCCGTGATCACGCGCCAGATGCCCAGCTGCACGACATCCACCGCCGTCGCGGCCAGGTACATGCCGAGGGTGGCCAGCGCGACGGCCGTGAGCACGGTGGCGCGGCGGCCGATGACATCGGCGAGGCGGCCGAAGCTGATCGAGCCGATGGCCATGCCGATCAGCGTCGCGCTGATGACGATGCCGAGCCCGGCAGCCGTGAGATCGAACTCCTGCTGCACCCTCACCGCGGTGAAGGCCATCGCCGCGACGTCGAAGCCGTCGAGCGTGTTCATCAGGACCGCAGCGGCGACGATGGCCCACTGGTAGAACGACATCGGCGCGACATCGAGATGCTCGCGCAGGTCACGGACGGGATGCGGGGTCGCGGTCGATACGGCGGCGGACTCCGCGCGGGGATTCGTCATCGGCTTCTCGGCTTTCATAGCGCTGCCGGCTCATCGTGGTCGGCCTGCACCGAGAATACCTATATAGATAGGTAATATGGGGTTCGCATTCCCACTCTGTGGTGGGTCGGGACGGACTTCCGCGAACCGTGGGCCCGAACTGCCGCCTCGCGTCGGCGGGGCGGCATCAAGGGCCCGCGATTCGGGTGGTCGAGCCCGCTCTGCATTGGAAACACGCGTCGGACGGGCCTAGGGTTTCCATCAACAGGCATCCCGTTCGAGCCCCCAGCGACGACAAGGACTCGCGATGATCATCGACATCCACGGCCACTACACGACCGCTCCCGCACAGGTGGGCGCCTGGCGCGATCTGCAGATCGCGTTCGCGAACGGAAGCGGCGACGAGCCCGACCCGGCGGCGCTGACGGTCAGCGACGACGAGATCCGCGAGACGATCGAGAAGAACCAGCTGCGGCTCATGAACGACCGCGGCAGCGACGTCACGGTGTTCAGCCCGCGTGCTTCGTTCATGGCGCACCACATCGGCGACCTCGCGGTCAGCCAGACCTGGGCGCGCATCTGCAACGATCTGGTCGCCCGCGTGAGCGAGCTGTTCCCGGACCGGTTCCTGATGGGCGCGATGCTGCCCCAGTCGCCGGGGGCCGATCCGGCCACCACCGTCGCCGAGTTGACCCGCGCCGTCGAAGAGCTCGGCGCCGTCACCGTGAACCTCAACCCCGACCCGTCCGCAGGCAGGTGGACCGCTCCGCCGATCACCGACCGTGCGTGGTACCCCATCTACGAGAAGCTCGTCGAGTACGAGCTTCCGGCCATGGTGCATGTGAGTTCGACCTGCATGCCGCAGGTGATGCACACCACCGGCGACCACTACCTCAACGCCGACACCACGGCGTTCATGCAGCTGATCCGCGGCGGCGACACGCTGTTCGCCGACTTCCCCGACCTCAAGCTCGTCATCCCGCACGGCGGCGGCGCGATCCCCTACCACTGGGGCCGCTTCCGCGGTCTCGCGATGGCGCTGGGCAAGCCCGAGCTCGAGGAGTATCTCCTGGGCAACGTGTTCGTCGACACGTGCGTCTACCACCAGCCCGGGATCGACCTGCTCACCGAGGTCGTCCCGGTGGACAACATCCTGTTCGCGAGCGAGATGATCGGCGCCGTCCGCGACATCGACCCGCGCACCGGCCACTACTTCGACGACACCAAGAAGTATGTCGACGCCACCCCCAACCTCGACGACGCGCAGCGCGCGCAGGTCTTCGAGGGCAACGCCCGCCGCGTGTACCCCCGACTGGATCGCGCCCTGACCGCCCGCGGGCTCTGACAACCGCTTCACGAGGAGAAGAGAATGCGCCTGAACAACCTCGGCATCGTCCGCACCCGCATCCAGCGGCCCGACCCGGCCGATGTCGCCGAGCTCTCCAAGTACGGCGTCGCCACCATCCATGAGGCGATGGGGCGCGTCGGACTGATGCGCCCCTACATCCGGCCGGTGTACACCGGTGCGAAGATGTGCGGCCCGGCCGTGACCGTGCTGCTGCAGCCGGGGGACAACTGGATGCTGCACGTCGCCGCCGAGCAGGTGCAGGACGGCGACGTGCTCGTCGCCGGCTGCACCACCGAGAGCGAGGACGGGTTCTTCGGCGAGCTGCTGGCCACCTCGCTCGCCTCCCGCGGCTGCGGGGGCCTGGTCATCGACGGCGGCGTCCGCGATGTCGCCGACCTGGAGAAGATGGACTTCCCCGTCTTCTCGCGGGCGATCAACGCCAAGGGCACAGTAAAGGCCACGGTCGGCTCGGTGAACGTCCCGGTCGTCGTCGCCAACGCCGTCGTCAACCCGGGCGACGTCGTCGTCGCCGATGTGGACGGCGTGGTCGTGGTGCCGCGCGAGGTCGTGGCCCAGGTGGCTGAGGCATCCCGAAAGCGCGAGGACAACGAGGAGGCCAAGCGGCAGCAGTTCCGCGAGGGTGTGCTCGGGCTCGACATCTACGGCATGCGCGAGCCCCTCGCCGCGGCCGGCCTGGAGTACGTGGAGGACTGATGGCCCACGGCGACACGAGCGGCGGCTTCGAGAAGACCCCCGGCTGGCTGGACTGGTACGACGGCCCCAGCACCCCGACGTTCCGGCTGCCCGAGGGCGCCGTCGACGCACACTGCCACGTGTTCGGTCCCGGGGCACAGTTCCCCTACGCTCCGGAGCGGAAGTACACCCCGTGCGACGCGTCCGCAGACCAGCTGTTCGCCCTGCGCGATCACCTCGGGTTCGACCGCAATGTGATCGTGCAGGCCACCTGCCACGGCGCCGACAACCGCGCGCTCGTCGACGCGCTGCAGCGCAGCGAGGGCCGTGCCCGCGGTGTGGCGACGGTGCGCCGCGACGTGACCGACGAGCAGCTGCGCGAGCTGCACGAGGCCGGTGTGCGCGGCGTGCGCTTCAACTTCGTCAAGCGCCTGGTCGACCGGGTGCCGACCGACTCGCTGGATGAGATCGTGGCCAGGATCGCGCCGCTGGGCTGGCACGTCGTGATCTACTTCGAGGCCGAGGACCTCCCCGACCTGTACGACTTCTTCTCGGCGATCCCCACCGACGTCGTCGTCGACCACATGGGCCGCCCGGACGTCACGAAGGACCCCGACGGACCGGAGTTCGGGCTCTTCCTGCGCTTCATGCGGGACAACCCGAACGTGTGGTGCAAGGTGTCCTGCCCGGAGCGACTCTCAGTCACCGGTCCTCGCGCCCTGGACGGCGAACAGCACGCTTACACTGACGTTGTCCCGTTCGGGCGCCGCGTCGTCGAGGAGTTCCCGGACCGGGTGCTGTGGGGAACGGATTGGCCGCACCCCAACCTCAAGGACCACATGCCGGACGACGGGCTGCTGGTCGACTACATCCCACAGATCGCGCCGACGCCCGAATCGCAGCGGAAGCTGCTCGTGGACAACCCGCGCCGCCTCTACTGGCAAGAAGGAGCATGACATGGCACTCGACAAGCCGTACAAGGACATCCCCGGCACGATCATCTTCGATGCCGAGCAGGCCCGCAAGGGCTACCACCTCAACCAGTTCTGCATGTCGTTCATGAAGCCCGAGAACCGTGAGCGCTACCTCGCTGACCGCGAGGCGTACCTCGAGGAGTGGCCGCTCAGCGACGCGCAGAAGAAGGCGGTGCTCGACCTCGACCTGAACGCCTGCATGCGCGAGGGCGGCAACATCTACTTCCTCGCCAAGCTCGGCGCCACGCACGGTCTCAGCTTCCAGCAGATGGCCGGCTCGATGACCGGCATGTCGGAAGCCGCCTACCGCGACATGATGGTCTCCGGCGGCCGCACCCCCAAGGGCAACCGCCTGAAGGACCTCGACGGCTGGACGCCTCCCGAGCCCGGCGAAAAAGCCGAGACGATGCGCGAGAACCCGCCGGCGAAGTTCACCTCGGCGCTGTTCACCTCGCACGTGCCGGCCATCGGCGCGGCGATGGACCTCGGCAAGACCGAGGAGCCGTACTGGAAGAAGGTCTTCGACGGCTACGCGTGGACCCGCAAGTGGATGAAGGAGAACACGCCCGACGTGATCATCCTCGTCTACAACGACCACGCCACCGCGTTCGACTCCAACATCATCCCGACGTTCGTGCTCGGCACAGGAGAGCACTATCCGGTCGCCGACGAGGGCTACGGCCCCCGCCCGGTCCCCGACGTGAAGGGCTACCCGGAGCTGGCTGCGCACATCGCCCAGTCCGTCATCCAGGACGACTTCGACCTGACCCTCGTCAACGAGATGGTCGTCGATCACGGCCTCACCGTGCCGCTGTCCCTGGCATTCGGCGACGTGGAGGAGTGGCCGTGCCGCGTCATCCCGCTGCCGGTCAACGTCGTGCAGTACCCGGTGCCGTCCGGCCGTCGCTGCTACGAGCTGGGCAAGGCCATCCGCCGCGCCCTCGACAAGTGGGACGGACCGGAGCTCAACGTGCAGATCTGGGGAACCGGCGGCATGAGCCACCAGCTCCAGGGTCCGCGGGCGGGCCTGATCAACGAGGAGTGGGACAACGCGTTCCTGGACCACCTGATCGCCGACCCGCTGGGCCTGACCGAGTGGCCGCACATGGAGTACGTCGACGAGGCGGGCTCCGAGGGCATCGAGCTGGTCGACTGGCTCATCGCCCGCGGCGCCATGGACGACCAGTTCGGCGGCGGTGCCCCCGAGGTCGACCACCGCTTCTACCACGTGCCCGCGTCGAACACCGCGGTGGGCCACCTGGTCATCTCCAACCCGGTCGCCGTCCCCGAGAAGGCCGACACGCGCGAAGACGAGAAGGTTCCCGCCCACGTCTGAGCCGGCTCTCCTGAAGAGCCGACCCAGTCAGAGCCGACCCGCAAGGAGACATGAATGACCAACGACAAGGTTCGGGTCGCCGTCGTCGGCGCCACCGGCGCCTTCGGCAGGAAGCACCTGGACGGACTCGCTGAGATCGCCGACGCCGAGGTGACGGTCGTCAGCGGCACCTCGGCCGAGAAGGCGCAGGCCGTCGCCGACGAGTACGACGTCGCGAACGCCGTCGTCGGGTTCGAGCCGGTGCTCGAGCGCGACGACGTCGATGCCGTCATCCTGGCCACCCCGACGCAGCAGCACGCGACGCAGACCCAGGCCGTCCTGGCCGCCGGCAAGCACGTGCAGGTCGAGATTCCGATGGCCGACTCGCTGGCCGACGCCGAGGCGACATTGTCCGCCGCCGAGGCGTCGGACCGTGTCGCGATGGTGGGCCACACGCGGCGGTTCAACCCGTCGCACCAGTGGGTGCACAACCGGGTGACCGCCGGCGAGTTCGCGGTGCAGCAGATGGACGTGCAGACGTACTTCTTCCGCCGCACGAACACGAACGCCAAGGGCGAGGCGCGGTCGTGGACAGATCACCTGCTGTGGCACCACGCCGCCCACACCGTCGACCTGTTCGCCTACCAGGCGGGCAGGGTCGTCGAGGCCAAGGCGATCCAGGGTCCGATCCACCCTGAGCTGGGCATCGCCATGGACATGGGGATCCTTCTCAAGAGCGAGTCGGGTGCGATCTGCACGCTGTCGCTGTCGTTCAACAACGACGGACCGTTCGGCACGTTCTTCCGCTACATCGGCGACACCGGCACCTACCTCGCGCGGTACGACGACCTGTTCGACGGGAAGGACGAGCAGATCGACGTGTCGCAGGTCGCGGTGAGCATGAACGGCATCGAGCTGCAGGATCGCGAGTTCGTCGCCGCCATCCGCGAAGGTCGCGAGCCGAACTCCTCGGTGCGCCAGGTGATCGACTGCTACCGCGTGCTCGGCGCGCTCGAGGAACAGCTGGCGTGAGGGTGCCTGACAGTGGGCCGCGGGCGCTACCTGACAGCGGGCCGCGGGCGCTACCTGACAGCGGGCCGCGGGCGCTTCCC
>DASSYC010000075.1:0-10627 GCA_035703465.1 Microbacterium sp. | reverse complement strand
TCAGTTGTTCTTGGTTCGAGTCCAGGTACCCCAGCTCGAGAAATCCCCCGCTCAGCGGGGGTTTTTCTTTGCCCGGGCAATGCCGGCGGCACCGCGGTGGCACGCCCGCGGTTCCACGACCTTGAGGTCTGGTCGGGCGAGACGGAGCAGGGCTCGGTCTGCATCGTGGTGACGACCGATCGTGGCGAGTGGATGACGGCCGGCTGGGCTCCCGCGCCGCTCGACCCGACGGCCGACATCAACTTCTACCCCGGAATGCGCGCCATCGACGGACTCGAGCTCGACGACGGCAGCGTGGTGCGCTTCATTCTGCGTGAGAACGCGATGGAGGTCTGGGTCGCTCCGACCGACGTCCCGGCCTGACGTTCAGGCGGCATCCCGAACGAGCTGCGCGGAGATCTCGGCTCCGAGCCCGGCATAGTCGGGGTTGTCATCGCTCTGATCGAGCAGAAGCAGCGCCACCGCGCCGGCCCAGCCGCGGGCTCGGACCCACGTCGCGCCGTCGTAGCGGTCGGAGATCGTGGCCGTGAAGGCAGCGCGTCCTTCAGGGTCGAACACGGTCCACGCGGCCGACAGGTCGTACGCAGGATCGCCGGCAGTGACATCGCCGAAGTCGATGATGGCGACCAGACCCGTCGGGTCGACGATCAGGTTGCCGGGATGCAGGTCGCCGTGGATCCAGACGGGGCTTCGATCCCACGTGGGCGCGGCCAGGGCGGCATCCCATGCCCTCGCCACCGCGTCGAGCTCCCCGGCAGGCCGCCGGCTCCGGAGGGAGGCCAGGCGCGCGGCGATCGCGTCCGCCCGTGCTGCAAGCGGAACCCCGCGCACCGGGTTCACCGGAAACCCCGGCGCGGCATCCACGTGGATCGCGTCGAGGGCGCGCGCCAGTCCTGGCGCCCACTCCGCGCGTTTCCCGCGCGGGATCTGCAGGCCGGGAACGCCGTCGAACCACGGCACGATCGACCACGACCAGGGATAGCCGTGCGCGGGCCTCCCCGACAGAACGGGCGCGGGAACACCGACGCCGGTGCCTTTGAGGCGGTCGGCGATCGCGCGCAGCACAGTCTGCTCGTGCAGCAGGAGGGAGGCCGATGCCGCGCGCCGGGGGAGTCGAACCGCCAGATCGGTGCCGAGCCGCCATACCGAGCAGTCCCAGCCGTCGGCCGCGTGAGCGATCGGGGTGCTTTCGCTCACGCCCAGATCGGGTGCCTGCTCCGCGATGAGAGTGCGGATGAGCTCCGCGTCCATCGTCAGCTCGGCGGCGGGTTTGTCGGGCACCCTCCCGACCCTAGCGAGCCGGCCTCTCGGGCGTTCTCCCAGAAACCACTTGCGTATGTGTTGCTTTATGTTGTAACGTGTGGGAAATTCACGGAGGAGTTGTCATGTACGCGATGGAGCGCCAAGAACTCATCGAGCGTCTGCTGCTCGACGAGGGTCGCGTGAGCGTGGTCGAACTCGCCCGGCGATTCGACGTGACGACAGAGACGGTGCGCCGTGACCTCGATCAGCTCGAGCGCGTCGGCGCCCTGCGCCGTGTTCACGGCGGCGCCGTGACGCGCGATCGCGACAGCATGGCCGAGCCGACGCTCGCCGAGCGGTCGACCCGCCGCAGCGACGCGAAGGTCGCCATCGCGCGCCGCGCTCTCGAAGTCGTCGGAGACAGATTCCGCGGATCGCTGTACCTCGACGCCGGCACGACGACGCAGGCGGTCGCCGCTCAACTCGCCGAGCGCCTGATCGTCACCGGAGGTCACGCCGAGATCGTCACGCACGCGATGACCCTCGCGCACGCCCTCGCGGGCGCGTCGGATGCCGACCTGACGGTGATCGGCGGCCGCGTCCGCACGGCGACGGCAGCGGCCGTGGGCGCCGAGACGGTGCGATCGATCGAGCGGCTGCGTCCGGACATCGCCTTCATCGGCACGAACGGCATCTCCGCCTCGTTCGGCCTCAGTACGCCCGACCCGGACGAAGCCGCCGTGAAGTCCGCCATCGTGCGCGCCGCGCGCCGGGTCGTCCTCGTCGCCGATGCCGACAAGCTCGGCCGCGAGCTGCTGGTCAGTTTCGCGCCGCTGCACGCGCTGGACGTGCTCGTGACGGACGCGCGCCCCGATGCCGTGCTCGCCGCAGCGCTGTCGGATGCCGAAGTGGGGGTCTGGCAGGCATGAGCAGAATCGTCACGGTGACGGCCAACCCGTCCCTCGACCGCACCATCACGCTCGGCGCCGCACTGCGGCCCGGCGAGGTGCAGGCCGCCGCAGCCGGCAGAGAGGATGCCGGGGGCAAGGGCATCAACGTCGCACGCGTCGTGGCGGCGGCCGGTGCCGACGCTCTGGCGGTGCTCCCGCTCGCCGAGGACGACCCTTTCACGGCAGCGCTCCACTCCTCGCACGTTCCGGCCCGCCCTGTCGCGGTGCAGGGTCACGTGCGGGCGAACGTCACCATCACCGACCCGGCCGGCGTGACGACGAAGCTCAACCTGCCCGGTGCGACGCTCGCCGCGTCGGAGGTCGAAGACCTCATCGCGGCGGTCGTCGGAGCCAGCGAGGCGGCGAACTGGCTCGTGCTCGCCGGCTCGCTGCCGCCCGGCGCGGGGGACGACCTCTACGTCCGGATGGTCACCGCTGTGCGCGCCCGCTGGGGCGCAGAGGCGCCGCGCATCGCGATCGACACGTCGGGCGCCGCACTGCACGCCGCGGTCGCCGACGCCGCCCCCGATCTGATCAAGCCGAACGACGAAGAGCTCGCCGAGCTCGTCGGAGTCGCGCTCGAGGCGGACGGCGATCTGGCCGCGGCGGTCCTGCCCGTCGCACGCGCGCTGGTGCCGGGACGCGTGGGCGCGGCGCTGGTCACACTGGGCGCCGCCGGCGCCGTGCTTGTGACTGCGGACGGCGCCTGGCAGGCGGCCCCGCCGCGCATCCGGGTGCAGAGCACCGTCGGCGCCGGCGACAGCTCGCTCGCCGGCTACCTCCTCGCCGATGTCGCGGGCGAAGACCCCGCGGGCCGGTTGCGCCACAGCATCCGGTACGGCGCGGCCGCGGCCTCCCTCCCCGGCACACAGGCCCCGGCTCCCGACGATCTGCCCTTCGGCGACGTCGTGGTCCGCTCGCTCGATTCCTGATTCCCACCACCGCACGCAGATCCGTCACACCGCATCACCGCATCACCGACCATTGGAGGTCACCGTGTCCCAGACCATCACCCCCGAGCTGGTGTCTCTCGACACCCCGCTCGGCGCCGACAAAGCGGCGGTGATCCGTGCTCTTGCGGCGCGCGTCGCCGCGCAGGGTCGCGCCACCGACGGCGAAGCCCTCTTCGCCGACGCGTGGGCCCGCGAGCAGAAGGACGAGACCGGACTCCCCGGCGGGATCGCCATCCCGCACGCGAAGAGCGCGGCGGTCGTCACGCCGTCGCTCGCGTTCGCGCGGCTGAGCCCCGGCGTGGAGTTCGGCGCTCCCGACGGCCCGGCAGACCTGGTCTTCCTGATCGCGGCGCCAGAGGGCGCCGCTGAGGCGCACCTCGCGGTGCTCTCGAAGCTCGCACGCAGCCTCATACAGGATGACTTCACCGCGGGGCTGCGCGCCGCGACGAGCGCCGACGAGGTGGTCGCGATCGTCCGCAACGCCATCGGCGAAGGCGACGACGCCCCCGCCGCGGCTGCTGCCGCGGCTCCCGCTGCCGCCGCGGCTGCTGCCGCCCGCTCCGCGTCGGACGCACTGACGATCGACGGGCACCCGGCCCGCATCGTGGCCGTCACCGCGTGCGCCACGGGCATCGCCCACACCTTCATGGCCGCCGATGCGCTCACCGCCGCCGGCAAGAAGGCGGGCATCGATCTGGTCGTCGAACCGCAGGGCTCGAGCGGCTACCAGGCGCTCCCGCGCGATGTGATCGACGGCGCGGATGCCGTGATCTTCGCGACCGACGTCGACGTGCGCGAGCCCGGCCGCTTCGCCGGCAAGCCCGTCGTGCGCTCCGGCGTCAAGCGCGGCATCGAACAGCCCGACGCGCTCATCGCCGAGGCCGTCGCGACGGCGAAGAACCCGAACGGCGCGCGCGTGAGCGGCACGGCCGACGACGCGGCGGCATCCTCAGCCGCGCCGATCTCGTTCGGTGCGCGCATCCAGCGGATCCTCCTCACCGGTGTGAGCTACATGATCCCCTTCGTCGCGGGCGGCGGTCTGCTGATCGCGCTCGGCTTCGCCCTCGGCGGGTACGAGATCACGGCCGACGCGTCGACGATCATCACGCAGAACTCCCTGTGGGATCTGCCGACCGAGAACATCACGTCGCCGTTCGGGCCGCTCGGCCAGTACCTCGGCGCGGTCTTCTTCATGATCGGCGCGACGTCGATGGGCTTCCTCGTCTCAGCGCTGGCCGGCTACATCGCCTTCGCGATCGCCGACCGGCCCGGCATCGCGCCCGGGTTCGTCGCCGGCGCGGTCGCGGTGCTCATGAACGCGGGCTTCATCGGCGGCATCGTCGGCGGTCTGCTCGCGGGTGTCGTGGCCTGGTGGCTCGGGCGGCTGCCCGCGCCGCGCTGGCTGCGCGGACTCATGCCGGTCGTGATCATCCCGCTCGTCGGGTCGATCATCGCGTCGGGTCTGCTGATCCTGTTCCTGGGTCGCCCGATCGCGACCCTCATGACCTGGCTCACCGACTGGCTGACGAGCCTCACCGAGTCGGGCGGACCCGCGATCGTGCTCGGCATCATCCTCGGCCTGATGATGTGCTTCGACCTGGGCGGTCCGGTCAACAAGGTGGCGTACTCGTTCGCGGTCGCCGGTCTCGCGGCCGGCTCGGTCGACAACCCGGCGCCGCTGCTGATCATGGGTGCCGTGATGGCCTCGGGCATGGTGCCGCCGCTGGCCATGGCGCTCGCCTCGACGGTGCTCGCCCGCAAGCTGTTCACGCCGGTGGAGCGCGAGAACGGCAAGGCGGCCTGGCTGCTCGGAGCGTCGTTCATCTCGGAGGGCGCGATCCCGTTCGCCGCGGCCGACCCGCTGCGCGTGATCCCCGCCTCCATGGTCGGCGGGGCGGTCACGGGTGCCCTGTGCATGGTGTTCCAGGTGGCCTCGTACGCACCGCACGGCGGCATCTTCGTCCTGTTCGCGATCAACCCGATCTGGGGCTTCCTGCTGGCCCTCGCCGCCGGCGTCGTCGTCACCGGCTTCCTCGTGGTCGCCTTCAAGCGCTTCATCGCGCCGAAGGAACTCGCCCAGGCCGAGGCGAACCTCGAGGTTGCGGCGGTTCCCGCCTGAAACCCTCGACCGTGTATGACGAATAGGGAATGCTGGAGACAGCCGTCTTCGACGAAAGGCAAGTGACCATGGCAGAACGTCAGGCAACCATCGCGAGCAGCTCGGGTCTGCACGCACGGCCCGCGAAGCTCTTCGTGCAAGCCGTCCAGGAGAAAAAGATCCCCGTGACCATCGCGGCCCCGGGCGGTCCGGATCTCAACGCCGGCAGCATCCTGTCCCTCATGGGACTGGGCGCCGCGCACGGCACGGTCGTGACGCTCAAGGCAGAGGGCGAGGGCGCCGACCAGGCCCTCGACGAGCTCGTGACCCTGCTCGAGACGGACCTCGACGCCGAATAGTCGACCCGCACGACGGATGCCGCGGACTTCACGGTCCGCGGCATCCTTCGTCCGCGTTCAGAGGTCGGTGGAGTCGCCCGGTTCGAGTTCGAGGAATTCCCCGCCGTCCTTCTCGGTCGCCCAGCGCAGCCGCGCACGGTGCATCGACCGCCCGATGACCGACACGGTCATGTCGTGCGTTCCGAACGCCTGGCGCGGAGCCACGTCGAGCACGAAGTCCATCGCGTCGCCGATCTTGAGCCACGGTGCCGCCAGCGGTGCGGCCAGGAGCTTGACGTCGACGCCCTTCGGCACGGTGAACGAGTCGCCGGGATAGTAGAACACCTCGTTGACCAGCACGCCGACGTTGTCGACCTCGGGCAGGGTCTCGTGGATGATCGCGTGCGTGCCGCCGAAGAACCGCAGCGTGAACGGCTCGAGCGTGACGGTGTCGCCCGGATTCACGACCGTCACGTCGTACCCCGCGGCGGCCTTCGCGACGCCCTCGGGGCCGTAGATCGGGATGCCGGGGGACATCTTGAGGATCCGGTCGAGGTGATCGGGCGTCCAGTGGTCGGGATGCTCGTGCGTCAGGACGATTCCGACGACGTCGCCGGTGTCCACCAGGGGGTCGGTGAGCGAGCCCGGGTCGATCACCAGCGTCTTGCCGGATTCATGGACGGTGAGCGCGGCATGGTGGTGCTTGGTGACTCGCATCCTCCGAGTCAACCGGTCCTGCAACGCCCGCGGCAAGCTCTTGACAGGCGGCTTCCCGCGATTTGTCGGGGCCCTTCGGTCATGGCATAATTGAACGGTTGCGTAAGCGGCCCCATCGTATAGCGGCCTAGTACGCCGCCCTCTCACGGCGGTAACGCGGGTTCGAATCCCGCTGGGGTCACCAACAGAAACCCCCGGTCATCCGGGGGTTTTCTCGTTTCCGAGAATCGTATTCTCGTGCTCATTTCGGGATTTGCCCACGGATTGCCCACGGATGACAGAGCAGGCGGATGCAGGGGAGCGCCGCGGATCGGCGTTTCCGGTGCGTTCTCGCACGTTTCTGCACATCGGATCGTTGAGCGAGCGTTGCGATACGGAGCGTGTCAAGGCAGCCCGTAGAAGTCCCCGACAGGGGTCTGCAGGGCGGCGGCATTCAGCGAGTTCGCCACGGCATCGAGGTCTTCCTCGAACAGGTCGGCGTACACGTCGAGCGTGATGCTCGCCTTGGCGTGGCCGAGCATCCGCTGCACGGCTTTCACGTTCGCACCCGATGAGATCGCCAGAGATGCCGCGGTGTGCCGCATCTCGTGCGGAGTCAGGCCGCCGAGGCCGATGCTCGCCGCGGGCCGGGTCGAACCAGCCGACTCGGAAGACCTGATTGCGCAGCCATGTTCCGGTGCGCTGGCCATAGAAGACCGGTGACTTAGGAGAGCGGCCTGCGACCTGCCGCGCGAGGTGGCGGATGAGAAAGTCCGGGATCGGGATGGATCGATGCTCGTAGTCCTTCGGTGCTTCGAGGCCTTGGTTCCCGCGGACCATCACGACCGTGACCTCGATGTTGAGGCGACCGGTCTCGAGGTCGACGTCCTTGACTCTCAGTCCTGTCGCCTCGCCCCACCGCAGCCCGCAATAGCCGAGCACGAGCACGAGGATGTCGTATCCCAGCTCGGCTCCGTTGGGGAGCTGTCCGACGGCATGCGCAAGCTCGCCGACCTGCGCGTGGGTGAGATAACGCTTGCGCTTCTGGACGACCTTCGCGAGCCGCAGCGATGCCGCAGGGTTGGACGCGATCCGACCATCCTCGACGGCCAACTTCAGGGCGCCGGAGAGCACCAGGACGATCTTGCGCACGGTGGCAGGTTCGCCCGGGAGCTTCGACGCCCACTGCTGCACGCCCAGTCGAGTGAGCTCGCCGAGCGGAAGGTTCCCGAGCTTCGGGTTGATGTGCACGTGGATGATGTTCTGGATGCGCTCCCGCGTGCTCGCCCGCACGTCGGAGCGTGATGAAATCCAGATCTCCATCCACTCCGCTGTCGACACGCGCGCCCTGCTCGGATCGATGTACCCGCCCTGCGCCTTGTCGAGCTCGACCGACGCCAGGAAGAGCTGCACCTCCCGCTTCGTCGTGAACCCGCGCTTGTCGGTCTGCGTCTTGTCAGGCTTGCGATAGCGCACGCGGTACCGGCGGCCGTGCGCCGACTCGTACGCGGAGACGCTGCCCATGCTCGGCGAGTGTAGATCGACGATCCGACTCGATCACCTTGATCGTGGCCTGACTCGCGGAAGACTAGTGAAGTGCGGGGGCCAGGACCTAGTGGCGGCTGCCTACCGATGAGCGCTGAGGCGGAGCCAGATCAGAACCGCCGCCGCCAGCACCGCCACGGCCACTGCGGCCGCCCACGCGGCGATCAGCCCGAGTCGGTCGATCGCACTCTCATGGCTCGGTGTCCCTGCGCCGGAGTTGATCTCGCCCATCGCGATGATGAGTGCAGTCGCCACGTGTGTCACGGTGCCTCCAGCGGTCTCGTCGCGGGACGCATCGCCCGCACGCCGACCAGACTTCCCGGCTCACCGTCGTCCACTGTACTCGTGCGGATGCCTTTGACTGTGATGTGTCAGTCCGTGTTGTAGACGTCGGGTACGCCGTCGCCGTCTGCGTCGACGGCCTCCAGTGCGCTGATCTTGCGGTATCGGCGGTTGCGGGCGATGAGCAGGATCGAGGCGACGGCGGCTGCGACGACGGAGGCGAGGAGGATCGCGACCTTCGCGTGATCCTGGTGGGAGTCGGCTCCGGTGAAGCTGAGTTCGGTGACCAGCAGCGAGACGGTGAACCCGATGCCGGCGAGCAGTCCGACCCCGGCGACGTCCACCCACCTGAGAGTGGGGTCGAGCCGGATGCCACGTACTCGGGTGGTCAGCCAGGTGGCCAGCAGGATGCCGATGGGCTTACCGGCGACGAGTCCGACGAGGATGCCGATGGCGACCGGATCGCTGAGGGCCGAGGCCAGCCCTTCCACGCCGCCGATGGCGACGCCGGCTGAGAAGAAAGCGAAGACGGGCACCGCGAGACCGGCCGAGAGTGGGCGGAAGCGGTGCTCGAAGACCTCGGCCAGTCCGGACTCGGCGGGGTCGACGCCGTCGCGCCTGCGGTGCACGACGGGGATGGTGAAGCCGAGCAGGACCCCTGCGATCGTGGCGTGGATGCCGGAGGCATGCAGGAATGCCCACGCGATGACGCCGATCGGCAGGAGGATGAGCCAGGCGGCCGCCGGGCGCAGGTGGAAGAACCTCCGATAGGCCTGGGCGAGGGCGGCGTACACCGCGATCACGACGAGGCTGATCAGGAGGGGCGGGATCACGATGGTCTCGGTGTAGAACACCGCGATGATCGTGATGGCGATGAGGTCGTCGACCACCGCCAGGGTGAGCAGGAAGATGCGCAGCGATCCCGGCAGGTGCGAGCCGATGAGGGCGAGTACCGCGACGGCGAAGGCGATGTCCGTTGCCGTCGGGATCGCCCATCCGCGCAGCAGATCGGGTGACTGTGCTACGACGGCCACGTAGAGCAGGGCGGGGATGACGACCCCGCCTGCTGCGGCGACGACGGGAACGATCGCGGTGCTGAAGCGCCGCAGATCGCCGGACACGAATTCGCGTTTGAGTTCCAGGCCGACCAGGAAGAAGAAGATCGCCAGCAGTCCGTCCGCCGCCCAGGTGCCAAGGCTGAGCCGCAGATGCCAGGGCTCATAGCCGACCTCGAGGTCGCGCAGCCAGAAGTACCCGTCCGCCCACGGCGTGTTCGCCCACACGATCGAGATCGCGGCCGTCAGCACCAGCAGCGCGCCCCCGATAGTCTCCTTGCGCAGCAGCGTGCCGATTCGCAGCGCCTCGATGTAGCTGCCGCGGCCAGGGAAGATCCCGCGGCTGGGCGCAGCGGGGTGCGGATCTGTGTGGTCGGTGCCGGTCACGTCGTCTCCCGGGGTCGATTGGTCGCGATGTCGACCAGACTTCCCGACGCGCCGTGACCAGCTTACGGTGCGCGATACTCCGCCCAACCCGCGATGCGGCCCCCGGATGGTATGGACAGGCGTATAGTCGACCTCTGTCTGCGAGGAATTGCGGGCGAGGTGTGCCGGGAAGACTGGTCGGCGATGAGACAGATGACCGCGGACGAAGGGTGACCCCGTTGAACGCCTCCTACCTCGTGCGCGGCGACGATTTCGCCGTGCTGCAGCCGCTCGCTGCAAGCCAGGTCGAGGCGTCGGCATCACCGCGCGCTCTCATCTGGGGAGTCGACTTGCGTGACGCTCCGTCTCGGATGGCGGCCCGACGTCAGCTGCGGCACGCATGTCGCGACGCGCACGAGTACGCGAAATCCTGGTCCGCACTTGTGCACGTGATCGTCGTCTACGTTCAGAGCAGTTCACTCCCGCCCGGAGCGTGCCTGGGCGCGGCGGCGCATTCTGCCAGCCGCACTCACGCCGAGATGGAGCGCTCCCGAGGCCGGTACGTCAACGTCGTCGTGCTGGATGTCACCGGCTGCGAAGGCGGCGAACTGCTGCGCGAGCGCATCACGGAGGCGATCCGCACCAGGCCCGGCGCCGCGGGCGACGCCGCGCTGCCGTGGCAGGACATCACCGACCGCACGATCCATGAAGCCGCGATGCAGCAGGTCTACTGATGCCGGGGCCGGCGATAACCATGACCGCAGCGATCCAGATCAGCGCTGCGCACAAGCGATACGGATCGCATGTCGCCGTGCACGATCTCGATGTCACCGTCGCTCAGGGGTGCGTGTTCGGCCTCATCGGGCCGAACGGTGCCGGCAAGACGACCACGCTGCGAATGCTGGTGGACATCATCCGTCCCACCTCCGGGGAGATCGCCGTGCTCGGGCAGAGCCCGCGTGCCGGCGGCGCCGCTCTGCGCCGCCGCATCGGGTACATTCCTGGGGAGCTGCGGATGATCAGCCGCCTCAGCGGGGCTGCGATGCTCAAGCATCTCGCGGAGATCAGCGGACGAGTGCCGCGCGGTTCGATCGACGAACTC
>DASSYC010000034.1:0-3664 GCA_035703465.1 Microbacterium sp. | reverse complement strand
TGGCGATGTCGGTGCCCTGGAGCGCGCCCGAGGTGGTCGCCGAGCAGACCGCGGGAACGGTCGCCAGCGAGGTGTGGGCGCTGGGCGCCACGGTGTACTCGCTGCTGGCCGGGCGCAGCCCCTTCGAGCGGCTCGAGAAGGGGCAGAACACCCGCGAGCATCTCAAGCGCCGCATCCTCAAGGCGTCTTACCCGCGGATGACGCGCCCCGACGTGCCCGAGAGCCTCGATGCCGTGCTGGGCCGCGCGATGAGCCGCAGCCCCGAGGACCGCTACCGGCGTGCGCTGGATGTCGCCCAGGCGCTGCGGGCGGTGCAGGCCGAGCTGCAGCTGCCGGTCACCCCTGTGGAGGTGGCGGTCCAGGAGTGGCCGCCGGTGGACGCGGTGGACTTCGCGGATGCCTCGCTGCGCAGTGCTGTGCGCTCCGCCGTGCCGCACGAGTCGGCGCGCCGGGTCGCTGCGCCCGCCGCGCTCGCGCAGCTGGCGCGCGACGAGGACACCGCCATCACCGCGGCCCCGCCGCAGCGGCGGGTCTGGCCGTGGGTCGGCGCCGCGGCGGGGGTGCTGGCCGCGGCCGCGGTCGTCGTGTGGGCCGTCGGATTCGGGGGGCTCTGAATGCGCCGCCGCACACTCATCGGCGCCGTCTCGACCGCGGCGGCGGCGGCGATGGTGATCACCGTGAGCGTGGTCTGGCCGGGCCTGGACGCGAAGCAGACCCCGCCGACGGACACGTCCGTCTGGGCGCTGCAGACGGGCCCGGGCAGCCGCTACGCGCGCGTGAACACCGCCATCGGCGAGCTGGACACGGTGCGCAGCGTCACCAGCCCGGCGGCGGTCGTGGAGGCCTCGGACGGCAGCTATCTCTTCTCGGAGAGCTTCGGCCGGGTCACCCGCATCGACGACGCCCTGCCCGCCGACCTCGACGCGGCGACGCTGAAGGACTCGCCGACGACTCCGTCCGGCACGGTGGAGGCGACCGTCGCCGGCGACTACGTGGCATACCGCACCGACTCGGGCGCCGTCTTCAGCGGCACGCTGTCCGGCGGCGACGTCACCCAGCTCGAGCCGTCCGGCGGCGACGACGGCCCCGAGTACACGGCCACGGCCGTCGGGCTCGACGACCAGGGCGTGCTGTACAGCTACTCGCCGGTGCAGGGCGCCGTGCTGCGCTACGACATCCCGACCTCGCGGGTGCTCGGCTCCGACCCCGTCCAGGCCACGCCGGACGGGGACTTCGACGTCGTCTCGGCCGGCGGCACATGGTTCCTCGTCGACCTCTCCGGCGACCGCGTCTGGATCCGCGGCGCCGACGATCCCGTGCCCGTCGACCTGACCGGCACGGTCGCCGTCGCGAGGGCGTCGGCCCGCGCCGACGCCCTCTACCTGGCCGACGAGGCCGGGCTCGTGCGCGTCGGCGCCGACGGGTCGGCGCCGACGCGGGTGCTGGGCGGCGAGGCCCGCGCGTTCGGCACCCCGGCGCGGCCGGTGCTGTTCGACGGCGAGGTGTACGCGGCATGGCTGCGTGCCGACGGCGGCGTGCTGTGGCGGTCGGGGTCGGACGCCGGCGAGGTCGCGCTCGACTTCGCGGGCCAGACGCTCGGCGACGAGCGTCGCCCGGTGTTCACCGCCACCGAGTCGGCGATGATCCTCAACGAGACGCGGTCCGGGTGGGTGTGGACGGCGCCGGACGGGGCGCTCGTGCCCTCCAGCCAGGACTGGTCGCTGGATGACCGCACCGACGAGCAGTCGGTGCCGACCGAGGAGCAGGCCGCCTTCGTCATCGACCCGAAGCCGCCGGTGGCCGAGCCCGACGCGTTCGGGGTGCGCGCCGGCGACCTGGTGGCGCTGCCGGTGCTGCTGAACGACCACGACCCCAACACCGACGTGCTCACCATCGACGCGGCATCGGTCGAGGGGCTCGATCCGGCGTTCGGGGCGGTCACGATCACCGACAGCGGGCAGCGCCTGGCGGTGCACGTCGACCCTGCCGCCACGGGCACCGCGACACTGTCGTACCGCGTCACCGATGGCACCGGCGGCGACGGCCTGTACTCCGAGCCGGCCACCGTCACCCTCACGGTCGCGGGCCCGGGCAACACCGCGCCGCAGTTCTGCGGGGTGGAGGGCTGCCTGGCGACCTGGCCCGAGCCGCAGGTCGAGCCGGGAGGCACCGTGTCGGTTCCGGTGCTCAACGGCTGGGTCGACCCCGAGGGCGACCCGCTGCTTCTCCTGTCGGTGCACAACCGCAGCGGTGTCGGCGCGGTGGCCTCGACGCCCGCGGGCGACATCGTCTACCAGCATCCCGACGGCTCGGCCGCCGATCAGCTCGTCGTCGACCTCGACGTCACCGTGTCGGACGCGCGCGGCGCCGTCACGACGAAGGAGCTGCTCATCCGCGTCACCGCCGCCCCCGCGCTGGTGGCCCAGTCGTTCGCGGTGACCGACTCGCTCGCTTCCGGCAGCGTCACGGTGGATGTCGCCCCGCACGTCACCGGCACGGTGGGCAGCCTCGCGCTCACGGCGGTGCGCGTGCTCGACGATGCCCCCGCGCAGGTGGTCGCCGCGGCCGGAGGCACCGCCTTCGACTTCGTCGCGAAGCAGGCCGGCACCTACCTCGTCAGCTACACGGTGACTGCCGGGGGCGAGCCGGCCACTGCCCTCGCGCGCATCACGATCCTCCCCGCCGACGCGGCCGCCGACCTGGCGACCTCGCCGGTGATCGCGTTCGTCCGCCCGAACGAGGATGCCACGCTGGACGTCTTCGACGCCGTCAGCAACCCCACCCGTCGCGTGCTGCTGCTCAGCGACGTGGAGCCGCTGGCCGAGGCGAGCGCGTCGATGACCGTGGATGCCGTCGGCCAGCGCTACATCCGGGTCACCGGCACCACGAGCGATTCCAGTCCCGGCCGGCTGGGCACCGTCCGGTACGTCGTCAGCGACGGCACGGAGGATCTCGGCTCGCGCCTCACCGGCGAGGCCACCGTCTACCTGCTGCCCCCGCCGCCCGAGCTCGCCCCGATCGCCGTCGACGACTCGGTGGTGGTGCGCGCCGGCGCCCAGCTCGACATCCCCGTCCTCGACAACGACATTGCACCCTCGGGCGGGCCGCTCACCCTCGATCCGTCCGCCGTGCGCTCGTCCAGCGCGACCGGTCTCGCCTTCGCGTCCGGGGGGCTCCTGCGGTATCTCGCGCCGACCGAGCCGGGCGACTACCGGGTCGACTACGCCATCTTCGGCACCGGCGCCCCGCAGCTGGCCGACACGGCGACGGTGCGTGTGACGGTCATCGACGACGAGTCCAACCGTGCACCGCAGCCCGAGACGCTGGAGGGGCGGGTCCTGAGCGGACAGAGCACATCGATCCCGTTCGACCAGTTCGGCGTCGACCCGGACGGTGATCAGGTGTCGCTGGACCGCATCCTCACCCAGCCCGAGGCGGGGTCGGCCACCCTGTCCGCCGACCGCGCGTCCGTCGTGTACACCAGTGCCCCGGGCGACAGCGGGCAGCGCTCGTTCTCGTACCGCGTCGTCGACGGCTCGGGCCAGGCCGGCACCGGCGTCGTGCGCATCGGCGTGCTCGACGCCGAGTCCAACCCGAGCCCGGTGACCTTCACCGACTACGTGCAGGTGCAGGCCGGCGTCGGCAGCGCCATCCGCATCAGCCC
>DASSYC010000217.1:0-2511 GCA_035703465.1 Microbacterium sp. | reverse complement strand
GCTGTACGCGTGCAGCACCGGCTCGGGAATGGTCGCCGAATCGAACGACTGCGTCTGACTGAGCCCCATCGGGTCGAGCACCTTCTCGCGCAGCAGGTCGGCCAGCGGCGCCCCGCCGATCTGCGAGAGGATCTCGCCCAGGATCATGAAGTTCGTGTGCGCGTAGCTCCAGTTCGTCCCCGGTGCGAACTCCATCGGCCTCGAGAACGCGTAGTCCAGCCGCTCCTGATAGGTGAACTCGTGGAACGGGTCGGCGTTGTACGCCGCCGTCCAGCCCGGGTCGGTCTCGAAGTCGGGGTATCCGGTGGTCTGATTGGTCAGCATCAGCAGCGTCACCTTGTCGGACTCGGGCAGCTCCGGAGCCCACTGGTCGATGGTGTCGTCCAGCGAGACCGTGCCGTCGTCGACGTACTGCAGCAGCAGGTTGCTGATGTACTCGAACGCCACAGCCCCGTTGCGGAAGTGCATGTCGGTCGTAGCCGGAACGCCGGTCATCGACTCGCCGAACGCCTGCAGGCTGACAGTCTCATCTCCGACCTGCACCTGCACGATGGCGGCCTTCAGGTGCAGGTCGGCCATCGCGTCTTCGACGATCGCGGCGATCTCGGGCTCCGAGACATCCGAGGCGGGCGAGGCAGCGGGCGTGGATCCGCCGGTCGGCGACGAGGAGCCGGATGCCGCGGGCACCGGTGCGCCGAAGCATCCCGCCAGACCCGCCATCAGCGCCGGCACGGCCGCCACGGCCAGGGCACGTCGCCATCGACGGCGGATCCCGCTTCGCGACGTGTCGGTCAAGACGGAACCCGCGGCCATGGCGCGCATGTGATCTCCCCAGAGCCGATCCCGCCGGACCGACCGTTCACTTCGAACGTACACCCGGAATCGCGCGTGCGATCTGCTTATGCTGAGGCATGGCGCACTCGCGCAGTGATCCTGCCGGCGGAACAGTCGTCGCCGTGGTCGGCGATGCGGCGGCGGGCGCCCTGGAGCACTTCGACGGACTCGCGGGCGTGGAGGCCCTCGCGCTCGGCGACACCGAGCCGGCGCTGGCGACCAGGCGCATCGCCGCAGCCGCGAAGCCGTGGATCGTCCATGACGCCGATCCGCTGGTCCACGTCGCGGCCGCGTGGGTCGAACTCTACGAAGAGCGCGCGACGCTCGGGGCGCTGGAGATCGAGGTGGATGCCGCGCTGGCCGCCTTCCGCTCCGGCGACGCCATCATGCCCGACTACTACGTCGTGCTCGACCCCGACAGCGCTGACGCGACCTGGCGGCACTGGTGGTGCGGCGCGCTCGGCCACTGGGCACCGCGGCGCATCCACCCGGTGGTCTCGCCCTCCGGCCTGCGCAGCCTGCTGAAGGCGCTGCCCACCTCGCGCCCCTGGCCCGCGCCGGAGACGTGGCTGCCGAACCTGCCGTTCGACATCCCCGACCGGGTCGGGCTGCAGGGCGCCTGAGCGCCCAGGGTCAGCCCTGAGCGCGCGGGTCAGCCCTGAGCCCTGGGATCAGCCCAGGCGCGAGGTCAGGTCCGCGTTGATGTCGCCGGTCACCGGCACGTACTCTCCGTTGATCAGCAGCGTCGGGGTGCCCGCCTGACCCGTGTCCGGGTTGGGGGGCAGCTTCGCCGCCTGCGCCAGCACGAACTTGTTGAACTTGTTGCCGGTGATGCAGTCCGCGGCCCCGGGAGCCCCGGCATCCGCCGCCATCTGCGCGAGCTCGTCGTCTGTCTGCCCCGGACCGGTGGGGTTGGTGGCGAACAGCGTGTCGAAGAAGGGCATCACGGCATCGCCGTTCTCCTCGGCGACGCAGTACAGCGCGCCGCCCGCGCGTGCCGAGAAGTCGGTGCCCGATGCGGCGTTCAGCCCCGCCAGCGCGACCGGCTGCAGCTCGAGCGTGATCGACCCGTCCTGGATGAGCCCGTCGATGGTCGGGCCGTAGGCGGCCTCGAAGTCCTGGCAGTGCGGGCAGTAGAAGTCGAACCACGTCGTGACGGTGTCCGGACCGTCGCCGATCGAGATCGCCCCGGTCTCGGAGTTCACGGTTGCGCCCTGCGGTGTGTCGCCGGTGCCGGCGGCCATGTTGTTCATCCACACGACCAGGCCGCCCACGACCAGAAGCACCACCACCACGGCGACGCTCACCCAGATCGCGAACCAGTTCGTCCTTCGCACTGCTGCTGCCACTGCTCTGCCCCTATCCGATCGGCACCGGCGTCACGTCGAACGGCGCCAGTCCTGCTGCTCCTCCGTCCGGGGCAGTGAGCACCCAGACTCCTCCATCATGCACGGCGACGCTATGTTCCCAATGTGAACCGGCGGTGCCGTCGACCGTCGACACAGTCCAGCCGTCGTCCTCGACGAACGTCGCATCGCTGCCGATGACAACCATCGGCTCGATCGCGAGCACCAGCCCCGGCCGCACCTCGGGCCCGGGGTCGGTGACGCGGTAGTTGAACACCGAGGGCGACTCGTGCATCCTGCGCCCGATGCCGTGCCCGACGTATTCGCGCAG
>DASSYC010000002.1:0-10448 GCA_035703465.1 Microbacterium sp. | reverse complement strand
CTGGGCACCCTCGAGCGCCTGCCGTTCGCCGTCGCGGACGGCATGCTGACCGGACCGGGCTGCTTCGAGATGAAGGCGGGGCTCGCGATGGCGCTGCCCGCCATCGCGGCTCTTTCCGACCGCGACGGGGTGACGCTGCTGGTCACCGGCGACGAGGAGGTCGGCTCGCCGAGCTCGCGAGGCCTCATCGAGGACACCGCCCGCGGGGCGCGCGCGGCGCTCGTGCTGGAGGCCTCCGCCGACGGCGGGGCTCTCAAGCTCGAGCGCAAGGGCGTGTCGCTCTACGAGGTGGTGGTGCACGGGCTCGCCGCGCATGCGGGTCTGGAGCCCGAAAAGGGCGTGAACGCGACGGTCGAACTCGCCCATCAGGTGCGGACGGTGGCCGCGCTCGGCGATCCGGCGGCGGGCACATCGGTGACTCCGACGGTCGCGACCTCGGGCACCACCACCAACACCGTGCCTGCTCAGGCCCGGTTCGCGGTGGATGTGCGCGCGCGCACGGCGGCCGAACAGCAGCGGGTGGACGCAGCCGTGCGGGCGCTGCGACCCGCCCTGCCCGGCGCCGGTCTCGAGGTCCGCGGCGGCGTCAACCGGCCGCCGCTGGATGCCCCGGCATCCGCCCAGCTCTTCGCGCGCGCGCAGGCACTGGCAGCCGGCCTCGGCATCGGCGACCTGCCGGGCGTGGCCGTCGGCGGGGCGAGCGACGGGAACTTCACCGCCGGGATCGGCGTGCCCACCCTCGACGGGCTCGGCGCGGTCGGAGGGGGCGCGCACGCCGAGACCGAACACGTGCTGGTCGGCGAGCTCGCCCCCCGGACGCAGCTGCTGCACGCGCTGCTGTCCGACCTGCTGAGCGGACCGCGTGGGGGTCCGTCGTGACCGACATCCTGCAGGCCGACCCGGTCGCCCGCAGCGCGGCGAGCGACGCCGAGCGTGCCGCGCGTGCGGCGGGGGTGCACGTGCGCGAGCTCGCCGGCATCGATGAGCAGTCCGCCGTCGTGCGCCTCCTGGCCGAGATCTGGGGGCGCAGCCTCGACAATCCGCCCCTGCCGCCCGAGCTGCTGCGCGCGTTCGGCAAGGCCGGCAACTACATCAGCGGGGCCTATGCCGGCGACGAGCTCGTCGGCGCGACGGTGGGGTTCCATTCCATGCCCGAGCGGCACGCGCTGCACAGCCACATCGCGGGAGTCTCCACCGGGCACCTCGGACGGTCGGTCGGCTACGCGATGAAGCTGCACCAGCGCGCATGGGCGCTGGCGCACGGTGTCGACGTCATCGAGTGGACCTTCGACCCGCTCGTCGCCCGCAACGCATACTTCAACATCGCCAAGCTGCGGGCGATGCCCGCCGAGTACCTTGCGAACTTCTACGGTCCCATGACCGATGCCATCAACGGCGACGACGACACCGACCGGCTCCTGGTGCGCTGGATGCTGCGCGACCCGGAGGTGGTGGCGGCGGCCTCGGGCCACGGCCAGGCTGTCGACCCGAACGCTCCCGGCGTCGCGACGGTCGCCGTGCCCGACGACATCGAGCGTCTGCGCCTGAGCGATCCGTCCGAGGCGCGGCGCTGGCGGGCGGAGGTGCGCGAGCGGCTCGGCGAGCTGCTCGCCGCCGGAGGCGTCGTGGTGGGCTTCGCCCGCGGAGCGGGGTATATCGTGCGGGTCGAGGCGAGTGCACCGAGTGCACCGAGTGCACCGAGAAGCCGCGTGCACCGAGAAGCCGAGTGCACCGAGTGCACCGAGAAGGAGAGCAGACAGTGAAGATCGAGGGTTTCGAGCTGCGCCGGGTGGCGATGCCGCTGGTGTCGCCGTTTCGCACGTCGTTCGGCACGCAGACCGAGCGCGACGTGCTGCTGGTGAAGGCGGTGACCGATGTCGGCGACGGCTGGGGCGAGTGCGTGACCGGAGCCGACCCGCTGTATTCGCCCGAGTACAGCGAGTCCACCGTCGATGTCATGCGCCG
The DNA here is from genome assembly GCA_035703465.1 of Microbacterium sp. Lineage (GTDB taxonomy): Bacteria > Actinomycetota > Actinomycetes > Actinomycetales > Microbacteriaceae > Microbacterium. The sequence continues at coordinate 8,483 of DASSYC010000002.1, read as the reverse complement.
ATTCCTCATCCCGGCCCTCGCGCCGACGACGGATGCCGCGCGGGTCGCGGAGACGCTGCGCCCGTTCAAGGGCCACCGGATGGCGAAGGCGGCGCTGGAGATGGCGGTGCTGGATGCCGAGCTGCGCGCGGAGGGCCGCTCGTTCGCCCGTGAGCTCGGGAGCGTGCACGACACCGTGCCCTGCGGGGTGTCGGTGGGGATCATGGACTCGGTGCCGCAGCTGCTGGACGCCGTGGCACGCTACCTCGACGACGGCTACGTGCGCATCAAGCTCAAGATCGAGCCGGGATGGGACGTCGACGTGGTGCGGGCGGTGCGCGAGCGCTTCGGCGACGAGGTGCTGCTGCAGGTCGACGCGAACACCGCGTACACCCTGCGCGACGCGCGCCATCTCGCCAAGCTCGACGCGTTCGACCTGCTGCTGATCGAGCAGCCGCTCGACGAGGACGACGTGCTCGGCCACGCAGACCTCGCGAAGATGATGACGACGCCGATCTGCCTCGACGAATCGATCGTGTCGGCGCAGTCCGCCTCGGCGGCGATCCGGCTGGGCGCGACGTCGGTCATCAACATCAAGCCGGGGCGCGTCGGCGGGTATCTCGAGGCGCGTCGCATCCACGACGTGGCCACCGCGGCCGGAGTGCCGGTGTGGTGCGGCGGCATGATCGAGTCCGGCGTCGGGCGCGCGGCGAACATCGCGCTGGCCTCGCTGCCCGGATTCACACTGCCCGGCGACGTGTCGGCCAGTGACCGGTTCTACGCCACCGACATCACCGAGCCGTTCGTGATGCAGGACGGCCACCTGCCGGTGCCGACCGGCCCGGGGCTGGGCGTCGCGCCGATTCCGGCGATCCTGGACGAGCTGACGACCTGGGTGGAGTGGATCCCCGTCTGACATGCTTGCGGGCATGAGCAGGGCGCCGCGATCCAGTCTCGGGCGCGTGCTCGACGATCTCGGTCTCACGCTGCTCGAGGTCGCGCACGGCACGATCGACGCCTCTCGCGACATCGGCGGCGTGGTCATCCACGATCCGCTGGACGAGCCGCTGCATCCGCCGCACGCGATCGTGCTCGGGGTGGGCGTGGCCGACGCCGCGCAGCTGTCCGCGCTCCTGCGGGCACTCGCAGGTCGCGACGTCGCGGCCGTCGTGGTGCGCTCGCCGGTGGAGGTCACCGATGAGGTGCGGGCCGCCGCCGGGGACACGGTCGTCCTGGGTCTTGCCCGCGGGGCGACCTGGACCCAGCTGGCGGCGCTGCTGCGTTCGCTGCTGGCTGAGGAGGATGTGGGCAAGACCGAGGTGGAGACGCTCGGCGGCCTTCCCTCCGGCGACCTGTTCGCCGTCGCGAACGCGATCGCCGCGCTCCTTGACGCCCCGGTGACGATCGAGGACCGATCCACCCGCGTGCTCGCCTTCTCCGGCCGCCAGGACGAGGCCGACCCTTCGCGCGCCGAGACGATTCTGGGGCGCCAGGTGCCCGCACGCTATGCCCGGGTGCTCACCGAGCTCGGCGTCTTCCGCGACCTGTACCGCGACGATCGCCCGGTCGTCGTCGACCCCGTCACCCTCGGGGAGGGCGTGAGCACGCAGCGCGTGGCGATCGGGGTGCGCGCCGGCGACGAGGTGCTCGGGTCGATCTGGGCGGCGATGGACGGCCCGCTGACCGCCGAGCGCACGGCGACCCTGCGCGATGCCGCCAAGCTCGTCGCCCTGCACCTGCTGCGCGTGCGGGCCGGCGCGGATGTGCAGCGCCGCCTGCGCGCCGAGCTGGTCAGCACGGCGCTGGAGGGCGGCGCCGGCGCCCGCGAGGCGCTCGGGCGGCTGGGGCTGGCGGGTCAGAGCGTGGGCGTCATCGCCGCCGCGCCCACCGACGGCGCCCAGGGCACGCCCCGTGCCGACCAGCAGCTCCTGGCTGACCGCGAGCGGTTCACCGACGCGCTGGCGGCCCATCTCTCCGCCGTGCAGCCGGGTGCGGCAGTCGCGCTGGTGGGCGACACGGCCTTCGCAATCCTGCCCACCGCCGGCGCGGATGCGGAAGGGCGGCTGGTGCGCATCGCCGAGGACTTCCTCGAGCGAGTGGGCGCACGGATGCCGGGGGCCATCGCCGTCGGCCCGCCCGCGGAGGACATCGCCGGCATCGCCCAATCGCGGGTCGTCGCGCTGCGGGTGCTGCGGGTCCTGCGCGTGGGCCGCGAGTCGCGCGCGGCGCGCATGGCCGACGTGCAGACCGCTTCCCTGATGCTGGAGCTGCGTGATCTCGTCCTGGCGCGCGGTGATGCGCCCATCGGCCCGCTCGCCCGGCTGATCGACTACGACCGCCGCAACGACGGGCACCTGGTCGCCACGCTGCAGACCTGGCTCGACCACTTCGGCGATGTCACCGCCGCCGCCGCTGCCGCCTTCGTGCATCCCAACACCTTCCGCTACCGGCTGCGGCGCGTCGGCGAGGTGGGGGGACTCGACCTCTCCGACCCCGAGACGCGGTTCGCCGCCATGCTCCAGCTGCGGCTGCGGGGAACCTGACCCGTGGATCTCGACCGGGTCGACCCCGCACTGCGCGAGGCACTCGCGCAGCTGCCGGCGCTCGACCTCGAGCGCTGGTGGGTGCGTGACCTCGCCGCCCTGCGCTCGCGGCTGATCCCGTGGACACCCACGCCGGACGTCGTGCTGAGCACCGTCCGCGACGGCGGCGCGCGGCTGCGCGTCTACACGCCCGACCGGTCGACCGGGTGCGCGCTGCTGTGGATACACGGCGGCGGGCTCGTCGGCGATGCCGCGCGCGTCGACGACCGGTTCTGCGGGAGGACGGCGCTCGACCTCGGAGCGACGGTCGTCTCGGTCGACCACCGGCTGGCGCCGCGGCATCCCTTTCCCGCTGCCCTCGACGACGCGCACGCCGGCTGGGCCTGGCTGCAGGTGCGGGCGCCGGCGTTCGGCATCGACCGCACCCGCATCGCGGTCGGCGGCCGGTCGTCAGGGGGCGGCATCGCGGCCAGCCTGGTCCAGCGGCTGCGCGACGAGGACGATGAGGATGCCGCGGCTCAGTGGCTGTGGAGCCCCATGCTCGACGACCGCACCGCCGCCGACCGCGAGCTCGACGAGATCGACCACCCGGTCTGGGGCAATCGCGCCAATCGGGTGGGGTGGACGGCCTATCTCGGTCACGCGCCGGGGGAGGCATCCCCTCCGCCCTACGCCGCCGCCGCCCGCGCCACCGATCTGACCGGGCTGCCGCCGGCCTGGATCTCCACCTCCGACATCGCGCTGTTCCACGACGAGGACGTCGCCTACGCGCGCGCCCTGGAGGCCGCCGGCGTCGAGACCACGCTCGACGTCGTGGCCGGCGCGCCGCACGGCTTCGAAGCGTGGGCGGCAGACACGGCGCCGGCGCGCGCTCTGCTGCGTCGAGGCCGGGAGTGGCTGGCCGAGCGGCTGGCACCCCGCGCCTGACCGGGTGTCCCGGTTCGAGAGGGGGCCGAGGAGGGGGCACTGCCCCTTCCACTGATCGCGCACGCGCCGTACGCTCCGTCCATGACCAAGAACGTGCGCCTGGCGGTGCTCAGAGCGAGCCATGACGGAGCCGCGGTCGTGCCTGATCAGGCGGCGATCTCGCTGATGATGACCGGAGCCAGGTCGGTGCTGCGCTACTGGGAGGACGTCACCGGCGGCTACCTCGATTTCGTCGGCTCGGCGCTCATGCCGGGGGTGTCGATCACCCTGGGTGCGGACACCTCGCGCGCAGCACAGGCTGAGGCCGCGATCGATGCCCTCCGTGCGAACCATCCCGGGCAGGATCCGCTCGCTGGATTCCACGGCGTGATCGTGCTGACCTCGCCGGGCACGCGGCTGGGTCCCAACCCCAAAGCCGGCGAACCGGGCCAGCCGGCGCAGATCACCGTCGGGTTCGACGGGGGAGCCACGACAGCGCGCGGATTCCCCGTCGCCGTCCTGCCTGTGATGGCGAGCGATTTCACGTTCATGTGCCACGAGGTGGGCCACGTGCTCGGCTTCGACCACACGTACGGCCTCATGAACAACGGCGCCGACTGGGACCCTGACGACGCGACGATCGTCGTCGATCCCGTCTACGGGTCTCCGTTCGACCTCATGAGCTCGGCGTCCTTCGGGTCGCGCGGCCTCGGCGCGGGACCGATGTACTTCGCATCGCCGACGTTCGAGCTGCCCGCGACGGCCGGATGGCCGTATGCGCCCGTCATCTCGGCCGGGCCCGCCCTGGCGCGTGCGAACCTCCACCGCTGGATGCCGGAAGCCCTCGCCGGACGCGTGGTCGACCGCGACTTCCCCGCGGGCACGCAGACGGTCGGCGTCCGCCTGCGGGCGGCCTCGGCGAAGCGGGGCACGGTGCTGCTGGCGCTGCATCCGCCCGGCGAGCCGGCCTCGGGGGCCGGTCGCGTCTATGTCGAGTACCGACCGGCGACCGGCTGGGACGCGGGATTGGACGTGCTCGGCCCCAGCCTGTCGCGCGAGGGCGTGGTCGTCCACAGCATCGTGGACGTGCCCGGAGCGGGTCCACGCGTCTGGTACCGCGGCGTGGTTCCGTCGGTCTCGGCGGACGCCGATGTGATGGTCTCGGACACACCGCTCGCGGTAGAGGTGCGGGCCGTCGATCCCGAGCAGACGTGGGCGGATGTCACCGTCCGTGTGCGGGGCCTTCCCGATGTGCGCATCGAGCAGCTGAACCGCAGCGACGACTTCGTGGGGGCGGTCGGAGAGCCGCGCACAGAGCGCACGCCGTGCGGCGACACGATCCGCAAGGGGACGTTCGCGACATCCACGTTCTGCCAGTTCCGCGTCAGTGCGACGGGTCTCGGTGCGGCCGGCGAGCCGGTCGCCGATCCGGTGACCGTGCGCTGGAGGGTCGGGGGCACCGAGATCTCCGGGGCCTCGGGCACCGTCGGCGTGCCCTACGACGGGTCGACCTTCACGATCGAGTACACGATCGATCCGGCGACGTTCGAGCTCGCCCTGACTTCGCGCGGCGGTGAGCGGTTCGAGGCGGCGCTCGAGGCGCGGGTCTCCGATCAGCTTCAGTTCGGGACGGCCACCGACACCTTCGTCGCGCAGGGATGGTTCGACGGCATCCATCCGGCGGACATCGGCGTCCTCTCAGAGTGCATGGCGCGCATCATCAAGCAGCACAACATCCGCCACCCGGTCTTCCGGCGGCCCACACCCGAACCGCAGTGGGGCGGTGTCGAGGAGTGGTCCGAGGCGGTGTCACGGTGGGGTGTGAACGCGGGGAACGTCATCGACCGGGTCACCGACGACGCGGTCGCCCGGCAGTCGCTGCGCGATCTCGTGGATCTCCAGCTGCCGGGACAGTTCACCGGGTAGTCGCAGGGGCTACGCTCAGGGGCGTGGGCAGATTCATATATGACGCGACGATGAACTCCGTCGAGATCGACGATCGCGTGCTCGCGCACCTGCGCATCGTGGTGATGAACAAGCTGCGGCGCAGCGAGGCGTTCATGTTCGACATCGACGTCGGCGACGGCAGCGGACGGCGCAGCTTCTGGCTGAACCCCTCGGTTCCCCTGCAGTTCCACTTCTACGGCAGCCGGCACCCCCAGATCAACCGCGCCTGGGTCGAAGAGCTCATGCAGGTCGCCAGCGGGCCCAACGGGCTCACCATCACTCCCGAGCCGGAGGAGGAGACGCCCCCGGCACCGGAGGCGTAGCCGAACCCGCGGCGATAGCCTGTGCAGGTGACGCCGATGAACGCCGGACTCCTGCTCATCGCGATCGTCGCGGTGCTGGCACCTGTCATGTCGCGCGGGCTCGCGACGTGGGTCCGCATTCCGGTGCTCGTGTTCGAGCTCGTCCTCGGGATCGTCGTCGGCCCGGCCGTGCTCGGCTGGGTGCATCCCGACGAGGTGCTCACGGTGCTCGCCGACTTCGGTCTGGCCCTGCTCTTCTTCGTCGCCGGCAGCGAGATCGACTTCGCCGGCATCCGCGGCCGTCCGATCATCCGCGCCGGTCTGGGGTGGCTCGTCAGTCTCGCGCTCGGCCTGGCGGTGGGCATCATCGTGGCCGGCGACGACGCCGCCGTCATCGTCGCGATCTGCCTGAGCTCGACCGCCCTCGGGACGCTGCTGCCGATTCTGCGCGACGCGGGCGAGCTGCAGACACCCTTCGGGCGTGCAGTGTCGGCGGTAGGGGCGATCGGCGAGTTCGGCCCCCTCGTGGCGATCTCGCTGTTCCTCAGCGCGCGCCGCCCTCTCGGCGCCGCTCTCGTGCTCATCGGGTTCGTGGTCGTCGCCGGGGGCGTCATCCTCTACGCGATGCTCGGGCGGCACGGCTGGCTGCACCGGGTCGTCCAGGCCACGCTGCACACCTCGACGCAGTACGCAGTGCGCGTGCTCGTGCTGATCCTCGTGGCGCTGGCGGTCCTGAGCATCGCGCTCGAGCTCGACATGCTGCTCGGGGCGTTCGCGGCCGGGGTGATCTGGCGGCTGCTCATGCGCAACGCCGGCGAGGAGGAGCGAGAACAGGTCGAGACCAAGGTCGAAGCCCTCGCCTTCGGGGTGTTCGTGCCGATCTTCTTCATCTACACCGGTGTGACCTTCGACCTGCAGGCGCTGTTCGCCGACTGGCGCGTGCTGGTGCTCGTCCCGATCTTCCTGATCGTGCTGCTGATCACCCGCGGCATCCCCGTGCAGGCGGCCGCCCCACCGGGCGCGACCCGCCGTGATCGCCTCTCCCTGGGCCTGCTCGGGGCCACGGGACTGCCGATCATCGTCGCGGCCACCAGCACCGCCACCGAGCAGGGCTTCATCGGCTCGGGCCTGGCGGCGGCGCTCGTGGGCGCCGGCATGCTCTCGGTCCTGATCTACCCGCTCATCGCCATGTCCCTGCGCGGCGATGTCGAGCCCGAGGACGCCGTGGAGTACATGACGGATGGCTGACGGGATGCCTGCGGCCGACCTGCAGGCCCTGTTCGCCGCTGCGCGGGCGCAGCTGACCGACGCCCCGCAGGAGGCGCTGGGCGTGCAGCGCGCTCCGGGACGCCTCCTTCGACGGTCACCGCGGATCACCCCGGCCGGGTCGGCGTGGCGGGTGGGTGCTCTGCTGCTGGTGCCCGACGGCGACGTGCTGGCCGTCGGCGACGTGCTGCGGGCGGCGCCCGAGGTGCGTCGCGGGTACTCCGCCGAATCCGCGCGCGCCCGGGCGGCGTCGCGCGCCGCCGCCGCCCGCGGCGGGTTCCGGCCCGGCGAGACCGTCCACGTCGGATGGCAGCGCCTCGATCTCGACGCGGTGGCGCGGGGCGAGGCATCCGGGCCCCTGCGGGTCGTCGATGGCACGCCGATGATCCGGTGGAGCAGCGCCGGCGCGCTCATGCCGCTGGACGCGTACCTGCGCGACCGCGTGGCTCTGCTGCTCGCCCCGCCCGAGGGCGCCTGAACGGCACCCGAGCCCACACGTCGGTGCTCGAACCCACACGTCCTGCGCACGGCGCCGTGTGGGTTCAGTCACCAACGTGTGGGTTCGGCGAGGAGACCGCGCCGCATTTCCGTCGATGACGGGCGGGGCGGCGCGCGTGGTCGGCGGGTCTAGGGTGACACCGTGACTGTGAACCCGCCCTACCGCGCCGACATCGTCGGCTCCTTCCTCCGCCCGGACGCCGTCAAGCGCGCCCGCGCCGAATTCGCCGCCGGCCGCATCGACGCCGTCGCCCTCGCCGAGGCCGAGGATGCCGCGATCGCCGACCTCGTCCGCAAAGAGGCCGACAACGGACTGCAGCTCGCCACCGACGGCGAGTTCCGCCGCTCGTGGTGGCACTTCGACTTCTTCGGCCTGCTCGACGGCGTCGACATCGTCGAGCTCGACCACGGCATCCAGTTCCAGGGTGTGCAGACCAAGCCGCGCGGCGTGCATCTGAGCGACCGCATCGGCTTCAGCGACACGCATCCGATGCTGGCGCACTACCGGTCGCTGCAGACTCTGCTCGGCGAATCGACGCACGCGCAGCCGAAATTCTCGATCCCCGCCCCCACGGTGCTCGACTTCCGCCTGGAACCCGATCACCTCGGTCCGTACGACGACCGCGACGCCTACGTCGACGACCTCGTGCAGGCGTACCGCGATGCCGTGCAGGCGTTCTACGACGCGGGCTGTCGCTACCTGCAGTTCGACGACACCGCCTGGGCGTATCTGTGCTCGGAGGTCGAGCTGGCCAAGGCGGCAGAGCGCGGCATCCAGGTCGACGGCCTCGCCGAGCGCTACGCCGGCCTGCTCAACCGTGTGCTCGAAGGACGGCCCGCCGACCTCGTCGTGACCACGCACGTGTGCCGAGGCAACTTCCGATCCACCTGGATCTCATCGGGCGGCTACGAGCCGGTCGCCGAGCAGCTGCTGGGGGTCGTCGACTACGACGGCTACTTCCTCGAGTACGACAGCGAGCGCGCCGGCGGCTTCGAGCCGCTGCGGTTCCTCCCCGAAGGCGACAAGACGGTCGTGCTGGGC
>DASSYC010000094.1:0-39090 GCA_035703465.1 Microbacterium sp. | reverse complement strand
ACCTCGCGCGCGTTGCGCTGCAGCTGCTCGTCGCGGATGACGTCGAGCACCGCGAGACCGACCGCGGACGACACGGGGCTGCCGCCCGCTGAGGAGAAGAAGTAGCCCTGGGTGCGATACGCGTCAGCGATCGCCCCGGTGGTGATGACCGCGCCGAGCGGGTGTCCGTTGCCCATCGCCTTGGCCACGGCGACGATGTCAGGCACGACGCCCTGCTGCTCGAACCCCCAGAACCACTCGCCCAGACGCCCGTACCCGACCTGCACCTCGTCGGCGACCGCCAGGCCGCCGTGGGCGCGCACCGCCTCGTACACGGCGGCGAGGTAGCCGTCCGGCAGGGCGATGCCCCCCGCCGTGCCGTAGAGGGACTCGGCGAGGAACGCGCCGGGCGGAGTCCCCGCTGCAGCGAGGCGCTCCACCTCGGCGACCGCGTCCTGCGCGTACAGCGCCGGGTCATCGGCGTGCGGTCCGCGGAAGCTGTTCGGCGCGTCGACGGTGTGCACCCAGTCCGGTCGGGTGCTCAGCGCGTTCGGGTTGTCGGCGATCGAGGTCGAGACGGCGTCGGTGAGGTCGGTCCAGCCGTGGTACGCCTCGCGCACGGCGAGGATGTCGCGGCGCCCCGTGGCTGCCCGCGCCAGCCGCAGCGCGAGGTCGACTGCCTCCGACCCGCTGTTGACGAGGAAGACCTGGTCGAGCCCCTCGGGCAGCAGCGCCGCCAGGCGCTCGGAGAACTCGACGATCGCGGGGTAATGGAACCGCGAGTTGGTGTTGATGAGCCGCCACTGCTCGGCGACGGCAGCGACCAGCCGCGGGTGTGCGTGCCCGATCGAGGTGACGTTGTTCAGCGCGTCGAGGTAGACCCGCCCATCGGCGTCGACCAGCAGCTCGCGCCACCCCCGCACGATCACCGGCGGCTCGGCGAAGTAGTGCTCCTGCACCTCGGCGAGGTGCGCCGCACGGCGCGCGAGGAGGTCGGCGGGGTCGGGGCGGGGCTCGGATGCCTCGCGTCCGAGTATCAACGGCGTCGGATCCGCCGCGACAGCCCGCCATGCCGCGGCGAGCGACGGGGTCACAGCATCGGGCAGGTCTGCGCCGTCGTCGACGGTGACCAGCACCGTGTCGGTGAAGATGCCGAGCGGCTCACCGGCGGAGACGTCTGCAGAAATCCTTCGATCCGCGGCTTCGAGAGCGCTCAGGGGCTCGAAACCTGCCGCGCCGTCGCGAGGTGGAGGAGTTCTGCGGATGCTCAGGCGAAGCCCCGCGTCCGTGGTCACCGTGAGTGCCGTGTCGGTCTGCGCGACCACGCCGCCCCACGGTGCGAGCAGCTCGACCGGCTCACGGGCGAACACCTCGACACCGAGCACGACGTTCCACGGCTCGGCCTGACCCGGCCGCGCCCGGGTCAGCCGCGGCTCGGCGAAGCGCGTCATCACAACGCCGGCACTGGCGTCGAGCGCCTCGGCGACGAGCGCAGCCTCCACGTCATCGTCGAGCCAGCGTCCCTCGTGCAGAAGCGGACTCGTCGCCGAGAGATCGAGCACCTCGACGCCCGACACGTCGGCGAGCATCGGCCGGTGCGCGGGCAGCGCGAGCGGCACCGGATCCCGCCCCACCGCACGACGCACGAGCGCCGTCGCCACCGGAAGCGGCACCGCGACCGCGGCGTCGAAGATCGCCTGCTCGTGCGCGAGGTTCTCCGCAGCATAGACGTTCGCAGGGTCGTCGGTGAGCACTCGGTGGGCGCTGGCCACCAGCACCGCACCGCGGAGCATGACCAGCGGCCAGAGCGCGTCGAGCTCCGCCGGGGCCAGCTCGTCGACGCGGTGGTAAGCCGCGACTGCTCGTACCGCGTCGGCGAGCCGCACCCCATCGTGGTGCAGCAGCGACGACACCAAGACCGCGAGCTCGCCCACCCGCCAGGACCGGTGCACGTCGCCGAAGTCGATGACCCCGTCCGGAAGCAGCACAGGCGCTTCGATCGCCACGATGTTGTCGTCGGTGAGGTCGCCGTGGATCACCTGCGTCGGAAGCGCGGCGACGAGCGGCGTGAGTGCCGCCCATGCGGCATCCGCTGCTTCTTGCAACCGCCCGCGCAGCATCGGATCCCCCACCTCGGGAAGCAGTTCGACGAGCACGTCGGGCGCTCGGCGCAGGTCCCACTGGCTCACCCGATCGACACCGGCGCCGGCGAAGTCTGACAGCGCGAGGTCGACGGATGCCGCCAGCGAGCCCATCGCCTCGATCACGGCGGGAGACAGGTATCCGCTGCCGGAGAACGTCCTTCCCGCGAGGAACTCGAGCAGCCGCGCCCCGCCGCCGGCGATCCGGCGGACCGTCGTCCCGTCTGCGAAGACGTGCGCGATCGGCGCGCGCACCCCGCAGCGCTCACGGATGAGCAGCGCGGCGCGCGACTGCGCCTCGAGCTCGATGTCGCCGATCGCCGGGTTGGCGATCTTCAGCAGATGGCGACCGGTCGTCGCATCGAGCACGAAGTTGCGATCCTGGTTGCTGCCCAGCTCGCGCGCTGTGCCGTCCACACCGAACACGTCACGGGCGACCGCCTCGGCCTCGCGAGCGGTGATGCTCGGCGGAGCGGCCGGGACGAGGTCTGCGAGATCGGTCACGAGCCGATTCTCGCACCCGCCGCGATGTCAGCTCCGGGCGGGTAGCTCCTGCAGAGTCCAGCGGTTGCCGTCGGGGTCGGAGAACGTCACGAATCGGCCCCACGCCTGGTCGTCCACTCCATCCGCTTCGACGCCGAGGCCCCGCAGGTGCGCGAGAGCCTCATCGGCATCCGGCACGACGACCTGGATCACATCGAGGCTGCCCGGTGCGACGCCCTCGTTGCCCAGACCCGTGCCGATCGCGATGGAGCACGCCGAACCGGGCGGCGTGAGCTGCACGAACCGGAGGCCCTCGAACGGGGTCTGGTCGTAGTCGGCGTTGAAGCCGATCTTCACGTAGAAGTCCTTTGCCCGGTCGACGTCGGTCACGGGCACGAAGATGAGTTCGATCTTCCAATTCATGTCGCCAGCGTACGAGTGGGCTCCGACACGGGCAGGATGAAACCCATGCGACTGTCGAGCACCTCCACCCAGCGCACCTACCGGTACGTCCGGCTCTCGATCATCGGCGCCGTGGTGCTGCTCGCCGTCTCGCTGGTCGCCGTGTTCGTCTCCGACGGTCCGCTCACCTCGATCAGCGCCCTGGTCTACACACCGGGCCGCAGCGTCTTCGTCGGGGTGCTGTTCGCCGTCGCTGTGGCCCTCGTCGCGCTCTCCGGGCACAGCGTCGAGCAGGCGCTGCTCGACCTCGCCGCGCTGTTCGCTCCGGTGATCGCCATCGTCCCGACCACCGTCGTCACCGGCGACGCGCCCGGTCTCGTGGTCGACTGCGCGACCCCGTGCGTTCCCCCCGCCGAGCTGCCCGGAATCGGGAACGGGATGCTGTCGCTCGCTGTCGTCGGCGCACTCGGCGTCCTGGCCGCCCTGGTGCTCGCGCTCGTGCAGCACACCCTGAGCCGGGGAGTGGGCATCGCGATCGCGGCCGCCGCGGTGATCGTGACCGGCCTGACCTGGTGGTCGCTGGCGGCGCCGGTCTCGTTCACGACCTGGGGGCATTTCGTCGCCACCGCGGGCCTGTTCGGGCTGATCGCCGCCGCCTCCGTCGTCTCTGCGGTGACGGCACGCCGCCCCTGGAGCGCGATCTACATCGCGTGTGCGGCCGGCATCCTGCTCTCGCTCGCGTTCCTCGCCGTGGTCTTCGGGCTGCGGCTCGCGGGCGCTGTGGCGGGGGAGGTCCCGCTCGTCCTCATCGGCGAGGCGCTCCTGGTTCTGTTCTTCACCGTGTTCTGGCTGGCTCAGACGATTCAGAAGTGGGACGAGACGAACCCGTCGATCCTCCCGGAATACCTTCAGCCGCGATCGGAATAGCCTGAGCGTTCGTGCGTTGGACTTGATACGTCCGTGCTCAAGTTTGTAAACTTGACACATTTGTACTCAAGTTTGAGGAGACGGGAAATGCCCGAAGACTTCACACCCCCTACCGAGGGCGCCGAAGGCGGTTCCAGCGCGTTCGACGAGTTCCTCGCGCGCTACCTCGCCGGCGAGCGCGCCCGGCAGGAGCGCTCGATCGACCTGAGCCGCTTCCTGAGTGCGCGCACGCAGGAGTTCCTGCAGCGCGCCGGGCGCTTCGCCCTCGAGCGCGGCCAGCGCGAGCTCGACGCGCTGCACGTGCTGCACGTGCTCGTGGAGGATGCTCCCGCCAAGGATGCCGTCCAGCGCGTCGGGGCCGACCCGCGCGCGATCGCCCGGGCCGCCGAGCACCGGCTGCCCGCATCCTCCGGTCCCGCTGACATCGACGGTGCCGTGGTCACTCCGTCCGTGCACCGGCTGCTGTTCCACGCATTCCAGGTGGCGCGCTCGTCCGGCTCGACCTATGTCGATCCTGAGCACCTCTTCTTCGCGCTGGTGCTGGCACAGGACACTCCTGCCGGCCAGATCCTCGCGCAGGCCGGTGTCACGCCCGACTCGCTGACGCAGGGCGCCCGCGAGACGGTCACGCCCTCCGGGGCGCCGGTGGCCGAGCCCGACCCCGACTCGCAGACGCCGATGCTCTACCGGTTCGGCATGGACCTCACCGCGCTCGCACGCGCGGGCGAGCTCGATCCGGTGATCGGGCGCGCCGATGAGATCGAGCAGACGATCGAGATCCTCAGCCGCCGCACGAAGAACAATCCCGTGCTGGTCGGCGAAGCCGGCGTCGGAAAGACCGCGATCGTCGAGGGCCTCGCCCGCGCGATCGTCGCGAACGAGGTGCCCGAGCAGCTGCGCGGCAAGCGTGTCATCATGCTGGACCTGCCGGGCATGCTCGCGGGCACGCGCTACCGCGGCGACTTCGAGGAGCGCCTCACCAAGACGATGGACGAGATCGCCGCGGCCGGCGGCGAGCTCATCGTCTTCATCGACGAGGTGCACACGGTCGTCGGCGCCGGAGGCGGCGGCGACGGGGCGATGGATGCCGGAAACATCCTGAAGCCTCGCCTGGCGCGCGGTGAGCTGCGTCTGGTCGGCGCGACGACGCTGAAGGAGTACCGCGTCATCGAGAAGGACCCGGCGCTGGAGCGCCGCTTCCAGCCGGTCAAGGTCGGCGAGCCCTCGATCGAGGATGCCGTGCAGATCCTGCGTGGCCTCGCGCCGGCGTACGCCGAACACCACGCGGTGGAGTACACGGATGCCGCGCTGCGCGCCGCGGTCGAGCTCAGCGACCGCTACCTGACCGAGCGGGTGCTGCCCGACAAGGCGATCGACCTGATCGACCAGGCCGGCGCCCGGCTGCGGCTGCGGCTCGGCGTGCCCGTCGACACGAGCGCGCTGCTCGAGCGGCTCGCCCAGCTGGAGGCCGACAAGAACGCCGCCGTCGGCGCGGAGAAGTACGAGGATGCCTCGCGCATCCGCGACGCGATCGCCGACGTACAGGCGCGCCTGGATGCCGCCGTCTCGGCGAACCCGAGCGTTCCGGTCGAGCCAGGGGTCGTGGACCCCGGGCTCGGCGAGAATCCCCGGGTTGGAGGTGGCGCCGACAGCGCCGTCGTCGACGAGCCCGAGATCGCGGCCGTGATCAGCCGGGCCACCGGCATCCCGGTCAACCGTCTCACCGAGTCCGAGCGCGAGCGTCTCGCCACTTTCGAGGACGAGCTGCACGAGCGCGTCGTCGGGCAGGAGGACGCGGTCGCCGCGGTCGCCAAGGCGGTCCGGCGCAATCGCACCGGCATGGGCGATGCGCGCCGGCCGGTGGGATCGTTCCTGTTCCTGGGGCCGACCGGTGTCGGCAAGACTGAGCTCGCGAAGGCGCTCGCCCGGAGTCTCTTCGACGATGAGACCGCCGTCATCCGCTTCGACATGAGCGAGTTCGGCGAGCGGCACACCGTGTCGCGGCTGGTCGGGGCCCCTCCGGGATACGTCGGATACGACGAGGCCGGGCAGCTCACCGAACGCGTGCGACGCAATCCGTACTCGATCGTCCTGTTCGACGAGATCGAGAAGGCGCATCCGGATGTCTTCAACCTGCTGCTGCAGGTGCTCGATGACGGGCGTCTCACCGACGGACAGGGTCGCACGGTCGACTTCCGCAACGCGGTGATCGTGATGACCTCGAACCTCGGGTCGGAGTACCTCGCGTCGCGCTCTGGAGCCATCGGCTTCACGACGCACGGCAGCGAGTACGGCGACGACGACCTGCGCGACCGGGTGATGGGCAAGCTGCGCGAGGCGATGCGGCCCGAGTTCCTCAACCGCATCGACGAGATCGTGATGTTCCGCAAGCTCGACACCGCGCAGCTGCGCGAGATCGTGCGGCTCATGCTCGCCACGACCGCGCAGCGTCTGGCCGGGCGCGAGGTCTCGTTCGAGGCGACCGAGTCGGCGATCGACTGGCTGGCCGAGCACGGGTACGAGCCCGAGTACGGGGCGCGGCCGCTGCGCCGGCTGATCCAGCGCGAGGTCGACGACCGCATCGCCGACCTGTTCGTCAACGGCGAACTCACCGACGGGGGAGGGATGACCGTCGACGCTGTCGACGGCGCACTGACGGTCACGGCCGCGGCGCTGGCGACGGCGGCATAGCCCGACTGGCGACGCCGATGGACAGCGGGCATGCTCGGAGCATGACTGCACTCGTCTCCATCGGCGTCGCCGGCGCCCTCGGCCCCGATGCCATCGCGAAGATCGCGCCCGCCGCAGAAGCCGCGGGTTTCCACGCCCTCTGGGTCAACGACACCCCCGGCGGCGACTCGCTGGCCGCACTGGCCGCTGCCGCCCGCACCACCGCGACCCTGACGCTCGCGACCGGGGTGATCCCCGTCGACCGGCGCCCTGCGGCCGAGATCGCGCGCGCGGCGCGACACCTGCCGCACGACCGGCTGGTGCTGGGCATCGGCTCGGGTCACGCACGCTCCGGCGCGCTCGCGCGGGTGCGCGAAGCCGTCGCCGAGCTGCGCGAGCACACCCGCGCCCGCGTCCTGGTCGGCGCGCTCGGTCCGAAGATGCGGGAGCTCGCGGCCAGGGATGCCGATGGCCCGCTGCTGAGCTGGCTGACGCCGGCCGCGGCGCGCGTCCAATCAGGCGAGGCGCATCTGGACAATGCCGACGTCCACGTCGCCCTCTATGTGCGCGCGGCGGTGGATCCCGCCGCGACTGCGCGCCTGAAGGACGAGACCGGCCGCTACGCCGGGTTCCCGAACTACGCGGCCAACTTCGCGCGGCTCGACATCTCCGCCGCCGACACGGTGCTCACACCCGACGGGTTCACCACCGGCATCCGCGATTATCGCTCCGCCGTCGACGAGGTCGTGCTGCGCGCGATCACCCCGGATGACGAGGTCGCCGACTATGCGGCGTTCATCGAGCAGGCGGCCGGGGCATGACCCGCGTCGGGGCCATCTTCAGCCCGTACGCGAATGCTCCCGAGGCCTTCCGCGACGCAGTCGTCGCCGCCGACGAGGCGGGCCTTTCCGAACTGTGGCTGTGGGAGGACTGCTTCCGCGAGTCGGCGTACGCCTCGGCATCCGCCGCCCTCGCGTGGACGAGCGGGCTGCGGATCGGCATCGGGATCGCGCCGATGCCCTTGCGCAACGTCGCCGTCACCGCGATGGAGATCGCGACCATCGCGCGGCTGTTCCCCGGGCGCCTGCTGCCCGGCGTCGGCCACGGCGTGCTGTCGTGGATGGGCCAGGTCGGCGCGCGGGTCGCGTCGCCGCTCACACTCATGCGCGAGTACGTGCCCGCTCTGCGCGCCCTGCTGGCCGGTGAAGAGGTGGCCGTCGACGGCCGGCACGTGCACCTGGACGGTGTGCGTCTGGACTGGCCGCCTGCTTTCGTGCCGCCGGTCTACGCGGCGGCCGAGGGGCCGAAGACGCTCGCGCTGGCCGGCGAGGTCGCCGACGGCGTGGTGCTCGACAGCCGCCACTCGCCGGCGGAGCTCGAACGGTCGGTGCAGCTGATCCGTGCCGGAGCCGGCGACACGACCGGCCCGGAGGACATCGTCGCGTACGTCGTCGCCGCGTTCGGCGACGACGCGGAGGGGCGAGTGCGGGCGGACGCCGGCGCTCAAGGCGTCGGCGACGACCGCGCGCTGTGGGGTTCGACGGAACAGATCGCCGCCGGAGTACGGCGTTTTGCGGCGGCCGGAGTCGACGCGGTCATTCTGCTTCCGGCGGCCGGGGAGCCCGATCTCGCCCAGTTCTATGCGAACGCCGCGGAAGTGGGCAGCATCGTCGCCTGACGCTGTCGCGCTCCCCCCTGTCGCAGCCCGGTGCGAGGATGAGGGGATGCTGCTGGTCGACCTGGTCATCGCGACCGAGACCGTGGCGGCCACCCGGTCGCGCCGGGAGAAGGTCGCCGCGCTCAGCGAGGCGCTCGGTCGTCTGACCCCCGACGAGGCAGTGCCGGCGATCGGGCTGCTCGTCGGCAAGCCCCGGCAGGGTCGGCTGGGCGTGGGCTGGCGCACAATGCAGGCGATTCAGGCGGAGCCGGCGGACGAACCGGCACTGACGATCTCGGATGTCGATGGCGCGTTCAGCGCGCTCGCGGCTGCGGGCGGGCAGGGGTCGGCCGCCGAGCGGGTGACCGTCCTGGGCGACCTGCTGGCCCGCACCACGCCGCGCGAGCAGGAGTTCCTCACGCGCACGATCCTCGGCGACGTGCGCACCGGGGCCTTGGAGGGCGTGGTCACCGACGCGGTGGCGCAGGCATCCGGCATCCCTCTCGACATCGTCCGGCGCGCAGCGATGCTCACCGGAGACCTCGGTGAGACGGCACGCCTGGCGCTGTCCGGCGCAGATCTCGAGGCCGTCGGCCTCGCGGTCGGTCGCGCGGTGCTGCCCATGCTGGCGGCGACCGCGGCCACGGCGGCCGAGGCCGTCACCGCGGCCGGAACCGCCTCCGTCGAGTACAAGCTCGACGGCGCGCGCATCCAGGTCCACCGCTCCGGCGACGAGGTGCGGGTGTTCACGCGCGGCCTCGCGGACATCACGGAGCGCCTGCCGGAAGTCGTCGAGGCGGTGCGCGGACTGGATGTGCACGCGGCGATCTTCGACGGCGAGACGCTCGCGCTCGCCGAGGACGACATGCCCCGGCCGTTCCAGGAGACGATGTCGCGCTTCGGGGCGCACGCCCGTGAGACGGTCCTGCGCCCGTGGTTCTTCGACATCCTGCACGTCGACGGACGCGACCTGCTCGACCAGCCGCTCGCGGTGCGTCGCGCCGAGCTCGAACGCGTCGCGGCGGACTACCGCATCCCCGGCGAGGTCACCGCCGACCCGGCCGTCGCGGAGCGGGTGGCCGCCGAGGCGCTCGCCGCCGGGCACGAGGGTGTGGTCGTCAAGGCGATCGACGCCCCGTACGCCGCCGGGCGGCGCGGAGCGAGCTGGCTCAAGGTCAAGCCCGTGCACACCTTCGACCTCGTCGTCCTCGCCGCCGAATGGGGGTATGGGCGGCGCACCGGCTGGCTGTCGAACCTGCACCTCGCCGCCCGCGACCCGGCCGGCGAATTCGGCGAGCCGGGGGCGTTCGTCATGGTCGGCAAGACGTTCAAAGGCCTCACCGACGCGCTGCTGCGCTGGCAGACCGAGCGGTTCCCCGAACTGGCGGTGCGCGAGACGGCCGGCACCGTGTGGATCGCGCCGGAGATCGTCGTCGAGATCGCGATCGACGGCGTGCAGCGCTCCACCCGCTATCCGGGCGGTATCGCGCTGCGCTTCGCACGCGTCAAGCGCTACCGCGAGGACAAGCGGCCGCAGGACGCCGACACGATCCAGGCGCTGCGGGCGCTGCTGCGCGCGTGACTCAGCCGGCCGGATCCACGTCGGCAGGCTCGTCGACGATCGGCACGTGCGGCAGCAGCGCACTGGAGATGATCAGCAGCACCGCAGCCGCGATCGCGCCGACGAACACGGCGGTCCCGCCCGCCTGGACGGCCGCGGCATCCGCTGCCCGCCCTGCGATCACCGCATTGGCGATCGCCCCGAAGACGGCGACGCCGAGCGAGCTGCCGATCGAGCGGGCCAGAGCGCTCGCCCCCGACACCACGCCGCGGCGGCGCAGGTCGACTGACGACTGCGCGGCGATGAGGCTCGGGTTGGCCACCAGCCCCAGTCCCAGGCCCATCACGAAGCAGCCGACGGCGGTGAGCGCGGGTGACGGGTTGAGCGAGAAGACGGTGAGCAGCACCGCCCCGACGAGAGTGCCGACCGAGCCGATCAGCGCCGTGGCCCGGAATCCGATGCGCAGGTAGAACTGGCCGGCGAGCGTCCCGGTGATCGGCCAGCCCAGAGTCAGCGCCGCCACCGAGAGCCCCGCGACCAGCGGCACGGAGCCCGCGCTCACCTCGAGGAACGTCGGCACGAACGACACGACGCCGATCATCGTCACACCGACGATCATCGACACCAGCGAACTGGTCACCACGATGCGGCTGCGGAACACCCACGGCGGCAGCACCGGATCGTCGGCCGCGCGTTCGACGAGCACGAAGACGACGAGGAGCAGGATGCCTCCGCCCAGCGTCGCGGCGGTCTGCCACGACGTCCACGGCCACGCGTTGCCGCCCTCGAGCACCCCGAGGATCAGCAGCACAAGGGCGCTCATCAGCAGCAGCGAGCCCGCGTAGTCGATGCGCTGCCGATGTCGCTCGAAGCGCTCGTGATACCGGCGCCACAGGATCCAGGCGGCCAGCAGCGAGAGCGGCACATTGATCCAGAAGATCCACCGCCACGACGCGAACTGGGCGAACAGGCCGCCGAGCGTCGGGCCCACCACCGCCGACACGGCCCACACACTGGCGATGTAGCCCTGGGCGACAGCGCGTTCGCGCACCGTGTAGATGTCGCCCGAGATCGTCAGCACCATCGGCATGATCGCGCCGGCCCCGAGGCCCTGCACAGCGCGGAACATGATGAGCGATGTCATGTCCCATGCCAGCGCGCACAGGACGGACCCGACCAGGAACAGCCCGATGCCCACGAACATGATCGGCTTGCGTCCGAACGTGTCGCCGAGCTTGCCGCAGATCGGCACCGATGCGGCCTGCGCGAGCAGGTACATGGAGAACAGCCACGGGAACTGCGCGAAGCCGCCCAGCTCGCGCACGATCGTGGGCACGGCGGTGGCGAGGATCGTGCTGTCGATCGCGATGAGGAACATCGCGAGCATGAGGCTCAGCAGGATCGGCCCGCGCTCCGAGCGCAGTCCGACGCCGGTCGCGCGGACCATGGCTCAGCGCCGGGAGGCGACCAGCCGCACGTGGCGGATGTTGCCCTCCTCGCGCAGCTCGGCCACGTCGGTGTGCGCACGGATGAAGTCGGTGAACGAGCGGTGCCCGAGGTCCTTCTCGCTGAAGGAGGGGTCCATGCGCTTGAGCAGGTTCTTCAGCGCGGACGCGTTGACCCAGTCGTCGTCGGTGCGCAGGGTCTCCAGTCGCAGGGCGCGCTCCAGCAGCACCGCGGCCTCTTCATGCGGGGTCTGCGCCGGCGGCGCGGCATCCTTCTTCGCCCTCGTCCGCTTCGGCGCCTCGGGCTCGTCGTCCTTCTTCGGGTCGGCGGTCTTGCTCGTACTCGGCTTCTTCGCCGCCTGCTCGGACTCGGGCTCGGGGGGAAGGGCGGGCACGCCCGGCAGGCTGTCGTAGCTGGCGAACTCGTCGCAGGCGGCGGCGAGGGACTTGGCGGTCGACCCGGCCACGCCGACCCCGATGACATACCGGCCGAGGCGCTTGCAGCGCTGGGCGAGCGGCACGTAGTCGGAGTCGCCCGCCACGATCACCACGTGGGTGAGGTCTTCGAGACGGAACATGTCCTCGACGGCATCCACCGCCAGCCGGATGTCGGCGCCGTTCTTGCCGTACGCGGCGGCCGGGAACAGCTGCACGAGGTCGACGGCGCGGCCCACCAGCTGCGCGCGGTAGTCGGCGTTGACGGCGGCCGACCAGTCGGCGTAGGCGCGGGTGAGCACGATCGTGCCGTACGAGGCGGCGAAGTCGATGATCGCCCCGATGTCGACGGTGGCGCGCTTGAGCCGCGGGGCGAAGTTCGCCGAGGGGCGGCTGGAGCCGCGGTCCTTCATGAACGAGCCGCGACCGTTGACCTGGTCGTAGCGCGAGATGACGATGTTGTCGAAGTCGATGTAGACGGCGACGCGGGAATCGGATGCCTCGGGCATCTGACCAGTGTGTCAGACCGCGTCGGGCTCAGCAGGCGCGAACACCTGGAGTGCGCCGGGCTCGGCGTCGATCGTGAGCGGCAGCGTGGCGATCGGATCGCCGTCGGCGTAGGCGGTCACCCCCGGGGCTTCGAGGCGGACCGTGCGGCCGCGGTAGGTCTCCACCTCGTCCAGGTCGACGTGCGTGCCCTTGTAGACGGTCGGCAGCAGCCGCAGCAGATGCAGGCGCCCGCGCGGTCGCACGATCGTGACATCCAGCAGGCCGTCGTCCACCCGTGCGCGGGGGCAGATGGGGATCTGCCCGCCATACGTGCGGGTGTTCCCGACAGCGGCGAGGATGAACGGGCCGTCGACGCGTTTCCCGTCGACGTGCATCGTGAACGACAGGGGCTTGAGGAAGACGAACTCCATCAGCAGTGCGATGTTGTACCGCATGTCGCCGCGCGGCCAGCGCATGCGGTTGGCGCGGTCATTGACGGCCGAGTCGAACCCGCTCGCGAGCACCGTCGCGTACCGCTGCGTCGTGCCGTCGGCGCGGGTGACGCGGGCGAGGTCGACGGTGCGCGTGAGGCCCGCATCGATGACGTCGGCGGCGCGCTCGGGCTCGAGCTGCGGGATGCCGAAGTGCGCGGCGAAGTCGTTGCCGGTTCCGGTGGGGATCACGCCCAGCGGCACCGCGGTGCCGGCGAGCTCCTGGACGGCGAGGCCGATCGTGCCGTCGCCGCCCACCACTGCGACCGCGTCGGTGCCGACCTCGACGGCGGTGCGGATCAGCTGAGAGGTCTCGGCCGTGCTGCCGCCGCTGATCACCGTCACGGTGTGCCCGCGCTCGCGCAGGCGCTTCACGACCGTGGGCCCGATGCTGCTGTGCACCCCGGAGCGGGCGGCGGGGTTGACGACGACGGCGATCCTCACGGGATCAGTTTGCCGGGATTGAGGATGCCGCGCGGATCCAGAGTGCGCTTGACCGCGCGCAGCACCTCGACGCCGAGATCCCCGATCTCTTCGGTGAGATAGGAGCGATGGTCGGTGCCGACCGCATGGTGGTGCGTGATGGTTCCCCCCGAGGCGACGATGGCGCGAGAGGCGGCGTCCTTGGCCCGTGCCCACTGCGCGACCGGATCGGCATCGAGCGGGGCGATCACGGTGAAGTAGAGCGACGCGCCGGCGGGATAGACGTGCGAGATGTGGCACATGATCTGCGGCCGCCCGTCGAGGGCGTCGGTGAGCGCGGCGGTGACGGCGGCCTTCAGCTCGGGCAGCGCCGCCCAGATCGTCGCTGTTTCGAGCGTCTCGGCGAGCACGCCGATGTCCATCAGCGTGTCGCGCAGTCCGGGGGCGTCGAAGCGGCCGCGCTCCCACGAGCGGGCGGGGTCCTCGCCGCGCGGCTTCGCTCCGTGCGCGCGGAAGACCTCATCGAGGCGGGCGAGCTCGGCAGCGCCTTCGTCGCCGTCGGCGGTGGCGCCGTCCGCGGTGGCGATCGCGAGGCATCCGTTCATCCGCGTGAGATGACCGCCCATGACAGCGTTGATGCGC
The DNA here is from genome assembly GCA_035703465.1 of Microbacterium sp. Lineage (GTDB taxonomy): Bacteria > Actinomycetota > Actinomycetes > Actinomycetales > Microbacteriaceae > Microbacterium. Next base: position 25,345 of record DASSYC010000094.1, on the reverse strand, counting down.
GTCTCGGTCTCGTCCGACAGGCGCACGACGGTGGGCTGGATGCCGCGCTGCGTGGCTTCGCGCAGGGCCTCGGCGCCGGCGTCGAAATCGGGGAATGTCCAGCTCGCGTACGCGGTGCGGGTGGGCTTGAGGCGCACGCGCACCGTGACCTCGGTGATGACGCCGAACGCGCCTTCCGAGCCGAGGATGAGCTCGCGAAGATCGGGCCCGGCAGCGCTGGCGGGCGCGCGCCCGAGGCGCAGCTCGCCGACGGGCGTGGCGACCACGAGGGCGTGCACGAGGTCGTCGAAGCGCCCGTAGCCCCGAGAGGCCTGGCCGCTCGAGCGCGTCGCCGCGAAGCCGCCGAGACTGGCGAACTCGAAGCTCTGCGGGAAGTGGCCGAGAGTGAGCCCGTGCCGGCTCAGCAGCTCCTCGGCCTGCGGGCCCGTGGTGCCGGCGCCGAAGGTCGCCAGCAGCGAAACCTCGTCGAGGGCGATGAGGCCCGCGGTGCGCGACAGGTCGAGGGTGATGACGGCGCGATGGCCTCCGGCGTCCGGATCCACCCCGCCCACGACGCTGGTTCCGCCGCCGAAGGGGACGACCACGATGTCGTGCTCGGCGCAGTGCGCGAGCACCGCGAGGGTCTGGGTGTGGTCTTCGGGGGAGACGACCGCATCGGGTGCAGCCTGCACCTCGTCGCGGCGGCGGGCGAGCAGGTCGGGGGTGCTCCTGCCGCCGAGATGAAGGATCCGCACAGCGTCATCGGCGGTGGTCGGCGCGAGCGTGGCGAGCTCGTTGAGGCTGGCAACGTCGAGCCGACTGGGCGTGAGGGTCGCCGCCTCGGCGGCTCGGCGGGCGATGCCCCGGGGCTTGCCCTTGAGGACGAGCGCGAGGATCTGCTTCGCCCCGGGCGGGAGATGTGCCGCGCGGGAGCCGTCGCCCCACGCATCCCACTGCATGGGGGGCGCGGGGGAGGGGCGCTCGGCACCGTCGCCGACTGCGGAGGTCATGCGCGACAGTATGACACATCATGTACCTTTGTCACATGACTGAGGCGGAGGCGTCCGACGGCACCGTCGCCGAGACCCGTGACGCCATCCTGCGCGCGGCGCGCGCGGCCCTGGAGGAGCACGGCGTGCGACGCACGACCGTCGCCGACATCGCGCGGCGCAGCGGAGTGAGCAGGCAGACCATCTACCGGTATTGGCCGGATGTCACTGCGCTGTACGGTGCGGTGCTGACCGAGGAGGTCCGGGGTGCGGTGGGCGCCGGCGAATCCGACGAATCGCCGACCGACATCGTCGACGGCCTCGTCGCGGCGGCGGCGCACGTGCGCGACCTGCCGCTGCTGAACCGCCTGCGCGAAACCGACCCCGAGCTGCTCGGCCGGTACATCCTCGAGCGACTGGGAACGAGCCAGCGCGGAATCCTGGCGCGGCTGGAGACGCTGATCGCCGCGGGCCAGGCCCACGGCACGGTGCGCGACGGCGAGCCGCGCGAGATCGCGGCGATGGTGCTGCTCATCACGCAGTCCGCCGTGCAGTCGGCGCCGATCGTGGCCGACTGGCTGCACCCCGAGGCGTGGGAGCGCGAACTCGCTTACGCGCTGCGCGGCTACCTGGCGGTGGGCGCGTGATCCCCGGCGACACGCGACTGAACGCGGCGCGCCGCACGCGCGAGCTGGTGGAGCTGGGGGACACGGCGCATGTGGACGTGCTCGTGGTCGGCGGTGGCATCACCGGGGTGGGACTGGCGCTGGATGCCGCTTCCCGCGGCCTGTCCACGGTGCTCGTCGAGCGGCGGGACCTCGCGTTCGGGACCAGCCGGTGGAGCTCGAAGCTCGTGCACGGGGGTCTGCGCTACCTCGCCTCCGGTCAGTTCGGAATCGCCCACGAGAGCGCGGCAGAGCGCCATGTGCTGATGACCCGTGTCGCGCCCCATCTCACCCGCGCGCTGGCACAGGTGATGCCGCTCTACAGCCCCGGTCATATGTCGCGCGGAGCATACGTCGGGGCGGGATATCTCCTCGGCGACGGGCTGCGCAGGGTCGTCGGCACACCCGGCACGGTGCTGCGCGCGCCGACGCCGATCGGCGCCGACACGGTGCTCTCACTGGCCCCGGCGGTGCGCCGCGCTGCGCTCCGCGGGGGCCTGCGCGGCTGGGACGGCCAGCTCATCGACGACGTCCGCCTCGTCGTCGCGGTGGCCCGCACCGCGGCCGGGTTCGGAGCCCGGATCCTCACGCGAGTCTCCGCCGTCGAGGCAGTCGGCGACGCCGTCACGCTGCGTGACGAGCTGGGCGGAGGCACGCTCACCGTCCGAGCGCGGGCGGTGCTGAACGCCACGGGCGTCTGGGCAGGGGAACTCGATCCGAGCGTGCGGCTGCGGCCGAGCCGCGGCACCCACCTCGTCTTCGACGCGGCCCGGTTCGGCGGGTCGGATGTCTCGCTCACCGTGCCGCTGCCGGGCTCGCGCAGCCGTGTCGTGTTCACCGTGCCCGCGCCGCACGGCCGGGTCTACGCCGGGCTCACCGACGTGCCCGTCGACGGCCCGCTGCTGGACGTGCCCGAACCCTCCGAAGCGGAGATCACGATGCTCCTCGGCACACTCAGCACGGCACTGGAGGTGCCCCTGGACCGCCGCGACGTGCTCGGCGCGTTCGCCGGGCTGCGACCGCTGCTGGTGGGTCGGCACAGCGCGGAGGGCGAGACCGCCGACCTGTCTCGCCGCCATGCCATCCTCGAGTCGACATCGGGCGTGCTCAGCGTGGTGGGCGGGAAGCTCACGACCTACCGGCGGATGGCCGAGGACGGCATCGACGCGGCGATCGCCCGGCGTGGGCTTGTCGCCCCGGCATCCCGCACCCGCGATCTCCCGCTCGTCGGCGCATGGCCGCGCGACCGGCTGGGCGACATCGCCGCTCCGGGGCGGCTCGTGCGCCGATACGGCACCGAGGCTTCGACCGTGGCGGCCCTTCCGGGCGGGATGGATGCCGCGCGCGGCGTGACGGCGCAGGAGCTCGCCTGGGGCGTCATCGCAGAGGGTGCGCTGACTGTCGACGACCTGCTCGACCGGCGCACGCGGCTCGGACTCGTGACCGGCGACCGCGAGGCATCCGTGCCTGCCGCCGAGGCCGCGCTCGACCGGTGACCGGGCCCGGGGGTCTGCGCGTCCTCAGCGGCGCGCCCAACCCGACCATTCCTCTGCGTCGATGACGCAGAACCGGTTGCCCTCCGGGTCTTCCATGATGACGTAGTCCGCGTCGGCGGGGCGCTTGCTCCAGTGCACTTCGCGAGCGCCGAGTTCGGTGAGGCGCCGCACCTCCGCCGCCTGATCCTGCGCGTACAGATCGAGATGGATGCGCGGAGGCAGCGTCCGCTCCGACGGCACGGCGTCCAGCGACACATTCGGGCTGATGCCGTCGGGAGGGACCAGGAGTGCGAAGTCGTCGCCGATCGGCTCGCGCGCGGAGTACCCGAGCGTCCGCGTCCAGAAGGCGAGCTGGGTCGGGAGGTCGGTCACGCGGATCACGATCGAGCCGACGACGAGCATGGGACGAGTCTACGCCTGTCAGGGGATTCATCGAACGAAGCCGGTCTGGAGCCGGCCGCCCAAGAGCTCGAGCTCGCGCGCTGCCTGGCCTGCGAACGCATCGAAGTCGCGCGCGAGCAGGGGCTGTGCGAGTGCTTCTGTGCGTTCAGCATCCCACTCCCGCAGGCGGCGCGGCAGGTGCTTTCCCGTCCCGATCCAGCAGCCGTTGCTGATCAGCAGCAGCTCGGCGAGCCTCTTGAAGAGGGTGAAGGCGATGACTGCCCGTTCGAGGTCGTCTGCGGCATCGCGAAGATCGTCGATGAGGTCCGTAACGGCATACCGGCGCAGGTCGAGCTCGTGCTGTTCCGCGGAGGGGCCGGCATCGAAGATGGGTCGCCAATGGATGCGCAGGTCGCGCAGCGCAGGCGTGTCGCGCAGCGGTGTTCCTTCGAGAAGGAGGTCGAGAATCACCGGACGGAACTGCGCGAGCCCGGACTGCGCCCACTCCTCGAAGGCGGCCGGAGTGTACGCGAAGACCTCGATCGGCTCACCCTCGAATGCGTACGTTGCGGCGAGACTGGTGCGCCCATCCGTGACTGCGTGATCGCCGATCAGCAGCAGATCGATGTCGCTCGTGGCTGTGCGCGTTCCGCGCGAGGTGCTGCCGCCGACGACAGCGATGTCGACACTGGGGAAGCGTGCGGCGACGAATCGCTCCGCGAGACGCAGGAGTTCCATGCACCGAGGTTAGGCGAACGGCGTCAGATGCGTCGCCGGCTCAGCTGACGGCTGCACGGAGTGCGTCGGCGACCCAGCGGGCGTACGCGTCCCAGGGCGGGATGTCACCGGCCAGCGTCCGGCAGTGCGCGCGCAGCTCGGGCGTCGCCGTGAACCACTCCCCGCCCTCGCGCAGATGCGCGAAGTCGCCGTGACGGCGTCGCTCGAGCTCTCGTCCGCCGCGCTCGAAGGCCAGCAGTTCGTGGTGCCAGATCGCGCTGAGGCGCGCGCGGGGCTGCGACGACGTGCCGATCTTGATGCGATCGTTCCACAGCAGGTAGTAGACGACGTCGACGCGGTGGCGTGGCAGCTCGCTGTCGGGGCTGTCGCCGATGCACCATCCGCAGACCCGGCACTGGAGCGCGCCGGCGGCGGTCCGGACCGGTGCATCGGCCGCGCCGCACAGCACGCACGGGGACACCGGATCGGCCACGAGGAGAGGCTACTCGCCACCTCTGACGAGTGCGGTCGTGCGCACGGAGAGATCGGCGCGTGTCAATGTGGGAGCTGTGAACGTTTCGGATACCGAGTGGTTTGATATGCCCCGGGGGGAGCGGGTCGCCCTGCATGCGCCTGATCCGAGGTGGAGCCGCGCGGCGGCATACTGGACCGGCCGACTTCGTTCAGTATTGACGTCAAGGGATGTCGTGATCGATCATGTCGGGTCGACCGCAGTGCCTGGACTTACCGCCAAGCCCGTCATCGATCTCCAGGTTCAGGTCCCCGATCTGAATGACGAGCCGACGTTTCGTCCGGCACTCGAATCGTTGGGCTTGGTGTTGCGCGCGCGCAGCGTGGAGCTCTGTTTCTTCAGGCCTCCGGCTGAGCGCCCGCGCGACGTCCACGTTCACATCTGCGAGTTCGGCTCCCGGTGGGCGCGCGACCATCTGATGTTCCGTGATGCCCTTCGAGCCGACGATGGGCTCGCGCGGGAGTATGGGTCACTGAAGCAGCGGCTGGCTCGCTCGTTCGGAAACGACCGCGCGGCATACAACAGCGGCAAGAGCAAGTTCATCGCGCGGGTGCTCGCGCGCAACCCGCTGTGATGCCCTTGGTGCTAGAACGAAATCCCGGATGTCGGAGGCCCCTCGTACACTCGAAGTATGAAGAAACCCACGCCACTGTATGCGGGTGAACCGCGAGGGCTGGATGCGGACGCCGCCTGGCACGACATGATCGACCCCGCCGACATGATCGATGTCGATCCGGCGGAGTGGGCGCTTCCGCCGGGTGAGCCGCGCGCATCAGACCCGGCGCGGGATGCGCTGATCGTACTGGAAGACACCCACGCCCGCGCTCGGGTGCTGATCGCGGAGCAGTACGCGGCTATGGCCCAGCTGCTGCGCGACGCCCGCAAGAACCCCGACCCGTGGGTGGGCCCGGATCCGACCCTCGACTCGGACTGGATCGACCCGCGGGAGCGGACGGCAGCGCACGTGCGCCGCGACCGCCGCGACCTCGCGGTCCGGGCCGCAGCGGCGGACATCGCGGTGCGGCTGCGGATGTCCGAGACCACCGTGCGCGCGAAGGCGAACCTGGCCGACACCCTCAAACGCCGCTGCCCGAAGCTGTGGGCGCTGTTCCTCGGCGGCGCGGTCTCCGAGCCCAATGCCCGCATCGCGGCGACCGCTGCGAGCGATCTGTCCGCCACGGCGAAGGAGGCGTGGACGCTCTTCGACGAGCAGGTCTCGTCCTCCGCACAGACCCTCACACCCGCGAAGCTGCGGGTGCGGGTGCGGGTGGTCCGCGACCGGGTCCACCCGTCATCGATCGAAGATCGCCACAAGGTGGCAGCGAAGCACAGGACGGCGTGGCTCAACGACGGCGACGACGCCATGTCGACGCTGACCATCGAAGCACCCACGGTCGCCCTGCACGCAGCCTGGAATGTGATCGACACCCGTGCCCGGCACCTGCGCACTCAGGCCGACGAGACGCGCACCCTCGCCCAGCTGCGCGCCGACGTCGCCGCCGACCTGCTCACCGGCGGCGACGACCGCATCGACCCCGTCGTCGCGATCACCGTGCCCGTGCTCACCCTGCTCGGCCACGACAAGCAGCCGGCGACCCTCGACGGATACGGACCCATCGACCTCGATACGGCGAAGAAGCTCGCCGGGAAGGCGAAGTCGTGGGTCCGGATCCTCACCCACCCCGTGACCGGCACCATTCTCGATGTCGACCGCAAGACTCGCCGGCCCCCCGCCGACCTTCGCCGGTGGGTGAGACTCACTCAGCCCACCTGCACGTTTCCCGGCTGCTCACGCTCGGCCCGCGACTGCGACATCGACCACCGGCTCGACTGGGCACACGGAGGTCCCACCTCCGCCGACAACCTCGGCCCCCAGTGCGAACCACACCACATCGTCCAGCACGGCACGCTCTGGCAGCATGAGAGAGACCCCGACACGGGCGAAGACTTCTGGACGAGCCCCACCGGCCACCGGGCCGACCTCGACCCGCCGCCGTTCTAATCGACCAGTCGCCGCACCCCGCGCGGCTCGAGGAACACCGCAACCAGCCCGGCCAGCAGCGCCGGGACGTAGAAGAACCCGACGCTGAGGATGCCCAGCAGCACGAAGCATCCCATCAGCACGGAGGCGACGATCGACAGCGGCTGCCAGGCGCGACCCACACCGAACAGGGGCAGCAGCGCGATCGCCACCGGCACCGCGGCCAGCCCGCGCGCGGCCGGGCCCACGGCATCCAGCATCGAGAGGGTCGCGAACGTCTCGGCACCGGTCGAGTCCGTCGTCGCCGTGCCGTAGCTGGGCATCACCAGCATGAGCCACGCACCCAGCACCGCGAGCACGAGCGCGATCACCTGCACCAGGCGCTTCGCGCCCCAGTACCGCTCACCGCCCACGGGCGCAGACTATCGCGCGAGCGCCTCGGTGAGGATCTCCGCACTCTCGGTCGCGTGCACCTTCGGCGAACCGGTCGCCGGAGAGGCCGCCGACGGCCGCGACACCCGTCGGATGGTGCGGCCGTGCAGATGCTTGACGACCTCCAGTGCGATGAACGGCCACGCCCCCTGGTTCTCGGGCTCGTCCTGCACCCACACCAGCTCCGCATTCGGGTAGCTGTCGATCGCGGCGTTGAGCTCGCTGATCGGCGCGGGGTAGAACTGCTCGAGGCGCACGAGCGCGATCTCGGGGTTCGGGTTCTTGTCGAGCTCGGCCCGCAGGTCCCAGTGGATCTTGCCCGAGTGCAGCAGCACCCGCGTGACCGCACTCTTGTCGACCCCGCGATCGTCGTCGAGCACCGGCTCGAAACGGCCGGTGGTGAAGTCCTCCACCGAGCTGGTCGCGCCGCGCAGTCGCAGCATCGCCTTCGGCGTGAACACGATGAGCGGGCGGCGCGGACGCACGTAGGCCTGGCGGCGCAGCAGGTGGAAATAGGATGCCGGCGTCGACGGCCGTGCCACGGTCATGTTGTCCTGCGCGCACATCTGCAGGAAGCGCTCGATGCGCGCGGACGAGTGGTCCGGTCCCTGACCCTCATAGCCGTGCGGCAGCAGCAGCACGACGCTCGACTGCTGGCCCCACTTCTGCTCGGCCGCCGAGATGTACTCGTCCACGACCGACTGGGCGCCGTTCGCGAAGTCGCCGAACTGCGCCTCCCAGAGCACGAGCGCGTCCGAGCGCTCGACCGAGTACCCGTACTCGAAGGCCATCGCGGCGTACTCGCTGAGCAGCGAGTTGTACACCCAGAACCGGCCCTGGCTGTCGCTGAGGTTCGTGAGCGGGATCCACTCCTGACCGTTGGTGCGATCGTGCAGCACCGAGTGGCGCTGGACGAACGTGCCGCGCTGCGAGTCCTGGCCCGCCAGTCGCACCGGCGTGCCCTCCAGCAGCAGCGAGCCGAAGGCGAGCAGCTCGCCGAACGACCAGTCGATGCTGCCGTTGCGGCTCATGTCGCGCCGCTTCTCCATGAGCTGCTGGAGCTTGGTGTGAACGGTGAAGCCCTCCGGCCGGTTGACGAAGGCATCCCCGATCTTCTCGACGATGGCGCGCGAGACGCCGGTGGTCTGCAGCTCGCCCGGCGCGCGATCCTCCTCGACGATCGTCGCCTCGACGATCTCGTTGGCACCGGTCTCTGCCTCGTGCGTCTCGGTGAACGCGATCTCCAGACGGCTCTGGAAGTCCTGCTTCGCCTTCTCGTACTCCTCTTCGGTCAGGTCGCCGCGACCGACCAGAGCCTCGGTGTACAGACGCCGCACCGAGCGCTTCGCCTCGATGAGGTTCGTCATCAGCGGCTGGGTCATCGACGGGTCGTCGCCCTCGTTGTGCCCGCGCCGGCGGTAGCAGATCAGGTCGATGACGATGTCGCGGTGGAACTCCTCGCGGTAGCGGAAGGCGACCTCGGCGACGTGGACGACCGCCTCCGGGTCATCGCCGTTGACGTGCAGGATCGGCGCCTGGATCGTCTTGGCGACATCCGTGGCGTACACCGAGGTGTGACCGTCCTGCGGGGTCGTGGTGAAGCCCACCTGGTTGTTGACCACGACGTGGATGGTGCCGCCGGTGCGGTAGCCGCGCAGCTGCGACATCTGCAGCGTCTCGACCACGACTCCCTGGCCGGCGAAGGCCGCATCGCCGTGCACGAGGATCGGCAGGTACGAGAACGAGCCGATCGGCTTGCGGTCCTGCTTCGCGCGGATGATGCCCTCGAGCACGCCGTCCACCGTCTCCAGGTGGGACGGGTTGGCCGCGAGGTGCACCGGAAGGGTCTCGCCGCCCTCGGCGACGAACGTGCCGTCGGTGCCGAGGTGGTACTTCACATCGCCGGAGCCGCTCTTGTTGCCGACCGCGACCGCGCCCTCGAACTCGCGGAACACCTGGCCATACGTCTTGCCGGCGATGTTCGTGAGCACATTGAGCCGGCCGCGGTGCGCCATGCCGATGGCCGCGCCGTCCAGGCCGACCTCGGCGGCGCCCTTGAGCACCTGATCGAGCAGGGGGATGAGCGACTCGCCGCCTTCGAGCGAGAAGCGCTTCTGGCCGACGAACTTCGTCTGCAGGAACGTCTCGAACGCCTCAGCCTGGTTGAGCTTGCTGAGGATGCGCACCTGCTCGTCCTGGCTGGGCTTCTGGTACTTGACCTCGAGGTTCTCCTGGAACCACTTGCGCTGGACGGGATCCTGGATGTGCATGTACTCGATGCCGATCGTGCGGCAGTACGAGTCGCGCAGCACTCCGAGGATGTCGCGCAGCTTCATCGTGCGCCTGCCGCCGAACCCGCCCGTGACGAACTCTCGGTCCAGGTCCCAGAAGGTCAGGCCGTGGCTCTCGATCTCCAGGTCGGGGTGCGTCCGCTGCCGGTACTCGAGGGGATCGATGTCGGCCATCAGGTGACCGCGCACGCGGAAGGAGTTGATCAGCTCCTGTACACGCGCGGTCTTGTCGACCCGCTCGGCGATGTCGACGTTGATGTCGCTGGCCCAGCGGATGGGCGCGGTGGGGATGCGGGCTGCCGCGAAGATCTCGTCGTAGAACCCGCGCTGCCCGGTCAGCAGCTCGTGCACCTTCCGCAGGAACTCGCCGGAGCCGGCGCCCTGGATGACGCGATGGTCGTAGGTGCTCGTGAGGGTGATCGTCTTGCCGATCGCCATCTCGTTGAGGGTCTTCTCGCTCGTGCCCTGGAACTCGGCGGGGTACTCCAGCGCGCCCGCGCCGATGATGCAGCCCTGGCCCTTCATCAGGCGGGGCACCGAGTGGACGGTGCCGATGCCGCCCGGGTTGGTCAGCGAAATCGTCGTGCCGGCGAAGTCGCCCGGGGTCAGCTCGTTCGCGCGTGCCCGGCGCACCAGGTCCTCATACGCGGCGAGGTACTCGTTGAAGCTGAGCGTGTCGGCGCGCTTGATGCTCGGCACCAGCAGTGCGCGCGAGCCGTCCGGCCTGGGCAGATCGATCGCGATGCCCAGGTTGATGTGGGCGGGCGCCACGACCGAGGGCTTCCCGTCCACCTCGGCGTAGAACACGTTCTGGCTCGGGAACTCCTTGAGCGCCCTGATGATCGCCCAGCCGATCAGGTGGGTGAAGCTGATCTTTCCGCCGCGGGTGCGCGACAGGTGGTTGTTCACCACGATGCGGTTGTCGATCATGAGCTTCGCCGGGATCGTGCGCACGCTCGTGGCGGTCGGCACGGTCAGCGACTGGTCCATGTTGGCCGCGAGGGTCTTCGGCAGACCGCGCAGCGGGGTCACCCGGTCTTCGTCGTCGGTCTCCGCCTCGGTGCGGGCGGGCTTGGGCACCTGTGCGGGGATCGGCTGCGGTGCGGCCGGCTTCGCCGTGGTCCGGGCCACGGGCTGCGCGCCGAGCACCGGGATCGGCGCCGTCAGCGGGCGGGGTTCGGCTGCCGCCGGCGTGCCGCCGCCGTTTGGCGCGGCGGTGTCGTCGGCTGCGGTGTCGCCGTGGGCCGCGGCATCCGCTCCGCCCGTGACATCCCCGCTGACCGGGTGGTAGGACTCGAGGATCGGCCACCACTCCTTGTCGACGGAGTTCCGGTCGGCTCGGAACTTCTCGTAGAGCTCGTCGACGAGCCATTCATTGGCGCCGAAATCGCCTTCGCTCGACACCCCTGCGCCCGTGACCTGACTGGACACGCTCGATCGCCTGCTTTCGTCTGTGGATCCTGGAGACACACGGGCGGACAATCCCCGCGCGCACGACCGCTTCAAGCCTAATCCAGTCTGCCTGGGTGATGCCGGACCGCAAAGCACTACCCTTGACGCACATGGAGTTCTACGGCGAGCGGCCGGATGTCGACCTGACCTATTCGGACGTGTTCCTCGTCCCCCGGCGATCGGCGATCACCAGCCGGCTCGATGTCGATCTGGCCCCCGGCGACGGCACCGCGGCGACGATTCCGATCGTCTCGTCCAACATGAACTCGGTGACCGGGGCACGGCTCGCGGCCACGCTCGCGCGCCGCGGCGGCCTCGGAGTGCTGCCCCAGGACATGCCCCTGCAGGAGCTGGATGCCGCCATCCGGTGGGTCAAGGGCCAGCCCGTCCCGTGGGACACCCCGCTGGTGCTCCCGCCGGAGGCGAGCGTGGCGGATGCCGCGCGGCTGCTGCCGGCGACGGCGGGCCACGGCATCGTGGTCGCCGCCGGCCCCGCCGACAACCTGCCCATCGACCGCGTCGAGGGCATCGTGTCTGCGGCCCGCCTGGGCACCGCGCTGCCCGACGCCCGCCTGGGCGACCTGGCCCGCGGCGGGACGCCGTCGATCGATGCGGACGACGTCGAGAGCGCGCGGCACGCGTTCGACCTGCTCGTGGGCGCCGACGCCGAGATCGTCTGCGTGCTGCACCACGGGCTGGTCGTGGGCACGCTCTCCCGCCGCACGGCTCTGCGCGCCACCCTCTACCGGCCCGCGGTCGACCGCGACGGCCGGCTCATCGTGGCCGCCGCCGTGGGCATCAACGGCGATGTGGGCGCCAAGGCGAAGGCGCTCGCCGCCGCCGGTGTCGATGTGCTCGTGGTCGACACCGCGCACGGGCACCAGGAGGGGATGCTGCGCGCGCTGCGCACGATCGCCGACCTCGACCTCGGCATCCCCTTGGCAGCCGGCAACGTGGTCACCGCCGAGGGCGTGCACGACATCGTGGCCGCGGGAGCGGACATCCTCAAGGTCGGGGTCGGACCCGGTGCGATGTGCACGACGCGCATGATGACCGCGGTCGGCCGCCCGCAGTTCTCGGCCGTGCTGGAGAGCGCGGAGGCGGCGCGCGTCATGGGAGCCCACGTGTGGGCCGACGGCGGAGTGCGCTATCCGCGTGACGTCGCCCTGGCGCTGGCCGCGGGCGCATCGTCGGTGATGATCGGCTCGTGGTTCGCCGGCACCATCGAGGCGCCGGGGGAGCTGCAGACGGATGCCTCGGGCCGCGTCTACAAGGAATCCTGGGGCATGGCCTCGACCAAGGCCGTGCACGAGCGCTTCGGCCGGCTGGACCCGTACGAGCTGGCCCGCAAGGAGCTGTTCGCCGAGGGAATCTCGTCGTCGAAGATCTACCTCGACCCCCTGCGGCCGAGCCTGGAGGACCTGCTCGACATGATCACCTCGGGCGTGCGCTCGTCGTTCACCTATGCCGGCGCGGTGTCGGTGCCCGAATTCCACGAGCGCGCCCGGGTCGGATTGCAGTCGGCCGCAGGCTACGAAGAGGGCAAGGCGCTCCCCGTCAGCTGGTAGCCGTTGCCGTACACTGGATGGCCTGATGGACGACCCTCCCAGTTGCAGATGCTGGCCCCACCCCACCTCGATGCGCGGGCATGACCCGCAGGGGGTCGCGTGATGTACGAGTGGATCATGCTGGGCGTGGGGCTCCTGCTCATCGTGGGCACCGGGCTGTTCGTGGCATCCGAGTTCGCCCTCGTCAATCTCGATCGCGCCGAGCTGGAAGCGCGACGTTCCCGGGGCGAGACCCGGCTCAGCCTCACGATCAGCGCGCTGCGGATCACCTCGACCCATCTGTCCAGCGCACAGCTCGGAATCACCCTCACGACGCTGCTCACCGGCTACACCATGGAGCCGGCGATCTCGGCGCTGCTCGGTCCGGTGATGCAGGGGTGGGGGCTCAATGAGGCGGTGTCGCGCCCGATCGCAGCCGTCATCGGCGTGGCGGTCGCCACGATCCTGTCGATGATCCTCGGCGAGCTCGTGCCGAAGAACTTCGCCCTCGCGCTGCCGCGGCAGACCGCGAAGCTCGTCATGCCGTTCCAGGTCGCCTTCACAACCGTCTTCCGTCCCGCCGTCGCAGTCCTCAACGGCAGCGCCAACGCGCTGATCCGCTCCTTCGGCATCGAGCCGAAGGAGGAGCTGTCCGGCGCGCGCACGGCCGAGGAGCTGTCCAGCCTCGTGCGCCGCTCGGCGAGCGCGGGCGTGCTCGAGAAGGACACGGCATCCCTCCTGGATCGCACCCTCAGGTTCTCCAGGCTCAGCGCCGCCGACGTCATGACCGCCCGGCCGAGCGTGCACGCGGTCGCCGTCGGAGACTCGGTCGACGACATCATCCAGCTCGCCCGGCGCACGGGCCACAGCCGGTTCCCCGTCTTCGACGAATCGATGGACGACATCGTCGGTGTCGCCCACCTCAAGCAGGCCGTCTCGGTGCCCCGCGCCAAGCGCGCCGAGGTTCCCGCGGGCGCCATCTCGACCGAGCCGCTGCGGGTGCCCGAGACGCTGCACCTGGACGGCCTGCTGTCCGAGCTGCGGGCGCGCGGCTATCAGATGGCGGTCGTCGTCGACGAGTATGGAGGCACCGCCGGGGTGGTGACCCTCGAAGACCTCGTGGAGGAGATCGTCGGCGAGGTGTTCGACGAGCACGATCGCAGCCGCGCGGGGATCGTGCGGGGGCTGGAGTCGCTCACGTTCCCCGCCGATCTGCGCCCTGACGAGGTCCGCGATCGCGCCGGCGTCATCGTTCCCGAAGGCGACGTATACGACACCGTGGGCGGCTACGTGATGAGCGTGCTGGAGCGCATCCCCGCGGTCGGCGACGAGGTGCCCCTGGAGGGCGGAACGCTCACCGTGGCGCGGATGGACGGCCGGCGCGTGGACCGCGTGCGGTTCACCGCCGCACCGAGCGACGGACAGGACGGCGACGAACAGCACGAGGGGGGTGACGGCCGATGAGCGACTGGTCGGGCATCATCTGGCTCGTCGTGCTGCTGGCCGCCAACGCGTTCTTCGTCGGCGCCGAGTTCGCCGTCATCTCCGCGCGCCGCTCGCAGATCGAGCCGCTCGCCGAGAAGGGCTCCCGATCGGCCAGGACGGCGCTCTACGCGATGGAGCACGCCACCCTCATGCTGGCGACCAGCCAGCTGGGCATCACGATCTGCTCGCTGCTGATCCTGAACGTCTCCGAGCCCGCCATCCACCACCTCCTCGCTGTGCCGCTGGGCCTCACCGGCTGGAGCGAGGCGGCCATCGGCACGATCGCGTTCGTCATCGCGCTGGTGATCGTCTCGTACCTGCACGTCGTGTTCGGCGAGATGGTGCCGAAGAACCTCGCGTTCTCGCTGCCCGATCGCGCGGTGCTCATGCTCGCGACCCCGCTCGTGTGGGTCTCGCGGGTCTTCCACCCGATCATCGTCTCGCTGAACTGGATCGCCAACCACATCATCCGCCTGTTCGGCGCCGAGCCGAAGGACGAGGCGGCGTCGACGTTCACGCTCGACGAGGTGGCCACGATCGTGAGCCGCTCGCGTGAGGAGGGTCTGCTCGACGATGTGTCCGGGACGGTTGCGGCGGCGGTGGAGTTCACCGACAAGAAGGCGAAGGATGTCGCTGTGCCCCTGGCATCCCTGGTCACCCTCCCGGCGAACACGACACCCGCGCAGATCGAGCGCGCGGTGGCCAAGCACGGCTTCTCCCGGTACATCATCGTCGACGCCGCGGAGACGCCCATCGGCTACGTGCACCTCAAGGACATCCTGCAGGTGGCCGAAGGTCCGGATGCCGAATCGACGGTGACCTCTCCGATTCCGGCCAAGCGCATCCACCGGATGCTGCCCGTGCGCGAGGTCACCGACCTGGAGGACGCCCTCGCGGCGATGCGGCAGGCGGGCCGTCACCTCGCGGCGGTCCGCGACGCCGGCGGGGCGCTGACCGGCGTGCTGTTCCTCGAGGACGTCATCGAGGAGCTGATCGGCGAGGTCCAGGACGCGACGAGGCGGCGATGACCGAGCCGATCCGCGCCCCGCACTCCGCCGACGACAAGTACACCCGCGGCGTGGTCGGCCTGCGCACGGGGTCGGATGCCTACCCTGGTGCCGCCGTGCTCGGGGTCGAGGCCGCGTGGCGCACCGGGATCGGCATGGTCCGCTATGTCGGGCCCGACGCCCCGTCCCGGCTCGTGCTGGCGCGCCGACCCGAGACCGTGCTCGGCGACGGCCGCGTGCAGGCGTGGGTGATCGGATCGGGAACGGATGCCGCAGATCGCCCGGCCGCCGAGGCCACGGCGCTGCGCGGCATCCTCTCCGGCTCGGCCCCGGTGGTCGTCGATGCCGGTGCGCTCGATTTCGCGCCGGAGGCCGCCGCGCCGATGCTGGTCACCCCGCACGCGAGCGAGCACGACGCGCTGCGGAAGCGTCTGGGTCTGGACCCGGTCGCTGCGGACGCCGACGACGACGCTCGTGCCGCGGCGGCCGCTGAGACCGCCCGCGCGCTGGGCGCGACCGTGCTGCTCAAGGGCAGCGTCACGATCATCGCCGCTCCCGGCGGGAAGACCGCGCGGGTCGGGCCCTCGACCCCGTGGCTGGCCACCGCGGGCACGGGGGACGTGCTGGGCGGGGTCCTGGGTGCGCTCGTGGCCGCGGCGGCCGCCTCGCGCACCCTCGACGTCGACGCGCTGGTCGACCTCGGTGCCGCCGGCGCGCAGCTGCACGCCCGGGCAGCGCAGATCGCCGTCGACGCCCTCGGCCCCCACGGCGGACCGATCACGGCACTGGACGTCGCCGACGCGCTGCCGCACGCGGTCGCACAGCTGCTGCAGTGACGGGGACGTACACTCGAATCGTGTCGAGGCGGGCGGTGCTGTGGATCGCGTTCGCCGTCGTCCACGTGGGCATCGCGGTGCTCGGCTATGTGCTGCCCAATGATCCGATGGGCGACATCGGCAACGTCTACGACCCGTGGTCGCGGGCTGCATTGGCCGGCCACATCGTCGGGGTGCACGAGCAGTGGGTGTACCCGCAGCTGGCGCTCGTGCCGATGGTGCTCGCGCAGCTGATCGCCTGGGCGGGCGGCTACTTCGTGGCCTGGGCGATCGTGGCCGTCGCGGTCGATGCCGTGGGGTTCGCCGTGCTGATCGGCCGGGGCCGGTCGCGAGGACGCATCATCGCGGCCTGGTACTGGCTCGCCTTCCTGCTGCTGCTGGGCCCCGTCGCGCTCTACCGCATCGACGCGATCACCGTGCCGCTGGCGATCATGGGCGGCCTGTGGCTCGTGGGCAGGCCGTGGCTGGGGGCGACGCTGCTCGCCGTCGCCACATGGGTGAAGGTCTGGCCGGCGGCCCTGCTCGCGGCGGCCTTCGTCGTCCTGCGCCGGCGGTGGGCCGTGTTCGGTGCGGCGGCCGCCGTCTCCGCGGTGATGGTGGTCGCCGTAGCCGCTGCCGGCGGGCTGGCGCACATCCTCGGATTCATCGGCGATCAGACCGGGCGCGGCCTGCAGATCGAGGCGCCGGTGAGCGGTGTCTACCTCTGGCTCGCGGCCCTCGGTGCGGCAGACGCCTGGATCTACTACGACTCGCCGATGCTCACCTTCCAGGCAACCGGGCCGCAGGTCGATGCCGTCATCGCGGTCATGACACCGCTGCTGGTGATCGCGCTGCTGGCGATCCTCGCGCTCGGGGCGATCAAGACCTGGCGCGGCGCCTCGTTCGCCGCGGTCTTCCCGGCGCTGGCGCTCGCGCTGGTGACGGCCCTCATCGTCGTGAACAAGGTGG
Source organism: Microbacterium sp. (assembly GCA_035703465.1). Lineage (GTDB taxonomy): Bacteria > Actinomycetota > Actinomycetes > Actinomycetales > Microbacteriaceae > Microbacterium. The sequence goes on along the minus strand of DASSYC010000094.1, from coordinate 8,607 downwards.
GCTCACCCCAGTTCTATCTGTGGATCATCGCTCCGCTGGTGCTCGGGCTCGTCCTCGACCGCGCCCGCTGGTGGCGCATCGCGATCCTCGGGCTGGTGGTCGCCGGGCTCACCCAGCTGGTCTACCCGATCCTGTACTCCGGGCTGATGACCGTGCCCAATCCCGAGGTGGACGCGGTGCTCGCCCTCACCATCCGCAACGCCGGCGCGGTCGCCCTGTTCGCCTGGTCACTGGTCAAGCTCGCCCGGGTGCGTGCGCCGCACCCCGTCACCGCACGGCAGCGGTCCGCACCGCGGGCCGTGCCCGCCGAATGAGAGGACTGCCATGCTCATCGCCTTCTCCGTCGCACCCAGCGGCACCGGCCGCGCCGACGGCTCGGTCCACGACGCGGTCGCCGCAGCCGTCGCGGTCGTCCGCGCCAGCGGCCTGCCCCATCGCACGACGTCGATGTTCACCGAGGTCGAGGGTGAATGGGATGAGGTCATTGACGTCGTCCGGCGCGCCACCGAGGCGGTGATGCCCTTCGGCTCACGCGTGTCGCTGGTGCTTAAGGCCGACATCCGGCCCGGACACACCGGCGAGCTGGAGGGCAAGGTCCGCCGCCTGGAGGCGGCGCTCGACGGTGAGCCGGATGCCTGAGGCCGACCCACCGGGATCACGCGCGCTGCGCGCGATCGCCGACTCGATGGACGAGGCCCGCGCGCGGCGCCCCGAAGACATCGACGACCCGGACGTCCCGGTCGCGGCGACCGTCGTGCTGCTGCGTGAGGGGGCGCAGGGCCCGGAGGTGCTCATGATGGAGCGCCCCGACCGCGGCTCGTTCGCCGGCGCGTGGGTGTTCCCAGGTGGGAAGACCGAGCCGGTCGACACTCTGAGCGCGGACGAGCCGGAGCCGGTCGTCGCACGGCGTGCCGGCGCGCGGGAGACCCTCGAGGAGGTGGGGATCGCCGTGGATCCGGCCGAGCTGCTGCCGATGTCCCGCTGGGACCCGCCGCCGGGGATCGCGCTGCGCATCCGCACGTGGTTCTTCGCCGCGCGGGCCGCGCGGACGCAGGTGGTGCTCTCGGCAGACGAGGTCGTCTCGGCGCAGTGGATGCGCCCCGAGACGGTGCTGCGCCGGCACGCGCGCGCCGAGCTCACCCTCTACCCGCCCACGTGGGTGACCCTGCACGGCCTCTCCGGCCAGGAGGACGTCGATGCCGCGCTGTCGGTGGTCCGCCTGCGAGGTGTCGAGGAGTTCCAGACGGTTGCCGCGCAGACTCCGACCGGCCCGGCCTTCCTCTGGCAGGGCGACGCCGACTACGCCGAGTTCGGGGCCGGAGCGGCATCCGCCCGCCACCGCCTGGAGACCGGCGCGCTGCCCTGGCGCTATCTGCGCACGGACTGAGACGCGTCCCGGCTGAGGGGCTGCCCGGGCGAGGCGAGCAGACGCCCCAGATGCGCGCCGACGGCGGCGGTCTCGATGAGGAAGCCGTCGTGCCCGAAGTCGCTGACGAGCACCACCGCCGCATCCCCGTCCAGGGTGTGCGGGATGCCTCGTGCGATCCGGTGCTGCCCGTCCACCGGGAACAGCCGGTCGCTGTCGATCCCGAGCACCAGGGAGGTCGCCGTGACGCCGGCGAGGGCCTGCTCGACCCCGCTGCGGTCGCGGCCGATGTCGTGCGAGTCCATGGCGGCGACGAGCCGGATGTACGAGTTCGCGTCGAAGCGCCGCGTGAACTTGTTGCCGTGGAAGTCGAGGTACGACTCGACGGCGAACCGCCCTCCGCCGCCGAGGGGGCTGACGTCGGACTGCCAGGAGCGCTGGAAGCGCTGGTTCAGCTCGGTGGGGCTGCGGTAGTTCAGCAGCGCCATGCGACGCGCGAGCGCCAGGCCGCGATGCGGACCGTCCCCGTCGGCGGCGTCGTAGTACTCGCCGCCCTGGAAGCGCGGGTCGACGCGGATCGCCTCGGCCTGCACGGAGTTCAGCGCGATCTGGTCGGCGGTGTTGGCGGGCGGCGCGGACAGGACCGCGAGCCGGGCGACACGGTCGGGGTGGGTGACCGCCCACTCCAGCGCGTGCATGCCCCCCATCGATCCGCCGACGACCGCCGCCCAGCGGTGGATGCCCAGCGCGTCGGCCAGGCGCACCTGCGCGGCCACCTGATCGCGGATGGTGAGGTAGGGGAACCGCGAACCCCACTCGTAGCCGTCCGGCGCGATGCTGGCCGGACCGGTCGACCCCTGGCATCCGCCGAGGATGTTCGGAGCGACGACGAACCAGCGGTCCGTGTCGATGCCCGCGCCCGGGCCCACGACATCGCCCCACCAGCCGGAGGTCGGATGCCCGGGTCCGGCGGGCCCGCGCACGTGGCTGTCGCCGGTGAGCGCGTGGCAGATCAGGACGGCATTGTCGCGGGCGGCGTTGAGCTCGCCCCAGGTCTCGAAGGCGAGGCGGATGCCGGGCAGCACGGCGCCGCTCTCGGTTTCGAACGCGCCGAAGGACGCGAACCGCCGGTCGCCTGCCGGGTCGCCGTCGCGCCAGGCCCCGGTGGCCGGAGGCCGGCCGAGCAGCAGACGGGCGTCGGCCTCCGTCACCGGGGCCGAGGGCACCGTGTCCTCGGAGATCTGCCAGTCCATCCGCCCATTCTCCCCGGCTTCGAGGCCCGGCCGGGCACTGTTACGTGCCGGCACTGCTGCGTGTCGGAGGTGAGGTGTAGCTTCACGCCATGGATGTCATGGAGTGGCTGCTCGAAGGCGACCCCGCGATCCGGTGGCAGGTGCTGCGCGACCTGGCCGACGCTCCGCCCGACGAGGTGGCGGCCGAGCGCGCGCGGGTGGCGCGCGAGGGCTGGGGTGCCGAGCTCCTCGCGCTGCAGGATGCGGACGGCCGCTGGGACGGCGGCACCTACCGGCCCGGCTGGGCCCCGGAGGACCGGCCGTTCTTCGATGCCTGGACGAGCACCCACTTCTCGCTGCAGGCGCTCATGGAGTTCGGCCTGGATCCGGTCTCGCCCGAGGCGCGCCGCGCCGTCGGGCGGGTGCGGGACGGGGTCCGCTGGGAGCACGAGGACGAGCCCTACTTCGACGGCGAGGTCGAGCCGTGCATCAACGGCGTCGCGCTGGCGATCGCGGCATACTTCGGCGAGGGCGGCGACCCCATCGTCGGCACCCTGCTGGAGTGGCACCTGCCCGACGGCGGATGGAACTGCTGGGCGCCGTACGGCGTGCGGGTGTCATCGTTCCACTCCACGATCTGCGCGCTAGAGGGGCTGCTCGCCTGGGAGCGCGCCGGGGGAGAGTCGACGGATGCCGCGGCCGCCCGCCGCGCCGGAGAGGACTACCTGCTCGACCGGGCGCTGCGGAACCGCCGGTCGACGGGCGAGATCGCCGACCCGCGGTTCGCGATGGCCTCGTACCCCGTGCGCTGGTATTACGACGTGCTGCGCGGGCTCGACCACCTCCGCATCGCCGACCGGCGCGACCCGCGCCTGGCCCCGGCCGTCGAGCTGATCCGAGCCAAGCGCCGCGATGACGGGCGCTGGGCGCGGGAACTGCACCATGAGGGACCGCAGCTGATCGACGTCGGCTCCGACGAGGGCCGGCCGAGCCGGTGGATCACCCTGCGCGCCCTGCGGGTGCTGCGCTGGTGGGACGCCGGCTGAGTCGGATCAGCCGAAGTCGTAGGGGCCGTTGACCAGCACCTCAGGCGCGCCCACGGTGCCGCCGACCGCGCAGTCGATCGCCGCGCCGAAGCCGCTTCCGGTCGGGTTGTAGCCGACCGTCACGCGGAAAGTGCCGTCGCTCTGCGGCTGCACGGCGTCGGCGGAGTAGGGCAGGCGCTGCCAGTCCGAGACGGGGAAGTACTCGGTGGCGATGCCCGCGCAGATCGACCAGGCGCCCAGGGCGGTGAGCGGGTCATCGGGGGATGCCTCGCCCTCCGGCGCCGATGCCGGGGGCGTCGCGGTGACCGTGGCCATCGCGGTCACGGTCGCGGTGACCGTCGGCGCGGCACCGGGCTCGGGCGCGCACGCGGTCAGCGCGGCGACGGAGAGGGCGAGCGCCCCGGTGACGCAGAGGGCGCGCAGGAGTATGGGACGGAACGGCAAAGGGCCTCCCTCGAACGGATGTGGTTACAGCGTAACGAGGGAGGCCCTGCTGCTCGTGTCAGGCGCGCGCGGCCTCCGAGACCAGTCGCGCGGCGGCCAGCGCCTGCTCCAGGTCGGCCTTGAGGTCGTCGACGTTCTCAAGGCCCACCGACAGGCGCACCAGGCCCGGCGTGACGCCGGTGGTGAGCTGCTGCTCGGGGGTGAGCTGCGAGTGCGTCGTGGATGCCGGGTGGATGACCAGCGAGCGCACGTCGCCGATGTTGGCGAGGTGGCTGAACAGCGTCAGCGAGTCGACGAACCGGCGGCCGGCGTCGACTCCGCCCTTCAGCTCGAAGGAGAGGACGGCGCCGACGCCCTTGGGGGCGTACCTGTTCGCGGCGGCGTACCAGGGCGAGGTGGGGAGGCCGGCGTAGCTGACCGAGGCGACCTCGTCCTGGTTCTCGAGCCACTCGGCGATCTCCTGGGCGTTCTGGACGTGGCGCTCGATGCGCAGCGAGAGCGTCTCGATGCCCTGGATGAGCAGCCAGGCGCTGTTCGGCGAGATCGCGGGGCCCAGGTCGCGCAGCAGCTGCACGCGGGCCTTGATGATGTACGCGAGGCCGTCGCCGACGGCCGCGGTGTAGCTGGCGCCGTGGTAGGACGGGTCCGGCACCGTGAGCCCGGGGAACCTGTCGACGTGCTTCGACCACTCGAAGGTCCCGCCGTCGACGATGACGCCCGCGATGACCGTGCCGTGGCCGCCGAGGAACTTGGTCGCCGCGTGCACCACGATGTCGGCGCCGTGCTCGAAGGGACGGATCAGGTACGGGGTGGCGATCGTGTTGTCCACGATGAGCGGGACGCCGTGGGCGTGCGCGATGTCGGATACGGCGCGGATGTCGAGCACGTTGATCTTCGGGTTGCCGATGGTCTCGGCGAAGAAGAGCTTCGTGTTCGGGCGCACCGCGGCCCGCCACTCCTCGGGGTCGTCCTGGTTCTCGACGAAGGTCGTCTGTATGCCGAGCTTGGCCAGCGTGTACTTGAAGAGGTTGTACGTGCCTCCGTAGATCGAGCTCGAGGCCACGACGTGGTCGCCGGACTCGGCGATGTTGAGGATCGCCAGGGTCGTCGCCGACATCCCCGAAGCGACCAGCAGCGCACCGGTGCCCCCTTCGAGCGCCGCGACGCGCTGCTCGACGACATCCTGCGTGGGGTTCTGGATGCGCGTGTAGATGTTGCCGAACTCGGCCAGCGCGAACAGGTTCGCGGCGTGGTCGGTGCTGTCGAACACGTACGAGGTCGTCTGGTAGATGGGGGTGGCGCGGGACTTCGTGGTCGGATCCGGCTGGGCGCCGGTGTGGATCTGCTTGGTCTCGAAACGCCAGGTCTCGTCAGCGGACATGGTGGCTCCTGCACATCGGGGCCGCGGCGGATTCCGAGGCCAGTAGCGACAGTACGCACCGGCGCGGCAGCCGACAACGGACGGGAAATGTTACGTAACATCGAGATCCATGACCAGACGTGCAGTCGTGACAGGGGCCAGTTCCGGAATCGGCGCGGCGACGGTGCGCGCGCTGCGCGCGAGCGGGTGGGATGTCGTCGGCGTCGCGCGCCGCGCCGGCCGACTGGCCGCCCTCGAGGCGGAGACCGGTGCAGCGGTATTCGCGGCCGATCTCACACGCCGCGAGGACGTCACCGCGCTCGCCGAGTGGCTGGCGGAGTCGGGCCCCGTGCACGCGCTCGTGCACGTCGCCGGCGGCGCGCGCGGGACGGAGCGCATCGAGGACGCCGACCCCGACGACTGGACCTGGATGTACGAGGTCAATGCCCTCTCGGCGCAGCTGATCGTCGCCGCGCTGCTGCCCCAGCTGCGGGCCGCCGCCGACGGCGGCCACGCCGACACCGTCTTCGTCACCTCGACCGCGGCGTTCACGCCGTACCCGGGCGGCGGCGGGTACACCGCGGCGAAGGCGGCCGAGGCGATGCTGCCGCACGTGCTGCGCTTGGAGCTGAACGGCGAGCCGATCCGCGTCGTCGAGATCGCGCCCGGCATGGTCTACACCGAGGAGTTCACGCTGAACCGCCTCGGCGGCGACGAGGCCGCGGCCGCGCGCGTGTACGACGGGGTGGAGAATCCGCTCACCGCGGACGATGTCGCCGACGTCATCGCCTATGCCCTGAACGCCCCGGCCCACGTCAACCTGGATCTGGTGACGATGCGCCCGGTGGCGCAGTCGGCTCAGCACCTGCTGGCACGCGGCCCGCTGCGTCCGCGCTCCTACGAGCCCTGAGCTGCGACGATGGCCAAGACGCTGCCCGAACTCGCCGACACCGGGCTGCTGGATCCCGGCTGGGCGCGCGCTCTCGCGCCGGTCGCCCCCGACATCGCCGCGCTCGGCGATCGGCTGCGCGCCGAGGGCGCCGCGGGGCGCCGCTACCTGCCTGCGGGCGACCGTGTGCTTCGCGCGTTCCAGCGCCCGCTCGACGAGGTCAAGATCCTCATCGTCGGGCAGGACCCGTACCCGACGCCCGGGCATCCGATCGGGCTGTCGTTCGCCGTCGACCGCGGGGTGCGGCCGCTGCCGCGCAGCCTCGTGAACATCTATCAGGAGCTGCACAGCGACCTCGGCATCCCCCCTGTCGCCCATGGCGACCTGTCGGGATGGAGCGATCAGGGCGTCATGCTGCTGAACCGCGTGCTGACCGTGGCGCCGGGAGCCCCGGCATCCCACCGCGGCTGGGGCTGGGAGAAGGTCACCGAGCACGCCATCCGCACGCTGGTCGCCCGAGACCGCCCGCTGGTCGCGATCCTGTGGGGGAGGGATGCCGCGAACCTCCGGCCGCTGCTGGGGGCGACGCCGGTCATCGAGTCGCCTCACCCGTCGCCGCTGTCGGCGAGCCGCGGGTTCTTCGGGTCGCGGCCGTTCTCTCGCGCCAACGCGCTGCTCCAGCAGCAGGGTGCGTCCCCCGTCGACTGGCGGCTGCCGGACTGACGCGGTTCAGGCGCCGCCTGCGGCCGTATCGCTGTCGCGCACGGCGTCGATGAGCTGCTGCCAGGGCCCGCGCACCTGGGGACCCTGCAGCCGCGCGTCGCGCTGGACCGGCTCGCCGTCCACAGCCAGGTGCGCCAGGATCCGCCAGACGAACATGTCGGCGCCGCGTGGCGGGCTCGCGACGGCGGCCTCGTCCCACGGGCACTCGCGGATCAGATCCACCCAGTGCGGCACATCGTCATCGGTGGGCTCGGCCCGCCACTGACGGCGCATGCCGGCGATCCCGCCGGTGCGCGTCACCGTGACGAGCACCGGCGGCTCAGGCTCGGGGGGTCGGGTCATCCTTCAGCACGCCGACCGCAGTCCACGCGGTGCGGACCGCGGCGGTCTCCTCCGCATCCTCACCGTACTCCGCCGACGCGGTGGCCAGGGTCGCACGGGCGAAGGCGTCGAAGTCGGCGGTGTGCGTGAGCGAACCGCCGGTCAGCGTCTGGTACCAGATCAGGCCGGCGTGCTCCCACGCACGGCCGCCGAGCGCGGCGGCGACCAGAAAGAACGCGCGATTGGGGATGCCCGAGTTGATGTGCACGCCGCCGTTGTCGTCGTCGGTCACCACGAAGTCGCGCATATGCGCCGGCTGCGGGTCCTTGCCCAGCACGTCGTCGTCGTATGCCGTCCCGGGGGCCTTGAGCGAGCGCAGCGCCACGCCCTGCACGGCAGCGGTGAACACGCCGGCGCCGATGAGCCATGACGCCTGATCCGCCGTCTGGTCGAGGGCGTGCTGCTCGGCGAGGGCACCGAACACGTCCGACAGCGATTCGTTGAGCGCTCCCGACTGGCCCTTGTACACGAGCCCCGCCGCGTGCTCGGTGACGCCGTGCGTGAGCTCGTGCGCGACGACGCTGAGCGAGGCCGTGAAGCCGGCGAAGATCTGGCCGTCTCCGTCGCCGAAGACCATGCGCGAGCCGTTCCAGAACGCGTTGTCGTAGTCGCGCCCGTAGTGCACGGTCGCTCGCAAGGCCATGCCCGCGCCGTCGACGGAGTTGCGCCCGTAGGCCTGTGCGAACAGGTCGAAGGTCGATCCCAGTCCGTCGAATGCCTCGTTGACGGACGGGTCGGCGACAGGCGCATCGTCCTCACCGCGGACGGCGATGCCCGGCAGGGTCGTGCGGTGCTGGGCGTCGGAGACGACGCGGTCCGGTGCCGGGGTCGCCTCGGCGATGAGGGTGCCGCCGTCGACGGAGAGGGTGAGCCGGGTGCGCGGGCGGTAGGGGCGCGGTGCGAGCAGGGTGCGCTGCGCGGCATCGGCGGCGTGCGTGAACGACGGATGGTCGCTGGCGGCGATCCGCGCCAGAAGGTACGGCGGGACGATCGCGCAGCGGGGGATGGCCATGCCTCCGAGGGTACGTGGGGGCTCCGACCCCTCAGGATCCGATGACCGGGATCGATGCCAGCAGGTGCCGCGTGTACTCGTGCTGGGGGTGCTCGAGCACGCGTGGGGTCGGACCGCTCTCGACGATGCGCCCGTCCTTCATGACCACGACGGC
>DASSYC010000012.1:0-17757 GCA_035703465.1 Microbacterium sp. | reverse complement strand
GGCGAGCGTCACGGTGTGCGCGGCGGGATCGAGCGTGGTCGCCTCCACTCCCGTGCGCAGCGTGATGTCGTGCTCGGCGTACCATTCCTCGGGCTGGAGGTACACGGCATCCAGCCCCTCGGTTCCGGCGAGGTAGCCCTTGGACAGCGGCGGCCGCTGGTAGGGCGGATGCGCCTCCCCCGCGACGACGGTGATGTCGCCGTCGAAGCCGCCCTCGCGCAGCGTCGCGGCGGCGGTGCCGCCGGCCATGCCGCCCCCGATGATCAGCATGTGCGACATGCATCCTCCTTCGTCAGATCTGCTCCCTGAAGCGTGCCTGCAGCCCGCGGTCGCCGGCAAGCTCCCCGCGGAACGTCGTCGTCTCGGTGGTCGCCCCGGCCACCTGCACCCCGCGCAGCGACATGCACATGTGCTCTGCGCGCAGCACGACCCCCACGCCCCGCGGCGCGAGCTCGGCCTCAAGGGTGTCGGCGATCTGCACGGTCAGGCTCTCCTGCACCTGGAGGTCGCGGGCGTGCCGCTCGACCACCCGCGCGAGCTTGGACAGCCCGATCAGCTTGTCGCCGGGCAGATACCCGACCGTGGCGATGCCGCGGAAGGGCAGCAGGTGGTGGCGGCACAGGGACACGAACGGGATGTCGCGGACCACCACCGGCTCGTCGTAGCCGTCGTCGTTCGGGAAAGCGGTCATGGCGAAGGGACGCGGCGTCGTCAGCTCGACGAAGCCGTCGACCACGCGGCGCGGCGTCTCGGCGAGGTCCGCGTCGACCTCGTAGCCGAGGGCTGCGATCAGCTCGGCGACGGCGGCAAGGGCCCGAGGCCGGTCGACCGGCGGTCGCGTGGTGACCGGGGCATCCTCGACCGCATGCAGCTGTGCGACCTGCGCCGTCATCGACATCGCCCACCGTCCCTTCTCTTCTGACGGTACGACCCGCAGATTCTTCTGTCAAGATCTATATTTTTAGAATACAATGAAGACGTGACCGCACTCGTCGCGAACCGCGCCGCCGCACTGGCCCTGCTGGGCGACCCGGTCCGGCGCGCGCTCTACCGGCTCGCCGTCGAGGGTGAGCTGACCCGTGACGAGGCATCCACGGCGCTCGGCATCCCCCGCAGCACCGCGGCGGTCAACCTCGACCGGCTGACCGAGGCCGGGCTGCTCGTCGCGCAGTTCCGCCGGCTCTCCGGGCGGTCCGGTCCGGGTGCCGGCCGGCCGGCGAAGGTGTACCGCGCCGCCGCGACCGAGCTGGCCGCCAGCATCCCCGAGCGCCATTACGAGCTGGCCGCCGACCTGCTCGCCTCCGCGCTGGAGCGCTCGGAGCGCGAAGGACTGCCGGTGCGCGAGGCCGTGGCGGCCGAGGCGTTCGCCGCCGGAGCGGCGATCGGCAGCGCCCACGAGAGCCTCGAGGACGCGCTGGACTCGTGCGGCTACGCGCCCTGCGACGACGGCGCGGGCGATCTCGTGCTGGAGAACTGCCCGTTCCACCAGCTCGCCACCCGGCACACGCCGCTGGTGTGCGGCGCCAACGTCGAGCTGGTCCGCGGCATCGTGGCGGCCACCGGCGATGCGCGCGAACCCGTCCTCGCACCGCACCCGGGGCGCTGCTGCGTCGAGATCCGCGCGCACGGGGATGCGGCATAGGGATGCGGCATAAGAGCGCCGATCCGACCGATATCCAGCGGACCGAGGCCATCCGTCACCATAATGGGCGTATGACCGCACCGCGCATCCTCGTCGTCGACGACGAGCCGAACATCCGGGACCTCCTCGTCACGAGCCTGAAGTTCGCGGGCTTCCAGGTGCGCGCCGTCGCCAACGGCGCCCAGACGATCTCCGCCGTCCTCGAGGAGGAGCCCGATCTGATCGTGCTCGATGTCATGCTCCCCGACATGAACGGCTTCAGCGTCACCAAGCGCCTCCGCGGCGCCGGCTACACCGCGCCGATCCTCTTCCTGACCGCCAAGGACGAGACCGAGGACAAGATCGAGGGCCTCAACGCGGGCGGCGACGACTACGTCACCAAGCCCTTCTCCCTCGACGAGATCGTGGCGCGCATCCAGGCGATCCCGCGCCGCACGATGCAGACCGACGAGGAGGCGGTGATCCGCGCGGGCGAGCTCACCATGGACCAGGACACCCACGACGTGCGGGTGGGCGACGTGTCGATCGATCTGAGCCCCACCGAGTTCAAGCTGCTGCGCTACCTCATGCTCAACCCCAACCGCGTGCTGAGCAAGGCGCAGATCCTCGACCACGTGTGGGAGTACGACTTCAACGGCGACGCCGGCATCGTGGAGAGCTACATCTCCTACCTGCGGCGCAAGATCGATCCGCACTCGTCCGAGCCGCTGATCCAGACCAAGCGCGGCTTCGGCTACATGCTGAAGGTCGGCAAGTCCGGCTGACGCGCCCCGGGGGGCGCGCGACCCGATGGCGAACAAGACGGATGCGGTCACCCGCTGGTGGCGTGGCGTCAGCCTGCGCGCGAAGGTCACCGGCGTCACGGTCGCGGTGCTCGCGATCGGCCTGGTCGCCACCGGTGTCGGCGCGAGCGTCTTCCTGCGCACGGCACTGATCCAGAACCTGGACAATCAGCTCGAGCAGCTCGCCTCGGCCGACCTCGCCAGCGGGCTGGTGGAAGTCGATCCGACCTCCGGAGCGGTCACCGCGCGCCCGGATACCGTCCAGACCGACTACTTCCTCGCCCTGTACGGTCCCGAGGGCGAGTTCCTCATCAGCGTGGACGGCAGCGGCCCCGCGCCCGACTTCCCCGAGACATGGACGCCGCTGGCGACCAACCAGCGCGGCACCGAGCCGTTCAGCCTGTCGGGGACGACGAGCGCGGCGAGCTTCCACGCGAGCGTCGGCCCGCAGCAGTTCCCGGGACTGACCGGCCTGTTCTCTCAGATGGTCGCCATGCCCCTGGCGCCGATCGATCGCGTCGTGAACACCTTCCTGGGCATCTACGGCATCCTCGCGCTGATCACGATCATCGGCGCGGCCCTGATCACCCGGCTCCTGGTCACGCTCACCTTCCGAAGTCTGGGCCAGGTGGAGACGACGGCGATGGCGATCGCCGCGGGCGACTTCACGCAGCGGCTCACCGACGTCGAGCCCAAGACCGAGGTGGGCAAGCTCAAGCTCGCCATCAACACGATGCTCAACCGGGTCGACGGCGCGCTCGCCCAGCGCGACACGACCGTCCGCCAGATGCGACGTTTCATCGGCGACGCCAGTCACGAGCTGCGCACCCCCCTCGTGTCGGTGCGCGGGTATGCGGAGCTGTACCGCATGGGCGCGATCAGCGGCGAGGAGGACACGGCACAGGCCATGGAGCGCATCGAGAAGGAGGCGATCCGCATGGGCATGCTCGTCGAAGACCTCCTCGCCCTGGCCCGCCTCGACGAGAAGCGCGATGTGGTCATCGAGCCGGTCGATCTGCGGCCGGTGGCGCGGGATGTCGCCCTCGACGTGCGCGCCGCCGCCCCCGAGCGCGTGGTCACCGTGATCGACACGACGATCGCGACCGATGCGCCGCCGCCACCTGCCGCGCCGGAGGAGCCGGAGGCGCACATCCGCCGGCGAGCGACGCCGCCCACATCGGCGATCGCGCGTGCCGGGGCCACGACGCTGTCGCTGCTGCGCCGCCGTCCGCGGCCGGTGCCCGCGTCCGAGGCGAGCACCGCGATCGAGGACGGGCGCGGGTCGCTGCCTCTCGCATCCCCGTCCGGCGACGATGCCGATGGCGCGGGCTCCGGCGATGCCGCGGGCGAGCCCGCGCCCGCCGACGACGTGCCGAGCCCGCCGATCGTGCTCGGCGACGAGAACCGCATCCGGCAGGTGGTCACCAACCTCGTGACCAACGCGCGCCGGTACACCCCCGTCGACTCGCCGATCGAGCTCGCCGTGGGCGTGGACGCGCACTCCAGGACCGGCTGGATCGCCGTGGTCGACCACGGTGAGGGGATCCCCGACCCGCTCAAGGAGCGGATCTTCCAGCGCTTCTGGCGCGCTGACACGTCACGCGCCCGCGAGACCGGAGGCAGCGGGCTGGGCCTGTCGATCGTCTCGTCGATCGTCGACGCCCTGCACGGCAGCGTCATGGTCGCCGACACCCCCGGCGGCGGCGCGACCTTCCGTGCCGCGTTCCCGCTGGCGACGGCGAGGGATGCCTCGGAGCATCTGCTGATCGAGACGCAGCCGCTGCGCCGCCTCGGCGCCGACGAGGCCTGATTCCCGCGACACGGACTCTGCACAGGCGGGGCATCCGCGGCATCCCTCCCCATCCGGCATCCGCACTCCGCCCGCCGCCTCGCGCGGAGCGTACCGTGAGGCATCCCCAGCGAACAGGAGCCCTCATGGCCATCTTCTCCGTCGACTCCGACGCCGTCCTCACCGCCACCGCCGCCGTGCGCGGCACCGCCGACCGGCTCGAGGCCGAAAGCGCGGCGATGCTCGCGCAGCTGACCCAGCTGCAGTCGGCGTGGACCGGGTCCGCATCGGCGGCCTTCCACGGCGTGGTCGAGCAGTGGCGGGCCACGCAGCGTCAGGTGGAGGACTCGCTCACCGCGATCAGCCAGGCGCTCGCCACCGCCGGCCGTCAGTATGCGGATGCCGAGCAGCTGAACCTCAGCCTGTTCCGGTGAGGCATCCCGTTGCTACGATTGCTACACCCACCTGGGAGGCGATCATGGCACGAACGATTCCGCACCGCGAACTGCGCAACAACTCGAGCAGGATCCTCGAGGAGGTGCGCCTCGGCGAGACGATCCACATCACCAACCACGGAAAGATCGTCGCCACCCTCGTGCCTCCGCAGAGCGCTCCCCCGCCGCTCCAGGTGTATCCCGCGACCAATCCCGGCGGCTGGCGCGACATCGTGCCGGTGCCTTCGCCGTCAGGCTTGACGACACAGGAGATCCTCGACGCGCTGCGAGAGGAGCGCCTGTGATCTACCTCGACACGTCCGCGATCGTGAAACTGTTCAACGACGAGGCGGAATCCGGCGCGATCCGGCAGTTCCTGAGCACGCAGGAGGATGCCCTCGCGAGCAGCATCGTGACCGAGATCGAGGTGCGACGCGTCGCGACCCGTCATGGACACAGCCAGGAGGTGGCCAGCAGCGTTCTGGCGAGTCTCTCGCTCCTGGAGGTGAATCGCGAGCTGTGCACCCAAGCAGGGCTTCTCCCCGGGCCGGCCATGCGCTCACTCGACGCCCTCCACGTGGCGACCGCAGTACGCGTGCGGGCGGCCGCCTTCGTCACCTACGACGACCGTCAGGCAGAGGCGGCGCGCGTCAACGGACTCGACGTCAAGTCACCCTCGTGAGCTGACCGGAGAAGACGGATGCCCCGCCCCTCACGTGGAGGGACGGGGCATCCGTTCGTGCTCGGGCTGGACTCAGAAGTCCATGCCGCCCGTCGGGTCGGCCGGCATGGCCGACGCCTTCTCGGGCTTGTCGGCGACGACCGCCTCGGTGGTGAGGAACAGGCCCGCGATCGACGCGGCGTTCTGCAGCGCCGAGCGCGTCACCTTCGCCGGGTCGATGATGCCCTGCGCGAACATGTCGCCGTACTGACCGGTGGCCGCGTTCAGGCCGTGGCCCTCCTGCAGCTCCGCGACCTTTGCCGCCACGACGCCGGGCTCCAGACCCGCGTTGAGCGCGATCTGCTTGAGCGGGGCCTCGATGGCGACCTTGACGATGTTCGCGCCGGTGGCCTCGTCACCCTCCAGCGAGAGCTCGGCGAAGGCCTTCTGGCCGGCCTGGATGAGCGCGACGCCACCGCCGGGGACGATGCCCTCCTCGACGGCCGCCTTCGCGTTGCGCACGGCGTCCTCGATGCGGTGCTTGCGCTCCTTGAGCTCGACCTCGGTGGCCGCGCCCGCCTTGATGACGGCCACGCCGCCGGCGAGCTTGGCGAGGCGCTCCTGCAGCTTCTCGCGGTCGTAGTCGCTGTCGGTGTTCTCGATCTCGCGGCGGATCTGGGTCACGCGACCCTCGATCTGCGCGGCCTCGCCGGCACCCTCGACGATGGTGGTCTCGTCCTTGGTGACGATCACCTTGCGCGCACGGCCGAGCAGGTCCAGCGTGGCGTTCTCGAGCTTGAGGCCCACCTCTTCGGTGATGACCTGGCCACCGGTGAGGATCGCGATGTCCTGGAGCATGGCCTTGCGGCGGTCGCCGAAGCCGGGGGCCTTGACGGCGACCGACTTGAAGATGCCGCGGATCTTGTTCAGCACCAGGGTCGCCAGGGCTTCGCCCTCGACGTCCTCGGCGATGATGACGAGCTCCTTGCCGTCCTGGATCACCTTGTCGACGATGGGCAGAAGATCCTTGATGTTCGAGATCTTCTGGTTCGCGATCAGGACGTAGGCGTCCTCGAACACCGCCTCCTGGCGGTCCGGGTCGGTGACGAAGTAGGGGTTGATGTAGCCCTTGTCGAAGCGCATGCCCTCGGTGAGCTCGAGCTCGGTGCCGAAAGTCTGCGACTCCTCGACGGTGACCACGCCCTCCTTGCCGACCTTGTCGATGGCCTCGGCGATCAGATCGCCGATCTCCGTGTCGGCGGCCGAGATCGACGCGGTGGCGGCGATCTGCTCCTTGGAGTCGACCTCCTTGGCGTCGGCCAGCAGCTGCGAGGTGATGGCCGCGACGGCCTTCTCGATTCCGCGCTTCAGGCTGATCGGGTCGGCGCCGGCCGCGACGTTGCGCAGGCCCTCGCGCACGAGCGCCTGGGCGAGCACGGTGGCGGTGGTGGTGCCGTCACCCGCGACGTCGTCGGTCTTCTTGGCGACCTCCTTGACGAGCTCCGCGCCGATCTTCTCGTACGGGTCGTCGAGCTCGATCTCCTTGGCGATCGAGACGCCGTCGTTCGTGATCGTGGGGGCGCCCCACTTCTTCTCGAGCACGACGTTGCGACCGCGAGGGCCAAGCGTCACCTTGACCGCGTCGGCCAGGATGTTCAGGCCGCGCTCGAGGCCGCGACGGGCCTCCTCATCGAAAGCGATGATCTTTGCCATGTGTTGTCGTCCCTCCCGGACGTAGGTTGAGTCATTAGCACTCAGATAACGCGAGTGCTAACCCATTCTGGCACTCGATGGTGTCGAGTGCAAGCCGCGCTCGGCGGCTACGGCGTCGCCGTCGGGCTGGGGGTCGCGACCCTGTCGAGGCCGATGACGACCGTGAGCTGTCTCTGGTCGGGACTCTGCAGGTAGTCCGCGTTCTGCTCGATCTGCGCTCCGCCGATCGCGTCGGCCAGCCCGGCGGCCGCAGCCTCGTCCTCCGGGTTCGGGTAGTACACCGTCGTGGTGCGGAAGTCGTGCGAGCCCGCCTCGCCGGCGAGCACCTGTGCGGGGTCCCATCCTGCGGCGATGATGTCATCGGTGAGCCGGCTGGCCAGTCCTTCGACCGGGGTCGCATTGAGCACGAGGACCTCGAAGGTCGTGTCGATGACAGGTGTGACCTCGGGCTCGGGCGTTGCGCTCTGCGTCGGCTCGGGCGGGCTCAGGTCGATGCGCCCGGAGGCGACGAGCGTGCCGAAGACGCCGGCTGCGACGAGCACGAGCGTGGCCGCGGCAGCCCACAGGAAGATGGCGCCGCCGCGCAGCCGCGGATTCTCCGCGCGGTGTGCGCCGACCCGGCCGCGCTGGGTGGGGACGTCGTCGAAGCGATCGCGCGGGAAGGTCTCTTTCGACACGCCACGATGCTACCGGCAGCGCCGGATCGCAATGCCCAGCGAGCGCTCAGGCGCCGGGGCGTCAGCGCCCTGCGGCGCGCGCGAGCCGCGCCTGCTCTCGCGAATCGCGCACGCGACGGAGCCGTTTGACCAGCATCGGGTCGTGCTCGAGCGCCCCGGCGGTGTCGATGAGCCTGCCCAGCAGCTGGTAGTACCGCGCCGGCGACAGGCCCAGCTCGGTGCGGATCGCCTCCTCCTTCGCGCCGCGGTGGCGGTGCCACTCGCCCTCGAAGGCGAGGAGGGCGACATCCTGCTCGGTCAGGGGCACGATCTCACGGTATCCGGCAGCCGGCATCCCGCCTGTGCGCCACGCAGGGAACAGCAGTGCCGGAACGGGGGTTGAATGGAAGTGCAGGAGGAAATGATGACCTACACAGTGAACAAGACCGACCAGCAGTGGCGCGACGAGCTCGGTCCCGAGCGGTACACGGTGCTGCGCCAGGCCGGCACCGAGCGTCCATGGACCGGAGAACTGCTCGACGAGCACCGCGCCGGCCTGTACACGTGTGCGGCGTGCGGCGCCGAGCTGTTCCGCAGCGGCACGAAGTTCGAGTCGCACTGCGGCTGGCCGAGCTTCTACGAGTCGATCCGCCCCGAGGCGGTGCAGCTGATCGAAGACACCAGCCTCGGCATGACGCGCACCGAGGTGCGCTGCGCGAACTGCGGCGGGCACCTCGGCCACGTCTTCCCCGACGGGTTCGGCACGCCGACGGGCGACCGGTACTGCATGAACTCGCTCTCGCTCGAGTTCGCCCCTGAGACGTGAGCAGCCCGGCGCTGGAGGCGGTGCGCGCCCGGCGCTCCTGGTCGAAGGTGACGGATGCCGCACCCACCCGTCCGGAGATGGAGGGCCTGGTCACGGCGGCCGGCCGTGTTGCCGACCACTCATCGCTGCGGCCCTGGCGGCTCATCGAGCTGCGCGGCGCTGACCGCGAGCGGCTGGGCGCGGCGATCGCCAAGGCCGAAGGCGACCGGCATCCCTCGTCCAAGCCGCTGCGCGCTCCCCTCCTGATCGCCGTCGTGGTCAGCCCGCGCAAGAGCGACAAGGTCCCCCGCTGGGAGCAGGAGGCCGTCGCCTCCGGCGTCGCCCACACGCTGAGCCTGCTGCTGGATGAAGCCGGCTGGGGCGTCATGTGGCGCACCGGCGGCGCGGTCCGCAGCAAGCCGGTCGCGAAGCTGCACGGGCTGCGCAAGCGCGAGCAGCTGCTGGGCTGGCTGTACGTGGGGGGCAAGCCCGCCGGCAAGCGGCCCGGGCGGCGCACGCCCGTCGACGCGCGGCACCACCTCAGCCGTCTGCCGTCATGACGGGCGCCCGCGACGCGCCGCTGACGATCTTCACGATCGGGCACTCCACGCGCACGCTCGACGAGTTCGTCGCAGCGCTGGACGCCCATGGCGTGCGCACCGTCGTCGACGTGCGCTCGCTGCCCGGGTCGCGTCACGCTCCGCAGTTCAACGCCGATGCTCTGGAGAATGGCCTGGCCGCGCACGGCATCGGCTACCGGCAGCTGCGCGCCCTCGGCGGCCGCCGGCGAGCCGCACCCGACACGGTCAACACCGGCTGGCGCAACGCCGGTTTCCGCGGATACGCCGACCACATGCAGACCCCCGAGTTCGCGGCGGGCATCGACGAGCTCGTCCAGATCGCCGAGCGATCCCCCACCACGGTGATGTGCGCCGAAGCGGTGCCATGGCGGTGCCACCGCTCGATGATCGGCGACGCCCTCCTGGTGCGCGGCGTGGAGGTGCTCGACATCATCGGCGACGGCCCGGCACGCGCCGAGACGCTCACCTCGTTCGCACAGGTCGGCGGGACGGACATCGTCTACCCGGCGCCGGACGAGCTGGACGAGCTCGACGCGAACTGATCAGGATGCGTCGGCTGGAGCCGGCGCCGTCTGCCGCAGGGCGCGCAGCAGCGACTGGGCATCGTACGGTCCGACGTGGCGGCGCCCGTTGATGAACAGCGTCGGCACCGCGGTGATGCCCATCGCCTCGGCATCCAGCATGTCGTCGCGCACCCGGCCGGTGACCTCGGGAGAGGTGAGGTCCTTCTCGAACCGCTCGATGTCGAGTCCGAGACGCTCGGCGAGGCGGACGAGGTCGGAGGGCCGCTGGTTCTGCTGATCGGCGAACAGGCCGCGCTCGTACTCGAAGAACATGCCCTGGCGGGCGGCGGCCTCGGATGCCTCGGCGTCGGCGAGCGCATTGGGATGGTACGCGGTGAGCGGGGCGTGACGCCAGACGTAGCGGAGCTGGTCGCCGAGTTCGCGGCTGACCTCCTGGATCGACCCGGATGCCTTGAGGCAGAACTCGCACTGGAAGTCGCCGTACTCGACGATCGTGTACGGGGCCGCCGGATCGCCGAACATGTGATCGTGGGCCGGGTCGACCGGGCGAACGAGGGTCTGGCCGGCATTCTGATCCGGGCGCAGCGCGTCCGAGATGCGGAAGATCACGGTGGCGAGCAGGAATGCGATCACGGATGCCGCGAGCACGCCGACCCGCGCCGCGTTCTGCGCGTCGGGGTCGGTGATGGCAAGACCCACGATGAACAGTGAGATGGTGAAGCCGATGCCGCTGAGGGCGGCGCCCCCGGCGATGCGATCCAGGGTCAGCCCCGGCCCGAACTCGCCCAGCTTCAGCACCCGGAGAGCGGCCGTCGAGCCGAGGATGCCGATGAACTTGCCGCCGACCAGGCCGACGATGATCGCCCACGTCAACGGCGAGCCGAAGGCGTCGGCGAGGATCTGCGGACTGACGATCACGCCTGCGTTGGCCAGCGCGAACAGCGGGAGGATGACGTAGGCCACATAGGGCGCGTAGGCCGATTGCAGCCGCTCATTGATCGAGATGGATTCGCGCAGACTGTTCGCCGCCGCCCGGGCGTACGCCGTGTTCGGCGACTGCCGGAAGGTGCGCGCGAGGTCGAGGGCGTGCTCCACGTCGGTGCGGTTGGGCCGGTAGACCGGCACGAGCAGGGCGATCGCCACCCCGGCCAGAGTCGGGTGCACCCCCGAGGCGAGGAACGCCAGCCACACGATGATCGCCAGCGTCGCGTAGACCGGCCCCCGTCCGCTGCGCAGATACCGGGTGAAGTAGACGCCCGCCAGCCCGGCGGCCGCGATCAGCAGCGGCAGGGGCATGAAGTCCTCGGTGTACACCAGGGCGATGATGCTGAGCGCGCCGATGTCGTCGACCACCGCGAGCGCGAGCAGGAACACGCGCAGCCGGCCCGGCACACGGGGGCCGACCAGCGCGAGGGCACCGACGAGGAAGGCCGTGTCGGTCGAGATCACGACTCCCCACGCGTTCTCGTGACCGGAGCCGGCCGCGATGAGGGTGAACAGCAGCGCCGGCACCGCAAGACCGACGACGGCCGCCACGACCGGCACCAGCGCCCGTGACCAGCTCGTGAGCTCGCCGATGGCGAACTCGCGGCGCACCTCGAGGCCGACGGTGAAGAAGAAGATCGCCATGAGGGCGTCGTTGACGACCGCGTGCAGGGTGAAATCCAGGTGCAGGTCGGCGATGCTGAAGGCGAGCTGCGTCTGCCAGAACGTCTCGTACGACGAGGTCCCGGCGTTGGCCCAGACGATGGCCGCGAGCGTGGCGAGCAGCAGGAGCAGCGCGCCCACGCGATTCTGGCCCACCGCACGGATCTTCTCTGCGATGGACCGTCGTCTGCGGGTGCGCTCTGCGATCTGCTCGGGGTCGGGCGAGGTCTGGATCTGGGTCAGGTTCGCCATCAACCCGAATTCTCCCACTCTCACCGGGGGCGCGCGCGTGTGGGCCCGAGGAAGTCGGCTGGAGCCGACTGCGGGATTCGAACCCGCGACCGCCTGTTTACAAGACAGGTGCTCTACCAGCTGAGCTAAGTCGGCAGACCGCCAGTCTAGACGCGGCGGCTAGTTCGTCGGCGTCGGCGTGGGGGTGACCGGAACCGCGGTCGGTGTCGGCGTCGAGGTGTAGTAGGCGTGGCTCGACAGCGTCAGCACGAACTGCGAGAACTCCTTGGGGTCATCCAGTGCGCCGACGTAGGCCTGGCCGTTCACGAGCACCAGCGGAGCACCCGTGAGAGTCACGTCGTCGGTGCCGGGGAGGGAGCCCGCCAGGGCGCGCTCGGTGGCATCCTGCACCCACGACACGAAGTCCTGGCCCTCGATGCACGACCGCACCCGCTTGGGGTCTGCGGCGCCGGAGGCGATCGCCATCGCGGCCAGCTCGCTGTCGGCGAAGCCGTCGGTGTCGATTGCGGGCTGTCGCTCCAGCAGCGACTGGTTGAAGCTGTAGAACGTGTCCGGCGCGTAGGTGGCCACGCACGCGGCGGCGCCGGCCGAGCGCAGCGAGTACTTCGTGCCGTTCGACTTCGGGGTCAGCAGCGCCACCGGGTGGTAGGTCAGCGTGGCCGCGCCCTGCGAGACCCAGTCGGCCAGCTGCGATGCGTTGGCCAGCTGGAACTGCTTGACGCCGGGCGACAGGTAGTCGACGTACACGGTGATGTCGACAGACTCCGGGGCGGCATCCGCGGTCTCGGTCACGGTGGGCGTGGGGGTCGGGGTGGGCGAGGCGGATGCCTCGGCCAGCGCGCCCTCGCCGGTGTCGACCGAATCGCCCACGGCGCCGACGACCTCGACGCGGATTCCGTCGTTCGTCATGTTGGCGGGGCTGAGCTGCGGCTTGGCCGCGGTCGAGCTGACGGCCCAGGTCACGACGATGGCGGTGGCCGCCACGACCGCGACGATCACCGCAACGGCAGAGATCCGTCGGGCCACGCGCGCCTTGGACTGCTGCGCATGCACCTGCTGTGCCTTCTCGCGCACGACCTCGCGTCGGTCGCGGGGCGCTGGCGCGTTCGGAGTCTCGTCGCTCGCCATGAATCCTCTTGCAGTCGTTTCCGGGCCTGGCCCGGGGCGCGCCGCTCGGGTGGCGGCAACCCCACGATGCTAGCCAGGCAGGCTGGGAAATCACCAGACGGGAGCGTCTGTCATACTGAGCGTGCGCCCGCGTGCGGGCGTGCGGGAGAGCCCCCGCTCAATCCATCACTACGGATCGTCCGGCACGTACCTGCCGGTGAAGGAGAAGAATCATGGCGTCCGTCACGTTCGACAACGCAACCCGCCTGTACCCCGGAGGCACCCGCCCCGCTGTGGACAAGCTCAGTCTCGAAGTGGGAGACGGCGAGTTCCTCGTCCTGGTCGGCCCCTCCGGCTGCGGGAAGTCCACCTCGCTGCGCATGCTGGCCGGTCTCGAAGAGATCAACTCCGGCCGCGTCCTCATCGGCGACCGCGACGTCACCGACGTTCCACCCAAGGACCGCGACATCGCGATGGTGTTCCAGAACTACGCGCTGTACCCGCACATGACCGTCGCCGAGAACATGGGCTTCGCTCTGAAGATCGCCGGCGTCCACAAAGAGGAGCGCGCGGCGCGCGTCCTGGAGGCGGCCAAGCTCCTCGACCTCGAGGACTATCTGACCCGCAAGCCGAAGGCGCTCTCCGGCGGTCAGCGCCAGCGTGTCGCGATGGGTCGCGCGATCGTGCGCCAGCCGCAGGTGTTCCTCATGGACGAGCCGCTGTCGAACCTCGATGCGAAGCTGCGCGTCCAGACCCGCACGCAGATCGCATCGCTGCAGCGCCGCCTGGGCGTCACGACCGTCTACGTCACGCACGACCAGACCGAGGCCCTCACGATGGGCGACCGCATCGCGGTGCTCAAGGACGGCATCCTGCAGCAGGTCGGCACGCCGCGCGATCTGTACGAGAACCCCAGCAACGTCTTCGTCGCGGGGTTCATCGGCTCCCCGGCCATGAACCTGTTCCCGGCCGATCTGGTCGAAGGCGGCGTGCAGTTCGGCTCGGCCGTCGTCGAGATCGAGTCCGACACGGCCAGCAGAGCGCACGGCTCCGAGGTCACCATCGGCATCCGCCCGGAGGACGTGATCGTCAACCCCGAGGACGGCAGAGGCCTGTCGGTGCTGGTCGACCTCGTCGAGGAGCTCGGCGCGGACGGCTACCTGTACGGGCACACCGACATCGCCGGCTCGCGCACCGACGTCGTCGCGCGCGTGGACGGGCGCAATCACCCGAACGCGGGCGAGACCGTCATCCTGGCGCCGATCCCCCACCACGTGCACGTCTTCGACGCCGAGTCGGGTGAGCGCCTCACCGACAAGGCGATCGCCTCGGCGTGATCATCGCCTCGGCATGATCGGAGTGCGGCACTGCTCCTGAACGGGAGTCAGGCGTGGCCCAGACCCTGAGCATCACGGCGCGGGCCGTCGACCCGGGCCTGCTCGCCCTGCCGTGGGCGACCCCGCTGGCCGAGTGGCCGAGCAGGGACATCGTCTGGCTGCCCAAGGGCATCTCGCGTCACCTGGTGCGGTTCGCCAACCTGTCGGGGCGGGTCGTGGCCGTCAAGGAGACGACCGAGGAGATGGCCCGCCGCGAATACGAGATGCTCGGCAGCCTGGCCCGTCTGGACGTGCCGTGCGTCGAGCGCGTGGCGGTGATCGGGGGAAGGGAGGATGCCGCAGGCATCCCGCTGCCGTCGGCCCTGGTCACCGCGCACCTGAAGTTCTCACTGCCCTACCGCGCGCTGTTCACCCAGACCCTGCGCCCGCACACGGCGACCCGGCTCGTGGACGCCCTGGCACTGCTGCTGGTGCGACTGCACACCGCGGGGTTCTTCTGGGGCGACGTCTCGCTGTCCAACACCCTGTTCCGACGCGACGCGGGCGCCTACGCCGCGTACCTGGTGGACGCCGAGACCGGAGAGCTGCACGAGAGCGGGCTCAGCCGCGGCCAGCGCGAGCACGATCTGGACATCGCCCGCACCAACATCGCCGGCGAGGTCATGGATCTGGAGGCCGGCGGGCGCCTGGAGGGCGGGGCCGACGCCATCGCCATCGCCGACGGCATCGTCTCGTCGTACCGGTCGCTGTGGTCGGCGCTCACCGACAGCGAGACGTTCGGCGCCGGCGAGTCCTGGCGCATCACCGAGCGGGTGCGCCGGCTCAACGACATCGGCTTCGACATCGATGAGATGTCGATCGAGGCCGAGCCTGACGGCACCCGCGTCTCGATCACGCCGAAGGTGGTGGATGCCGGGCATCACCAGCGGCGGCTGCTGCGCCTGACGGGGCTGGATGTGGAGGAGAATCAGGCCCGGCGGCTGCTGAACGACCTCGACGAGTTCCGCGCCCGGATCTCACGGCTCGGCGTCGACGAGGAGATGGTCGCCCACGAGTGGCTCACGCGCGTGTTCGAGCCGGTGGTCAAGTCGATCCCGTTCGAGCTGCGCGCCAAGCTCGAGCCCGCCGAGCTGTTCCACCAGCTGCTCGAGCACCGCTGGTACATGTCGCAGGGGCGCGGGCGCTCGGTGCCGCTGGCCGAGGCGCTCTCCTCTTATATAGACGATGTGCTGCGGCATCGTCGCGACGAGGCCACGATCATGGGTCCGCCCACCGAGACGATGGCCGTTCCGGTGGTCACCGGAGCGATGCCGGTGGCCGATGACGGCGAGGATGAGATCGACTGGCGCGATCTCGTGTGATCCCGGCGCACTCGACGAAGCGTCACCGTCGTCGGTATCGAGTCCACGCGTCGATGCCCACCGCCAGCAGAAGGATGACTCCCAGCGCGATCTGCTGGAACAGCGGGTCGATGCGCAGCAGGTTGAAGCCGTTGTAGATCAGGGCGATGAACAGCACTCCCACGACGGTGCGCCACACGGCGCCTTCCCCACCCATGATGGACGTGCCGCCCACGACGATGCCGGCCAGGACGGTGAAGGTGATCGTCGTGGCCACCGCGCTCGTGGTGGGCACGCCCGAGGTGCGAGCGGTGTCCAGCACGCCGGCAAGGCCCGCCGCGAAGCCGGCGATCGTGAACGCGAGGATCCGCACGCCGTTCACGCGGATGCCCGCCAGCCGTGCCGCCTCCGGGTTGCCGCCGGCCGCATACATGTGACGGCCGAAGGTGGTCCGAGACAGCACCACGGCGAGTACGGCGATGACGACGATCGCGTACCAGATCGTCATCGGCAGCCCCAGGATGCGCTCCTGCGCGATGCTCTTGAACGGCGCGTACTCCGTGCCGGTCAGGTTGAGCAGCCGTCCCTGAGCGACCGCAGTGGAGACTCCCGAGATGATGAAGCTCATCGCGAGGGTCGCGATGAGGGCGTTGATGCGCAGATACGTCGTCACGATGCCGTTGATCAGCCCCACCAAGACGCCGACGGCGATGCCCGCCACCACCCCGACCCACGTGCCGTTGGCGATCACGAAGTGCGCGCACAGCACCGAGGCGAGCATGTATGTCGCCCCGACCGAGAGGTCGATCCCGCCGGCGATGAGCACGATCGTGCTCGCGGCCGCGATGATGAGCAGGCCGCTCTGGCGGTCGAGGAGATTCACCAGGTTCAGCGGCGTCAGAAACGTCGGACTGCCGATCGCCAGCGCGATGAACACGGCCAGGAACGGCACGACGATGGCGAGCGAGCGCCAGTGGACCCTCCGCCAGATCGCCGGTGCGGTGCCGCGGTCCTCGTCGGTCGTGAGCGACTCGGTCATTGCTCCCCTTCCCCTGCCGTCTCGGCGTCGGCGTCCTCCCGCTCCGCGAAAGCGGCCGTCAGGATGTTCTGCTCGGTCATCTGCTCACCCCTGAGCTCGGCGACGATGCGCCCGCCGCGCACGACGAGCACCCGATGCGCCAGGCCCAGGACCTCCTCCACGTCGGAGGAGATCATCAGCACCCCGACTCCCTCGCGCGCCTGTTCCACGATCAGCTCGTAGATCGCCCGGCGCGAGCCGACGTCGACGCCGCGGGTGGGCTCGTCCGCGATGAGCACGCGCCGCGTCTCCTGCAGCGCGCGCCCGAACATGACCTTCTGCTGGTTGCCGCCCGACAGGGCGGTGACGCTGCGCGAGTCGTCGCCCTGGACGCCCACCCGCTCCAGCATGCGGTGGGCGGTGCGCCGTTCCCGGCGCCGGCTGATCCAGCTCAACGTGCTGAGCGGGGCGAGATTGCCCATCGTCACGTTCTCGCGCACCGAACGCTGGGCCACCAGACCCTGGTCCTTCCGGGACTCGGGCAGCAGGAACACCCCGTGCCGCAGCGCAGCGCCGATGCGGCGACGCGCCAGCGGTGCACCATCGACCGTGACCGCGGATGCCGTGCTGCGCGTCGCGCCGAAGACGGCATGCGCGATCTCACTGCGCCCCGCGCCGACGAGGCCGGCCAGGCCCACGATCTCGCCGGCGCCGACGCGGAACGACACGTCATCGACGCCGACCGCGCGCAGCCCCTCGACGGTGAGGACCTCCGCAGCGTCCGGGGCGGCCGTCATCTTGTCGGGGAAGACCGAGCCGAGGCTGCGGCCGAGCATCCCCTCGATGAGGGTCGATTCGCTCTCCTCGCTCGCGGGCGCCGTTCGGATGTGTCGTCCGTCGCGCAGGATCGTGACGGTGTCGCTGAGCTCGAGCACCTCGGACAGGAAGTGCGAGATGAGCAGCACCGTGCGACCCGAAGCGGCGAGCTTGCGCACGACGTCGTGCAGCAGCTCGACGTCGGACCCGGACAGGGCCGCCGTGGGCTCATCCATGATGATGAACCACGCTCCGCGCGCGAGAGCGCGCAGGATCTCGACCTTCTGCTGGTCGGCCGTGCGCAGCGTTGCGACGACCGCGTCGGGATCGAGGTCGAAGCCGGTGCGATCGGCGAGCTCGGTGAACGCCGCGCGCAGGCGACGGCGCCGCACGAATCCGGCACTTGCCGGCTCCGCACCGAGGAAGACGTTCTCGGCGACGGTGAGCCCCGGCACGAGCGCCAGCTCCTGCGCGATCGTCGCGATCCCGTGATCGAGCGCATCCCGCGGCGAGTGGAAGACATGTTCCCGGCCGCCCACCGAGACCGTCCCCTCATCCGCCGTCAGGACCCCGGCGATGATCTTGCTCAGAGTCGACTTGCCCGCCCCGTTCTCGCCCACGAGGCCGTGCACGGCGCCCGGAGCGATCTCGAG
>DASSYC010000244.1:0-8557 GCA_035703465.1 Microbacterium sp. | reverse complement strand
CGTGGGGGCTCCGACCCCTCAGGATCCGATGACCGGGATCGATGCCAGCAGGTGCCGCGTGTACTCGTGCTGGGGGTGCTCGAGCACGCGTGGGGTCGGACCGCTCTCGACGATGCGCCCGTCCTTCATGACCACGACGGCGTCGCAGAGGTTCTGCACGACGCCGATGTCGTGCGAGACGAGCACCAGCGTCATCCCCTCCTCACGGCGCAGATCACGCAGCTGGTCCAGCACCTGCGCGCGCACCGTGACATCCAGCGCCGACAGCGGCTCGTCGCCGAACAGCACCCGCGGCCGGTGGACGATGGCGCGGGCCAGGGCGATGCGCTGGCGCTGCCCGCCCGAGAACTCGTGCGGATAGCGCTCGGTCATCTCGGCCTCGAGGCCGACGCGCTCGAGCACCTCGCGCACCCGCGCGCGGCGGTCGCCCTCGATGCCCAGCGCCCACAGCGGCTCGCCGACGATGCGGCCCACGTTCATCCGCGGGTCCAGCGATGCGTACGGATCCTGGAAGACGATCCCGGTCTCGCGTCGCAGCCAGTGCAGCGATCGCGCGGACGCCTGCGCGTCCACCGGCCGGCCGTCGAACAACACGGTGCCCGCGGTCGGGGCGTCCAGTGCCAGCAGCAGTCGCACGAGGGTCGTCTTGCCGGATCCGGACTCGCCGATGACCCCGACCGCCTCACCCTCGACGACCGTGAGGTCGGCGTCCTCGAGCGCGGTGGCGAACCGGCGCCGCTCGAACAGCGACTCCTTCGGAAGGGCGTGCCGGCGGGTCAGCCCCCGCGCCTCGATCAGCGCGGTCATGACCGGCCTCCCGAGTCTTCAGGGTCCGAGTGCCAGAGGGTCGCCTTCGCGTCCCGCAGCAGCGCCTGCGTGACCGGTGAGCGGGGATCGCCGAGCAGCTGCGGCACGGGTGCGGCCTCGATCACCCGGCCGTCGGCCAGGACGACCCCGTCGGTCGCGATCTGCGAAAGGACGGCGAGGTCGTGTGTGATGAACACCAGCGACATCCCCGCCTCTGCCACCAGACCCCGCAGCAGCTCGAGGATCTCCGCCTGGATCGTCACATCGAGCGCAGTCGTCGGCTCGTCTGCGATGAGCAGCTGCGGGCTGCAGGCCAGGGCGATCGCGATGCCCACGCGCTGGCGCTGCCCGCCGGACAGCTCGTGCGGGTAGCGCTTGATGATGCGCTCCGGATCGGGCAGGAAGACCCGGCCCGCCTCGGCGACCGCGCGCGCCCGCGCCGAGCGCCGATCGAGGTGCTCGTGGATGCGCACGGATTCGGAGATCTGGCGGCCCACGGTCCGGATGGGGTTCAGGGCGGTGCGCGGCTCCTGGAACACGATGCCGATCTCATCGCCGCGCAGCCGGGCGAGCTCGCGATCGGGGAGGCCGATGAGCTCGCGCCCGTTCCACGTGATGCTGCCGGATGCTTCGGCCCCCTGCGGGAGCAGGCCCAGGATCGCGAGGGCGGTGAGCGACTTGCCCGATCCGGACTCGCCGATCAGGCCCACCCGAGCGCCGTCGGGCACGGCGAACGAGACGCCGTCGACCACGCGCCGTCCGCTCAGCTCGATGACGAGGTCCTGCACCACCAGACTCATGCGCGCACCCCGGGGACGTGGCGGATCGCGTCGCGCGGCGGCGCCATCGGGTCGCGTCCGCGCGACAGCGTCGGGTCGGTGGCTTCGCGCAGCGAATCGCCGAGCAGGTTCAGGCCCAGCACGGTGAGCGTGATCGCGAGCCCGGGCCACACGACCGCGAGCGGGTGCACCGTGATCTGGCGCTGCAGCTCGGCCAGGAGCACGCCCCATGACGGCTCGGTCACCGGCGCCCCGAAGCCGAGGTACGACAGGCCGGCCTCGGCGAGCACCGCGATCGCCATGCCCCACGACAGTTGCACGATGAACACCGGGGCGACATTGGGAAGCAGATGCCGCCAGAGGTTCTGGGCGGGGGTGAGCCCGGAAGCCCGGCCGGCCAGCACGAAGTCGCTGTGCAGCACCCGCCTCAGCTCGGGGCGGGTGACCCGGGCGATGTTGACGCCGAACCCGATCCCGACCGACCAGATCACCACCCACAGCGACCCGCCCCACACGGCCGAGATCATCATCGCGATCAGCAGCACGGGGAAGGCGATCAGGATGTCGACCAGCACCGCCATCGACTCGCGGATCCACCGGGCGGTGAGCGCGCCCAGCGCAGCGAGGGCGATGCCGATCACGGTGGCGATCACCCCCGCCCCGACAGCGACGAGCACGGCGGTCTTGGATCCCGCCATGATGAGGCTCAGGATGTCTCTGCCGGCGCCGTCCGTGCCCAGCAGATGCGGCCAGCCCGGCGCCGCCCAGCGATCGGCCACGTCGGTGTGGCGCGTGTTGAACGGCGTCCAGAACAGCGAGACGGCGGCTGCCGCCACGACGACCGCCACCACGATGAGGCCGAAGCGCCCCGTGGAGGAGCGCCACAGCCGGCGCAGCCAGCCCCACCGCCTCATGTCTGGCCCTCCGACTGGCGCAGGCGCGGATCGATCGCGCGATGGGCGAGATCGACGAGGAAGCCCACGATGAGCACGAAGCCGGTGAGCACGAGAAGCTCGCTCTGCACCTTGGGCAGGTCGCGATTGGCCACATCGGCCACCAGCATCCGTCCGATCCCGGGCAGCCCGAACAGCTGCTCGATGACGACGGCGCCGACGATGATGCCGGCCACCTGCAGCCCCAGCACGGTGATGATCGACAGCCCCACGTTGGGCAGGCCGTGGCGCACCAGAGCCTGGTTGCGTGTCAGGCCCTTGGCGGCGGCGGTGCGCACGTAGTCCTGGCCGACCGCCTGGAGGGTCGCGCTGCGCACGAAGCGCAGCAGCACCGCGCCCTCGACGATGCCGATGGTGAGGGCCGGCAGCAGCAGGGCGCGCAGGGCGAGCGCAGGGTCCTGCCAGCCCGCGCGGGGGAAGCCCTGGGCGGGCAGCCAGCCGAGCCACACCGCGAAGACGACGACCAGCATCATCCCGGCCCACACCACCGGCACGGCCGCGAGCGTCTGCGCTGTGACGTTCAGCGCCGTGCCGGTCGCGTGGCGCCGGCGCATCGCCGAGACCACGCCCAGGGGGATGCTGAAGGCCAGCGCGATGACGAGGGACAGGATGCCCAGCGGCACCGTGACCGTGGCCTTCTGGGCGATCTCGGTCGCCACCGGCGTGCCGGTCAGCAGCGACGTGCCCAGATCGCCGCGCAGCACCCCGCCGATCCAGGCGACATACTGGGCCGGCAGGGGCAGGTCCAGGCCGAGCTGGTCGCGGATCGCCTGGATCTGCGCCGGTGTCGCGTTCATTCCCGCCACGAGCTGGGCGACGTCGCCGGGCAGCACGCGGAGCGTGACGAAGATGAGCACGCTGGCCACGAACAGCCCCACCGCAAGCAGGGCGAGCCGGGTCAGCGCGTAGCGGATCAACCCTTGCTCTTGGTCAGCTCTGCGAGGTTGATGCGGGCGTTGACGTTGTCGGCGGGGAATCCGCCGACGGTGGTGCCGACGGCCTGGACGGACTGCCAGTTGTAGAGCCAGTCGGCGGCCATGTCCTCGGAGACGATGCGGGCGGCCTGGCGCAGGTAGTCGGCGGCGGCGGATTCGTCCAGGGCGGACAGGGACTGCTGGAAGAGCCGCTGGACCTCGGGATTGTCGTAGGTGAAGTAGTAGTCGGGGTTGGCCCAGTTCTCGAAGTCGCGGGCCTCGGCGTGGTCGACGAGGCTGAGCTGGTAGTCGTGGTTGACGTAGACGTCGTTGATCCAGGTGGGGAAGTCGACCTGCTCGACCTTGAGGGTGATGCCGATCTTGTCGAGGTCGGAGACCAGCAGCTGCGCGAAGATGGTCGGGTACCCGTTGTAGACGGTGAGGGTCAGGGTTGTGCCGTCGGCGCCGGCATCGGCGAGCAGCTTCGTCGCGGCGTCGGGGTCGTAGGGGGCCACGTCGGAGAGGTCCTCATAGCCGGGGTCCAGCGGCGGGATCGGCCCGTACAGCGGCAGCCCGGATCCGGCGGCCTCGATGAGCGCGTCATGATCGATCGCCTGCCGGATCGCCTGCCGCACCTCCTTCTTCGCGAGCGGGCCGGTGGTCGAGTTCATCGCGAGCACCCACTTGTCGGTGGCCTTCCCGAGCACCAGGGCGAAGTCGCCGTTCGCCTCGATCTGGTCCTTCAGGGTCGCGTCGAACCCGGTGAGCACGTCGAACTCGCCGGCCAGCGCCCCGGTGAGGGCGGCCTGGCTGTCGGGCACGTAGTCGAAGATCACCTGGGCGATCTTCGCCTTGTCGCCCCAGTAGTCGTCGTACCGGCCGAAGGTGATCGAATCGCCCTGCTTCCAGCTGTCCAGGATGAACGGGCCGGTGCCGTTGGCGGCGGTCTTGTAGTCGATCGTGTCGTCCTTCTTGAAGATCAGCCCGGCACGCCCGGTCAGGTTCCACAGCAGCGACGAGTCCGGCTCGGACAGCGTGATCACCACGTCCTGCCCGTCCGCGGCGACCGAGGCGACCCGGGCCAGGCGGGCCGAGTCCGCCCAGGTCGCGTCCGACTTGTGGGTCTGCAGCGACCACACCACGTCCTCCACGGTCAGCGGGGACCCGTCGTGGAAGGTGACCCCGTCGTGCACGGTGAACGTGTAGGTCAGACCGTCCGGGGAGATCGTCCAGTCCGACGCGAGGGCCGGGACGATCTCCTGCTCGGGGGTGCGTGAGACCAGCCCCTGATAGATGTTGTCGACGAGGATCTGATCCAGTGCGGCGCCCGCGGTGGTGCGGATGTCCAGGTTCCCCGGCTCGAGCACCAGCCGGATCGACACCGACGCGTTCGCATCCGGCGCGCCGGTCGACGTCGGCGGCGCGGCGGTCTCACCCGTGCATGCGGTCAGCACCAGCGCAGCCGAGGCCACGACGGCCGACGCGGTCAGGGCGAGACGAAGCCGTCCAGATCGGCGCATGGGGATCCTCACTCTCAAGGGGAGATACACCAGCCTAGAGTCACTCCGACGCGGCTGCGGCAAGGAGCCGTCCGAGGTCGACGGGAAGCTCCTCCTGGATGTTGTGGCCGGCGGGGACGGTGACGACGGATGCCTGGGGCACCCGTGCGACGAAATCG
The DNA here is from genome assembly GCA_035703465.1 of Microbacterium sp. Taxonomy (GTDB): domain Bacteria; phylum Actinomycetota; class Actinomycetes; order Actinomycetales; family Microbacteriaceae; genus Microbacterium. The sequence continues at coordinate 3,426 of DASSYC010000244.1, read as the reverse complement.
GCGGCCTCGGCGGCGGTCACATAGCCGCGGTCGCCCCGCAGCAGCGTGATAGGCGCGCGCGTCTGCGCGAAGTCGTCCCACCCGGTGTCGGCGAGGACGGCCCGCATCGCGTCCTGCGCGGCATCCATCGCCTCGGCCGCCGCCGGATTCGAGGCCATGGTGTTCGCGAGGCGGGCGAAGTGGTGCTTCCACTCGACGCGCCCGTCCGGGCGGACCCGGGAGTTGAAGTGCACCCCTCGGGCCGCGGCCGCCGGCGAGCCGCCGAGGCCGAACGCGAGCGCGCGCTCGACGAGCTCCTCGCGGCTCGCCCAGTCCGTGGGCCCGGCGAAGAACTCGCGCAGCTGTGCTGCGCCGCCGTCCGGATCGATGCCGGGTGTGATGTCGATGACCACGAGCTCGTGCACCAGGTCGGGCCGGCTCGCCGCGAGCGCGGCGGCGGTGAGACCGCCCAGGGAATGGCCGACCAGCAGCTGCGGACGGTCGGTCCAGGCGTCCATGCCCGCCGCGGCATCCGGGGCCAGGGAGCGGGCGACGTAGGCCATGTCATCGCGCCACGAGGAGTCGCCATGGCCGGGCAGGTCCAGAGCGAGTGCGGGCAGCCCCAGCGCCAGGATGGTCGTGTCCCAGGTGTGCGCGTTCAGGCCGGCGCCGTGCAGGAAGGTCACCACGGGCGCGCCGCCGCCGTAGCGCAGGGCGCTGAGCGTGCGGCCGTCGGCGAGCTCGAGGCTCAGCCGCTCGCCGTGCGGGATCGGGACGTCCAGCCCCGCCTCCGCGGCCTGGTCGGAAAGGAAGGAGAACTCGTCCGCGGGTTCGCTCACGTCGCCCATTGTCGCGGGATTGGTCGTGGCGCGCGAATCCGCCCTAGCCTGGAGACATGCCTGCCGAACGACGTGTGCACCTCTCCCGCGCCGCGCGCCCCGCGTTCGACGCACTGGACGCGTTCTCCAAGACGGCCGGGGAGATCGCAGAGCAGGCGGGCATCGACGCGCGTCTGAAGGAGCTCGTGCTCGTCCACGCTTCGCAGCTCAACGGCTGCGCCTACTGTGTGCGCATACACGTCGACCGCGCTGTGGCGGCGGGGCTGGATGCCGACGTCATCGGGCAGCTGGCGACCTGGCGCGATTCCGGGGTCTTCGACGAGCGCGAGCGCGCCGCCCTGGAGCTGGCCGAGGCGTTCACCTTCATCCACGAGGACGGCATCCCCGACGAGGTGTACGACCACGTCGGGGGCATCCTGAGCGAGCAGGAGTATGTGGCGCTGAGCTGGCTGCTCGTCTCGATCAACGCGTTCAACCGCATCGCGATCGCCGGTCGCTACCCCGTCCCGCCGCGGAAGGCGGCGCAGCAGGGATGATGGCCGGCGAATCGGCCCCCGTCCTGGCCGGGGCCGTCAATTTCCGTGATGTCGGCGGCCTGCCCGCGGGCTCTGCGCGAACCCGCAGCGGCGTGCTGTTCCGCTCGGGCAGCCTCGCCGGGCTGGAGCCGGGGGGAGTGGAGGCGCTGCGCACACTCGGGGTGCGACGGATCATCGACCTGCGCGCGGACGACGAGGTCGCCCGGGCGCCCAGCCGGACCGACGGGCTCGGGCTGCAGATCACGCGGGTGCCCCTGTTCCTCGGCTCGGTGGCATCCTTCTTCGACGAGGACCGCAGCCTCGACGAGATGTACGCGGGGATCATCGACGAGTCGGCGGCCGCGATCGTGCAGGTCGTGCGCGGCATCGTCGAAGACCACCCGGTGGTCGTGCACTGCACGGTCGGGAAGGACCGCACAGGCGTGAGCGTCGCGGTGACCCTGGCGGCAGCCGGCGTGGATGTGGACGCCGTGGTCGCCGACTACGCGCGCACCGAGTCTCTCCTGCCCCGGCGACGCAATCAGGCGATCATCGCGCACCTGCGTGCACGGCACCCGGAGGCCGTGCATCTGGAGGATCTCGCCACCCGATCGCCCGCGCCGGTGATGACGGCGCTGCTGACAGGGCTGGACGCGCGCTACGGCTCGGCCGCCGACTACCTGCGCGCGCACGGCCTGTCCGACGACGAGCTGGCGGAACTGCGCAGCGTGCTCACGGAGTGAGTCTGTCGGTCAGTGGGAGAAGGTAAGGCAACCCTTCCCTGGCCGGTATACTGTTTCGCGTCATGGATCCCACGGAGCACAACGCGCATGCCTGCCGGCGTTCCGGCCACAGCCGCGTGCAGCACCTGATCACCGCCGACGAATCGTCGCTGGTCGAACTGGAGACGCTGCTGACGACGCTCCCGCTGTGTTCGACCGGACGCGTGTTCGTGGAGGTCCCGGATGCGTCGTGGATCGCCGATATCGATGTCCCCGCGCGCATGGTGGTCACCTGGCTCGACCGCTCCGCGCGCACCGGCGATCCCGGCACGGGCCGGTGCTGCACGCCGGGAGCCGCGCTGACCCGCGCGGTGAGCGCCTGGGCCGATGAGATGCTGTGCGACGAGTCGGGCTGCGCAGACGGAACCCGCATCCACCTGCTCGGCGGCTACCTCGGCACCGCCGACATCGCCGAGCACCTCACCGAGGTCCTGCACATCCCCGTCGCGCGGATCCAGGCACCTGAGCGCTTCGGGCTGCTCACCGCCCACTGACCGGACGACGCGGCAGATAGCGCCCATCCTCCAGACCCGCCTCGATCTCGAAGCGGTTGCGCAGCGGATCACGGCCGGCCAGCAGGTACAGCAGCGGCATGAGGAATCCATAGCGCCGCCACTGCGCCTTGTGCACCGCCTCGTGCGCGAGCACGCGGTCGTCGAACGGATCGTCGCCGGTGAGGAAGCAGCCTCCGACGCAGACGCCGCCGCGGGGGAACAGCCGTCTGGGCATCCCGCGGAAGATCCACAGCCCGTGCGAGCGCTCGACGCGCCCGGTGCTCCACAGCGAACCCCAGACCCAGCCGACCGCGCACCCGTACCAGTAGCCGACCAGGCTGATCGGCGAGTCCAGCAGGATCGCCGGGATGAACCTGTCGCGCCGTGTCACACCAGGGCTCCGACCACGCGCAGGATCGCGCCGAGGTCGTCGACGGCCGCGGCCGGACTCGCGGGCGCGAATCCGGTGATGGCGGCACCGGCCAGCGGGGTGGCGCTGCGCAGCCGCTGCAGCGCGGCCACCAGCTGCGGGACGTCGATGCCGAAGGGAACGGGCTCGATCACCCCGCCGAGCGCCGCGGGGTCCAGGACGTCGAGGTCGATGTGCACGAACACCGCGCTCGCGCCGGTGGCCTCCACCGCCTCGGCCAGCGTCGCCGGGTCGGCGAGCTGATCGGCGGTCACCGTCGCGGCGAGGTCCGCGGCTCGCGACGCCTCGGCCGGATCGAACGCGCGGGTTCCGGCCAGCACCACGCTCGAGGGCGGGACGGTGCCCGGCGCGAGCGAGAGCGCCTCGGGCCCGTCGCCGAGCACGGCG
>DASSYC010000215.1:0-9984 GCA_035703465.1 Microbacterium sp. | reverse complement strand
CCCGCGACTGCGCCGCCGCCACCGCGGCCCGAGCCGCCTGGACATCATCGACGAGCGTGCTCAACTCGCGCCACGTGAAGGGGTCGTCGTCCCCGAACGCATCTGCCACAACAAGTCCTCAGAAGGGAGGGGTTGTGCGGCTCATCCTGTGAGTCCGACTTCGGGCGGCTGCGCAGCTCAGTTGCATGTGGCGCGACGTTGGGTACACATCCAGCTTAGCAGATGCGTACGAGTATTCAAGAGCAAACGTGAAAGAACATTCGAGAAAAACTCGAACCAGGACTCTCAACTGCGGAATATACAGGGCAAGTGATCCGCAGATGCGGATAAGCTGAATCCTATGGCCAGCTACAAGATCGCCGAAGCGGCCCGGCTCCTCGGTGTCAGCGACGACACCGTCCGTCGCTGGATCGATCAGGGTGCGCTTCCGGTGACCGACGCGAGCCCGGTGGAGATCGACGGCGCCGCCCTGGCGGCACGCGCCGTCGAGCTGGCGCACGTCCCCGGCGACCCGGTGGATCTGCTCTCCAGCGCGCGCAACCGCTTCGTGGGCCTGGTCACCCGGGTGCAGGTGGACGGGGTGATGGGGCAGGTCGACATCCAGGCCGGCCCGCACCGCGTCGTGTCCCTCATGTCCGCCGAGGCCGTGCGCGACCTCGCGCTGGAACCCGGCTCGCTCGCCGTCGCCGTCGTGAAAGCGACCACCGTCATCATCGAGACGCCCAAGGGGCTGAAGGAATGAGAGGACGCCGATCCTTCGTCGCGGCTGCGGCTGCGGCATCCCTCTCTCTCGCCCTCGCCGGGTGCGCCTCGGGGCCGGGTCCCGGGGCAGGCGAGACCAGCACCCCCGCCGAGATGGGACTCAGCGGGGAGCTGCGGGTCTTCGCAGCAGCCTCGCTGAAGGCCTCCTTCGACGAGCTCGCGCAGGCCTTCGCGGACGACAACCCCGGCGTCGAGGTCGTGCCGATCGTCTACGACGGCTCGAGCACGCTGGCCACCCAGATCGTCGAGGGCGCGCCCGCGGACGTGTTCGCGTCCGCCAACGAGGCGAACATGGCCAAGGCGGTGGATGCCGGCCTGGCCGCCGATCCGCAGCTGTTCGCCACCAACACGCTCGTCGTGGTGGTTCCGGTCGGGAACCCGGGCGGTGTCACGACCCTCGCCGCCCTGGCCGATCCCGATCTCACCGTGGTGCTGTGCGCGGCCGAGGTGCCGTGCGGCGACGCCTCGCGTGCCCTCCTCGCCGATCAGCACGTCAGCGTCACGGCCGCCAGCTACGAGCAGAACGTGACAGCGGTGCTGACGAAGGTGGCCGGCGACATCGCCGACGCGGGACTGGTCTACGCCACGGACGTGATCGGCGATGCCGAGGTGGAGAGCTTCGAACCGGAGGGAGCCGACGCCGTCGTCAACCGGTACCCGATCGTCGCGCTGCGGGATGCCCCGAACCCCGAGGTCGCGCAGGCGTTCGTCGACTTCGTTCTCGGACCGCAGGGACAGGCCGTGCTGAAGGCCAACGGGTTCGGCACGCCGTGACCGGGGGGATGGCGTGAGGTCACGGGAGGTCGGCGGCTTCGTGCCGCCCATCCTCGCGCTGCCGGCCGTTCTGGGGATCGCGCTGCTCGTGCTGCCGCTGCTCGCCCTGATCGGGCGCGTCGACTGGACGACCCTGTGGTCGGACATCACCTCGCCCGCGGCGCTCAGCGCCCTCGGGCTGTCGCTGGGCACCGGGCTGATCGCCACGCTGTGCTGCGTCGTGCTCGGCGTTCCGCTCGCGCTGGTGATCGCGCGGTCGGGTGCGCGCGCCTCGGCCGTGCTGCGGGCGCTCGTCACGATTCCGCTGGTGCTGCCGCCGATGGTCGGCGGCGTCGCACTGCTGTTCCTGTTCGGTCGCAGCGGACCGCTCGGGTCCCTCCTTGACCAGTGGTGGGGGCTGCGCATCCCGTTCACCACACCCGCCGTCGTCCTCGCGCAGATCTTCGTCGCGCTGCCGTTCCTGGTGCTCGCGCTCGAGGGGGCCATGCGCACCGCGGGCGTCGAGTACGAGCGCACGGCTGCGACCCTCGGCGCGCGCCGCTGGACGATCCTGCGCCGGGTTACGCTGCCGCTCGCGCTGCCGGGCCTGATCGCCGGGGTGATCCTCTGCTTCGCCCGCGCGATCGGCGAGTTCGGCGCGACGGCGCTGTTCGCAGGCAACGCCCCCGGCGTGACGCAGACGATGCCGCTGGCGATCTACACCGCGTTCAACGGCTCGGGCGTCGACCAGGGCACGGCAGTGGCGCTGTCGCTGCTGCTGCTGGTCGCCGCGATCGCGGTGCTGCTGCTCGTGCGCGCATGGCGGCCTGGAGCGCCCCGATGACCGGCGGCGCACTGGACGCGCACATCGTCGTGGCCGGCCGCGCGAACTTCCGCCTCGATGCGCGTCTTGGCGCAGAGCCGGGCGAGACCGTGGCGGTGATGGGGCCGAGCGGTGCCGGCAAGTCGACGCTGCTGCACGCGATCGCCGGGACCGTGCGGCTCGACGACGGCGTCATCCGGCTCGACGGCGACGAGCTGGCGTCGGCGCGGCCGCGCCGCCACGTCGCGCCCGCCGACCGCAACATCGTGCTGCTCGGGCAGGAGCCGCGGCTGTTCCCACATATGAGCGCCCGCGAGAACGTCGCCTTCGGACCGCGCGCCCGCGGCGTCGGGCATGAGGTGGCCCGCCGTGACGCGGACGAGTGGATGTGGCGGGTCGGCCTTCCGGGCCTCGGCGGACAGCACCCCTCCCAGCTGTCGGGCGGTCAGCAGCAGCGGGTCGCGCTGGCCCGGGCCCTCGCTGTGTCGCCGCGACTGCTGCTGCTCGACGAGCCGTTCACCGCACTGGATCCGGAGACCGCCGGCGATCTGCGCGCGCTGCTGCGCGAACAGCTCGACGCGACGCGCTCCACCTCGCTCATCGTGACGCACAACGCGGTCGACGCCGCAGCGCTGGCGCAGCGGATCGTCGTCATCGAAGACGGCGCCGTCACTCAGGAGGGCAGTGTCGCCGACGTGCTGTCACTGCCGGCGACCCGCTTCGCCGCGGCCGTCGCCGGCACCAACCGGCTCGTCGGAGTCGCCGCGAACGGCGCATGGACCCTGTCCGCAGACGACTCCGCGCTGCAGCTCACCGCCGCCGACCCGGCGTCGCGGGCCGCGGCGTCCCGCGACGGCATCGCCGTGGCAGCGCTCGTGCGACCCGGGTCGGTAGAGCTGCGCCGGGCTGTCGGCGACACGTGGACCGACGCCCTGCGGCTGACCGCCGAACCTGAGGCGGGGTCATGGCTCGCACGCGTCGTGCGACTGGAGCAGACCCCCGCGGGGGCGCGTGTGCACACCGCCGACCCGGCGGTCGCCGTCGATGTGCCCGCCGACGCGGTCGCGGCGCTGGGCCTGACCGCTGGGGCGCCGGTGCAGCTCCGGGTCCGCCCTGCCGACGTGCGGCTGGTGCGGATCGGTCAGTGATCCTCGCCCTCGGCCTGCGAGGGGTGCCGGTCGTACCAGACCGGGACGTGCAGGAAGTCGAACGCGTCGCTGTCGTGGGTGTCGTGGTTTCGCATGAACTGTCCTTCGCTCTCGGAGGTCGAAACCTCCAGGTATGCTTCCACTCTTGGCCATCGGCGACCCGTCTTTCCGGCATTCGGAGCGTAAACGTGTGCGATTCCGCCCCCTTCTGAAAGAAGTGCGGTTCTTGCATCCTCAGACCCGAGGCGGACGTGCGCGGGGTAGCCTCGGAGGCATGGTCGCAGTTCCCGTCATGCTCGCCACGCGGCGGCCCGAACTGCCGCGTGAGGAGGACGTCCCGACGTCCGGCCCGCTCATCGACACCTACAGCCGGGTGCATCGCGATCTGCGCATCTCGCTGACCGACCGCTGTTCGCTGCGGTGCACGTACTGCATGCCCGAGCAGGGCAACGAGTGGCTGGCACGGGCGAGCATCCTCAGCCTGGACGAGATCGAGCGCGTCGCGCGGGTGGCGGCCTCGCTCGGCATCTCCACCTTCCGGCTCACCGGCGGCGAGCCGCTGCTGCGCCCCGACATCGTCGAGGTGGTGCGCCGTCTGGCGGTGATCGAGGGCCCGGACGGCCCGGTCGAGCTCGCCATGACCACCAACGGCATCCGTCTTCCGGACTTCCTGCCGGGGATGATCGACGCCGGGCTCAAGCGCCTCAACATCTCGATCGACACGCTCCAGCGCGATCGGTTCCGCGAGCTGACCCGGCGTGACCGGTTCGATGACGTGCTGGCCGGCATCGCGGCCGCGGCGGCCTCCGACCTGCGCCCGCTCAAGCTCAACACGGTCGCGATGCGCGGCGTCAACGAGGACGAGCTGGCCGACCTCGTGGCGTTCGCCCTCGATCACGACGCCGAGCTGCGCTTCATCGAGCAGATGCCGCTGGATGCCGGCCACACCTGGAGCCGCGAGAACATGGTGACCCGGGAGGAGATCCTGGACATCCTGTCCCGCCGGTGGGAGCTCACGCCGCTGCCGGGCCGCGGCGGCGCGCCCGCCGAGCGATTCGTGCTCGACGGTGTTGTCAAGCCGTCCGGGGGCCCCGCGACAGTGGGGGTGATCGCATCGGTGACCGCGCCGTTCTGCGGCGACTGCGACCGTCTGCGCCTGACCGCGGACGGACAGCTGCGCAACTGTCTCTTCTCGACGACGGAATTCGATCTGATGCCGATCCTGCGCGGGAGCGCAGATGACGAGATGGACGCGGGGATCGAGGGGATGCTGCGCTCGTGCGTGCACCGCAAGCTCCCCGGGCACGCGATCAATGACCCGTCCTTCCTCCAGCCGGCGCGCGGGATGAATGCGATCGGCGGATAGCCATGGGCAGGATCACCACCCGGCGTCCCGTCGTCAGGATCGCGGTGGGTTCCGGCGCGGACCGCCGCGCGGACACCCTCGCGGTGGAGGAGCCCCTCGAGATCCGCGTCGGCGGCGTGCCGCTGGCGGTGACCATGCGCACTCCCGGCAGCGACGTCGAACTCGCCGCCGGTTTCCTGGTGTCCGAGGGCGTCATCGTGCGCGGCGAGGACTTCAGCTCGGCGATCCACTGCGGCGGCCCCGGATCCGGCGGCGCCGACAACACGTACAACGTGCTCGATGTCACACTCGCACCGGGCGTTCCCGCGCCCGTGGCCAACCGCAGCTTCTACACGACGAGCTCGTGCGGCGTGTGCGGCAAAGCGTCCATCGACGCCGTCGAGACGGTCTCGTCGTACGACGTGTCCGCCGACGAGAGCAGCGTCAGCGTCGTCGCGCTCACCCGGCTGCCCGAGCAGCTGCGCGCCCAGCAGACCGCGTTCGACAAGACCGGCGGCCTGCACGCCGCCGCGCTGTTCGATGCGGCCACCGGCGAGCTGCTGGTCCTGCGCGAAGACGTCGGTCGGCACAACGCGGTGGACAAGGTCATCGGCTGGGCGGCGCTGAACCACCAGCTGCCCCTGCGCGCAACGGTGCTGCAGGTCTCGGGCCGGGCGAGCTTCGAGCTCGTGCAGAAGGCGGTGATGGCCGGCATCCCGATCCTCGCCGCCGTGTCGGCGCCGTCGTCGCTCGCGGTCGAGCTGGCCGACTCCTCCGGCCTGACCCTCGTGGGCTTCCTTCGCGGACAGAGCATGAACGTCTACAGCCGGGCCGATCGCGTCGTCGACGAGGCGGCCGTGGCGCGGCTCTGAGTCAGGTCTCGTCGAGCACGCGCAGGATGTTGCCGCCGGTGAGACGGGCGATCTCGTGCGCACTCCAGCCCCGATCGGCCAGGGCGGTCAGCACGCGCGGGTAGCTCGTGACATCCGCCATCTCATCCGGCCAGTCGTCGAACCCGTCGTAGTCGCCGCCCAGCCCGATGTGGTCGATGCCCGCCACGGCGCGGGCGTGCTCGATGTGCCGGACGACGTCGTCGACGGTCACCGCGGGTTTCGGATCGCTGCGGTCGCCGGTGAACCACGTCACGTAGTCGTCGCGCAGGAACGGCGGCGGGAACGCGATCATGACCACGCCGCCGTTGGCGGGCAGCCGCCGCAGGATCTCGTCGGGCACGTTGCGCGGGTGCGCGCACTCCGCTCGGCAGGACGAGTGGCTGAAGATCACCGGGCTGGCGGTGGTGTCCAGGGCATCGCGCATGGTGTCGGCCGAGACGTGCGAGAGGTCGACGAGCATGCCGACGCGGTTCATCTCGCGGACGATCTCACGCCCGAACTCGGTGAGTCCCCCGTGAACGCGTGCGTCGGTGGCGGAGTCGGCCCAGGGAGTGTTCGCATTGTGGGTGAGGGTCAGGTAGCGCACGCCCAGGCGCGCGAACTCGCGCAGGACGGCGAGGGACTCGCCGATGCTGTGGCCGCCTTCGGCGCCCAGGAGCGAGGCGATCCGGCCCTCGCGGATCGCTGCGCGCACCTCGTCGCCGGTGCGCGCGAGGGCGAGGTCGTCCGGATAGCGGGCGACGAGGCGGTGCACGAATTCGATCTGCTCGAGGGTGTACTGCACGGCGTCGCCGCCGGTCAGCTCGATGGGCGTGTACACCGACCAGAACTGGCCGCCCACCCCACCGGCGCGCAGGCGCGCGATGTCGGTGTCGAACCTGCCGTGCGGCTCATCCCCGAGCCCTTCGACGCTGTACGGGGCGATCGCGTCCTCGCGGGCCCGCCAGGCCAGATCGTTGTGCCCGTCGATCACGGGTGCGATCGCGAGGGCCTCCGCCACCACGGAGTGGGAATCGACGGGGCTCTGCGGCATGCCCTCCATCGTAGAATGGACGTGACCCCCGAGACTCACTCCCGTGCGCCGATCCGCGCGCGGCTGTCATATGCGCCCGGTGGAATCCCGCCGGCTGCGAAGGAGCACCCCACATGAACAGCCCGGTCGACGCCCACCGCCGCAACTGGATCGCCCGTGAGGAGCAGGCCGAGCGCATGATCCCGCTCGTGGGCGGTCTCTACCGCAACCACGGGGTGGTGACCTCGATCCACGGCCGCCGGCTCATCGGGCTCTCCTCGATCGACCTGCTCAAGGCGCACAAGTTCGCCCGCCAGGCCGGCGCCGACGAGCTGTCGCTGGACGCGTCGACCCGCGTGCTCGAGGCCCTCCTCGAGCTCAAGCCCGGTCCGGCGTCCCTCGACATCGCCCGCCTCCACCAGGCCCACGTCGAGCGCGGCGGCGACGCCGAGCTCGTCGACTTCCTGCGCGGCGAGCTCGTCGAGATCCTCGTCGGTGACGAGACGCCGGCGGTCCCGAAGGATGTCGTGCTGTACGGCTTCGGCCGCATCGGGCGCCTCCTCGCCCGTCTGCTCGTGGGCCACGCCGGCAGCGACGCCGGACTGCGCCTGCGCGCGATCGTGGTGCGCAAGAACAGCGAGGACGACCTCACCAAGCGGGCCAGCCTCCTGCGCCGCGACTCGGTGCACGGCCCCTTCGCCGGCACGATCACCGTCGACGAGGAGAACAGCACGATCCTCGCCAACGGCACGCTCATCCAGGTGATCTACTCGAACGACCCGTCGACCGTCGACTACACCGCCTACGGCATTCACGACGCGATCGTCGTCGACAACACGGGCCGCTGGCGCGACCGCGGGGGCCTCGAGCAGCACCTGAAGGCGAAGGGCGTCTCGCGCGTGCTGCTGACCGCGCCCGGCAAGGGCGACGTCAAGAACATCGTGTTCGGCATAAACCAGGCCGACATCACCGACTCCGACCGCGTCCTGTCGGCCGCCTCGTGCACCACCAACGCGATCACCCCGGTGCTCGCGGCGATCGACGAGGCCTACGGCGTCGTGCGCGGCCACGTCGAGACCGTGCACTCGTACACCAACGACCAGAACCTCATCGACAACTTCCACAAGGGCAGCCGCCGCGGCCGCTCCGCCGCGCTGAACATGGTCATCACCGAGACCGGTGCCGCCAAGGCCGTCGCCAAAGCGCTCCCGCAGCTGGCGGGCAAGCTCACCGGCAGCGCCATCCGGGTGCCCACCCCGAACGTGTCGCTCGCGATCCTGAACCTCACGCTCGACCGCTCGGCGCCGCGCGAAGAGCTCAACAGCTACCTGCGCGCGGTGTCGCTGCACTCGAAGCTGCGCCAGCAGGTCGACTACATCGAGTCGCCCGAGGTCGTCTCCACCGACTTCGTGGGCTCGCACCGCGCCGGCATCGTCGACGGTCTGGCCACGATCGCCGACGACGACAACGTGGTGGTCTACGTCTGGTACGACAACGAGTTCGGCTACAGCACCCAGGTGGTGCGCGTCATCGAGCACATGGCCGGCACCCACCCGGTCGTGCTGCCCGAGCGCCTGGACGTCACGCTCGAGACGATGGCGGAGCTCGCCGGGGCGTGACCGGCCCGCACGACGTCGTCGACTCCGAGCGCGCCTACGCGGCGAAGCCGCTGATCATCGCGTTCCTGCTGGACGCCGTGCTCGTGGTCGCCTTCGCCGCGACCGGACGGGCCAGCCATGACGAGGACGTGCTGACCGGGCTGTGGACCACGGCCTGGCCGTTCCTGCTCGCCCTCATCGTGGGCTGGGCGGTGAGCCTGGCCTGGCGGGCGCCGATGGCGCCGGTGCGCACGGGTCTCCCGGTGTGGGCGATCACCGTTGCGGGCGGCATGCTGCTGCGGTGGGCGAGCGGGCAGGGGGTCCAGCCGGCGTTCGTGGCCGTGGCGTCCCTCGTGCTGCTTGCCTCCCTGGTGGGGTGGCGGCTCGTCGCCGCCCTCATCGCCCGCGCGCGCCGCACCCGCTGACGCCGCGCGGCGCCGCCACCCCCGGGTTCGGGGCGCATTTCGTCCCTTGGGGCGCGGTTCGTGCGCCCCGAGGGAGCGATCGCGCCCCAGATCCCCGGGAGAACCGGGGCGCGAGCGCGCAGCATCCATGCCTACGATGGCAGGAGGAGGGCTCGGATGCTTCAGGTGCGTGTGGCGGGAGTGGCGCTGGATGCCTCGGGTCAGCACGTGCTGCTGCTCAAGCCGATCGAGGAGCTGCCCGGCGAGGGCCGGGTGCTGCCGATCTGGATCGGCCAGATGGAAGCGACGGCGATCCTCATCGCGGTCGAGGGCGCCGATGTGCCCCGCCCGCTCGCGCATGACCTGATGCGGCGGCTGCTGGAGGCGACCGGCGCCGACGTCGCCCGCGTGGCGGTGGCCCGCATCGACGACGGCACGTTCTACGCCGAGGTGACCCTGACGACCGCTGACGGCGAGCAGATCATCGATGCGCGGCCCTCCGATGCGATCGCGCTCGCCTCGCGCGCGGCGGCGCCGATCTGGGTCGCCGACGAGGTGATGGCCGATGCCGGTGTGCCCGACTTCCTCCCTGAAGAGGATGTGTCGGCCCGGCTCGACGAGTTCAAGCGCTTCCTCGACGACATCGACCCCCAGGACTTCGGCGATCCCGACGCGTAAGTCGGGTGCGACGCGGGCTCGGCAAGAAAAGGAGCATCCCATGGCACGCATTCTCATCATCGGCGGGCACGGCAAGATCGCGCTCCTGCTCGCGCCCCTGCTGGTCGAGCGCGGCGACACGGTCACGTCGGTCATCCGCAATCCGGAGCATGAGACGGATGTCGCGGCCACCGGCGCCGCGCCGCTGGTCGCCGACGTCGAGCAGCTCGATGTCGAGCAGCTCACGAACATCATCGCCGGCAACGACGCGGTCGTCTGGTCCGCGGGTGCGGGGGGCGGCGATCCGTCGCGCACCTATGCCGTGGACCGGGACGCGGCGATCCGGTCGATGGATGCCGCAGCTGACGCGGACGTCAACCGGTACGTGATGGTCTCGTACTTCGGCGCGCGGGCAGACCACGGCGTCGCTCCGGAGAACTCGTTCTTCGCCTACGCCGAGGCGAAGGCCGCCGCCGACATCCACCTGCGCGCGAGCGGCCTGGACTGGACGATCCTCGCACCCAGCTCGCTCACCCTCGACCCGCCGACCGGTCGCATCGACGTGGGTGCGACAGAGTCCGGCTCGGTG
>DASSYC010000189.1:0-8730 GCA_035703465.1 Microbacterium sp. | reverse complement strand
CCGGCGTCGCTGCGCGCGGCAGATCCTCGGCGACGCCGGCGTGCTGCGCCTCGAAGCGCTCCTCGACCAGCGCCAGGAAGAGCTCGCCCTTGCCGGCGAAGTTCGAGTAGACGGCGCCTCGCGTGTAGCCGGCCTTGGCCGCGACGTCCTCGATCGTGACCCGGGTGAACCCGCGCGCGAGGAACAGCCGCCGCGCCGCCTGCAGGATGCGGGTGCGGGTGACTTCCCGTGGATCTCTTGCCAAAGCGGCCTCCTCGATACAGACTGTATCGACATCGGAAGCCAATGATCAAGCGGCATTCGCGATCTGAAGATACGGAGCGTATGCAATGGACCAGCATCGCGGCGAGCTTGAAGAGCTCATCGCCCGCACAGCTGCTGAGGCGGCGATCCCCGGTGCGGCGGTCGCTGTCGTGCACGAGGGACGCGAGCACCTGTTCACCACCGGTGTCACGAGCGTCGATGCGCCCGCTCCCGTCACCGCCGACACGCTGTTCATGATCGGGTCGACGACCAAGACGGTGACGGCGACCGCCGTGCTCTCGCTCGTGGCCGAAGGGCGCCTGGACCTCGATGCGCCCATCGCCGACCTCCTGCCCGAGCTGCGGCTGAGCGACCCTGGCGCGCAGCGCGCGCTCACGCCGCGCCACCTGCTCACCCACACGGGCGGCTTCGAGGGCGACATCCCCGACGACGAGAGCGACTGGGCCGCCGACGCGCTTGCTCGCAGCATCGCCGAGTACGGCACCCTGCCCCAGCACACGGCGCCGGGCACGTCGTTCTCGTACAGCAACGCCGGCTTCCGCCTGCTCGGGCGCCTGGTCGAGGTGCTCGATGGCGTCGACTACGACATCGCCGTGCGGCACCGGGTGCTCGAGCCGCTGGGCATGGCCGACAGCTTCTTCCTGCCCTGGCAGGTCGCCACTCGTCCTCACGTCGTCGGCCACGAGGCGCAGCCGGACGGCTCGCCGGCGGTCGTGCACACGTGGGGTCTCGGTCGCTCGGCGCTGCCGGAGGGCGGACTCGTCTCATCGATCGCCGACCAGGCGCGGTACCTGCGCTTCCACCTCGACGGCACGGCAGCAGGCCGTGCGCCTCTGCCCGACGAGGTGCGTGTCGACATGCAGCGCCGGCACGCCGACGGTGCGGTGCCCTTCGACGAGGTGGGGCTGCCGTGGCTGCGCGTGCACCAGTTCGGCACGACCGCGGTCACGCACGGCGGCAACATCGCCGGCATCCAGCGCTCGACCATGACCCTCGTGCCCGAGGCGGGCCTGGGCGTGACAGTGCTGGCGAACTCGGGCGCGGGCGGCGCTCTCGGCGCCGCGGTCGACGACTGGTGCTTGCGCACCCTCCTCGGCCGCGAGCCGGATCCGCCCCGGGCGATCCGTCCGCGCGACGACGCGGCGCTCGCCCCGTACTGCGGGCGCTTCGATGCGGGCACCTGGGGCATCGAACTGTCGGCGGAGGACGGGATGCTCCGGGCGGCGTTCTTCTTCAGCGAGCAGGCCGCCGACGAGGAGCGGGTGCTGCCGCCGCCGCTGCGGCTGGGGTTCAGCGCTGCCGACGAGGTCGCGCGACCGGAGGCGCCACAGGCGGCGTTCGGCCGGTTCGATCGCGACCGCGACGGCGCCGTCGTGCGGCTGCGCACGCAGGGCCGCACGCTCCGGCGCGTCGACGACGAGGCGGGCGCATGACGGTCGCCGACGACATCCGGGCGGTGTTCCGGGATGCCGGGGCCACCGGCTTCCTGCACGCCCGCGAACTCGGGCGCGACGGGGCTGAGATCGACGTGGACGCGGATGTCCCGGTCGTGCTGGCCTCGGTGTTCAAGATCCCGGTCGCGGTCGCATTCGAGCGCGCCGTGGCGGAGGGCCGCCTGGACCCGGCCGAGCGCACGACGGTGTCGGCTCGGTATCGGCGCGGGGGCGTCGGCCTGGCCGGACTGCACGACGACGCCGTGCTGACCTGGCGCGACCTGGCGCACCTCATGCTCACCATCAGCGACAACGCCGCCACCGATGTCGTCTTCCACCGGATCGGCCAGCCGGCGGTCGACGCGGTGCTCGACGACCTGGAGCTGCACCGCACCTGCATCGCCGGCTGCTGTGAAGACCTCTTCGCCAGCATCGTCGTCGACCTGGGCGCGACGCGTGACGCCGACGACATCGACGCGCTGCTGGCGCGTCAGCCCGAGGAGCGCCTGTGGGCGCTGTCGGTGCTCGACCCGGCGCGCACGACCTCGTCCACTCCGCGCGAGATGACCGCCCTCATCGACGCGATCGGGTCGGACCGGGCCGCCCCGCCCGACGCGTGCGCGCGCGTTCGCGCCGCGATGGAGCAGCAGGTGTGGCCCCACCGGATGCGGGCGGGCTTTCCCGACGGCGTGCGGATCGCGGCGAAGACGGGCACCCTCCCGGCCGTGCGCAACGAGGTCGGCGCGGTGATTCACCCCGACGGGCGCACGTTCGCCGTGGCGGTGTTCACGCGTGCCCAGGCACTCGACGACAGCCTGCCCGCCGTGGATCGGGCGATCGGCGCGGTTGCGCGGCTCGCGGTCGACGCTCTGCGCGCGGTTGGTTGAATCGCACCAATGCCCCCGCAACGCTTCATCCGCTCCGACCAAAGCACCGCACGCCGGCGTCCTTAGGGTGAGGTCATGGACTCTCTCTCCGACATCTCCGCATTTCTCGACGCCGACTTCGCCCGTCTCGTCGCCGAGCGCGGCGTTCCCGGCGCCGCCGTCGCCGTCCTCAAGGACGGCGAGGTCGTCGATGCCGCCGCCGGCCTGCTGAGCACGGCGACCAAGGTCGAAGCGACCCCCGACAGCGTGTTCCAGATCGGGTCGATCACCAAGGTGTGGACCGCGACGCTGGTGATGCAGCTCGTCGACGACGGTCTTCTCGATCTGGACCGGCCGCTGCGCGACTATCTGCCGGAGTTCCGCATCGCGGACGAGTCGGCCGCCGCGGTCATCACGACCCGGCAGCTGCTCAGCCACCAGGCAGGCTTCGAGGGCGATGTGTTCACCGACACGGGCCGCGGCGACGACGCCATCGAGAAGTACGTCGCCTCACTCGCCGACCTGCCGCAGATCTTCCGGCCCGGCGAGCTGTTCGCGTACAACAACGCCGGCTACAGCGTGCTGGGCAGGCTCATCGAGGTGCTGCGGGAGAAGACGTGGGAGGACGCGCTCATGGAGCACCTCGCCGTCCCGCTGGGGCTCACGCACGTGTCGCCGAGCGCCTACGAGGCGATCCTGCACCGCGTCGCGGTCGGACACGTCGGCCCCGGCGAGGACGGCATCGAGACCCCGGCGCCCCTGTGGGCCCTCGTCCGATCGAATGAGCCGGCCGGCTCCATGCTGGCGATGCGCGCCCGCGAGCTCGTCGCCTTCGCGAAGATGCACCTCGACGGCGGTGCTGCCGCCGACGGCACGCAGGTGCTGTCGGAGGCATCCGTCGCCGCCATGCAGCGCAAGCAGGTCGACCTGCCCCGCATCACCGGCATGGGGGATGCCTGGGGCATCGGCTGGGAGATCTTCGTCGAGGGCGACCAGCCGATCATCGGTCACGACGGCGGCACCGTCGGCCAGTCCTCCTTCCTGCGCATCGTCCCCGCCGCCGGCCTCGCCGTCGTGCTGCTGACGAACGGCGGCGACGTCATGGGGCTGTTCGACGATGTCGTCAAGAGGATCGTGCGGGATGCCGGCGGTGCCGAGCTGCACGGGTTCCCGACACCGCCCGCCGAGCCCCACCCGGTCGACCCGGTGCCCTTCGTCGGGTCATACTCCAACTCGACCTTCGACATGGTCGTCAGCGTCGACGACGGCGGGCGCATCTGGCTCGACAGCACGCCGAAGGGCCTGGCGCTCGAGCTGGGTCAGCAGCCGGAGCACCTCGAACTGATCGGGTTCGGCCCGGACTCCCTGATCGCGCGCGAACCGGCGATGAAGGAGATGCATGTCGTCTACTCCTTCCTCGGTCAGGATGGCGCCGGCCGCAGCAAGTACATCCACTCGGGCCGCGCCCTCGGCCGCGTCGACTGACATCCCTGCAGCACCCACCCGCACTCAGAGAAGAGATCAGCATGAACATGTTCACGAGGCCGGCCGCCGCCGTCGCTGCGACCGCCACCGCAGCCCTCGTCCTCGCCGGCTGCGCCGGCGGAGGAAGCACCGCGCCCACCGCCGGCGATGGCGAATACGTCGACGGCGCCACCTTCACCCTGTCGGAGGTGGCCGACCCCGGCGCCCTCGACCCGCAGCTGTCGGCGGTCAGCTCGCTGTTCCAGCTGAGCCAGTTCGCGTACGACGCGCTCGTGTCGGTCGATCTGGACGGCGAGATCGGGTCGCAGCTGGCGACGGAGTGGAGTGTCGACGGGCAGACCGTCACCCTCACCCTCAACGACGGGATCACCTGCTCGGACGACTCGGACTTCACCGCCGCCACCGCTGCCGACAACCTCAACTGGATCTCGGATCCTGCCAATCAGAGCCCGCTCCTTGGCTCCTTCTTCCCCCCGGGGGCGACCACGACCGCCGACGGCAGCACGCTCACCATCGCGCTCGCCGCGCCGGCGCCGTTCGTGCTCCAGGGCCTGGCCAATGTGCCGATGGTCTGCGATGCCGGGCTCGCCGACCGCAGCATCCTCACCGCGGGCACGTCGGGCACGGGGCCGTATGTGCTCACCGAGGCGGTGCCCAACGACCACTACACGTACGAGGCGCGTGAGGGGTACTCGTGGGGTCCGAACGGTGCGAGCATCACCGAGAAGGGCATGCCCGCGACGGTGATCGCCCGCATCATCCCGAACGAGACGACCGCCGCGAACCTGCTGACCACCGGCGAGGTCAACGCATCGACGATCGTGGGTCCCGACGCGCAGCGACTCGAGTCGGCAGGACTGTTCTCTGCCGGCGAGGAGGTGCTGATCGGCGAGCAGTGGTACAACCAGGGCGAGACGCACGCGACCTCGGACCCGGCGGTGCGGATGGCGCTCACCCAGGCCCTCGACCTCGCCGAGCTGCAGAAGGTGCTCACGAGCGGCGCCGGCGCCCCGGCCACCCGCCTCACCGTCGTCGCGCCGTCGGCGTGCACGTATGACGCGGTGAGCGGGAACACGCCCGGCACCGACGTCGAGGCGGCGAAGGCCCTGCTCGACGACGCCGGCTGGGTCGCGGGCGCCGACGGCATCCGCGCCAAGGACGGGCAGCAGCTGTCGCTGTCGTTCCTGTACGCGAACACCCTCGGGACCGGCGGCACCTCGGCGGCGGAGCTCGCCGTCCAGCAGTGGGAGGCGATCGGCGTGAAGGTCGACGCCGCGCAGAACGACTCGACCGCCCTCACCGAGGCGATCTTCGGCACCGGCGCGTGGGACATCGCGTGGGTACCGCTCAACGTGAACAACCCCGACCAGGTGGTCGGCTTCGTCTCGGGTCCGGCGGCGCCGGACGGCACCAACTTCGCGGGGATCCAGAACGCCGACTACGATGCCGCGGTCGCCGAGGCGATGGCGATCCCGGGCGTGGAGGGCTGCGACACCTGGCAGGAGGCGGAGGCTGCGCTCTTCGCGGCCGCGGATGTCGTCGCCTTCGCGAACAGCGTCATCAAGACGTACGGCAGCGGCGCCGAGTTCGAGCGGGTGGGAGTGATCGTGCCCACGAGCATCCGTATGCTCGCGGACTGAGCACGCTTCACGCACGAACACGCTCCGGGCAGACGTCCGGCGCGGGAAGGAACACGTCCTCATGACCACCACCGCCGCCCTGCCCGTCACGGAGGTGACCCGCGCCCGCGATCATCGCTGGCTGCGGTTCACCGCCCGGCGGGCGGGGCGGCTGGTGGTGTCGCTGTGGGTGCTGGCCACCGCCGCGTTCCTGATGATCCACCTCATCCCCGGAGATCCCGTCCGCGCGGCGCTGGGACCGACCGCCTCGGCGGAGCTGGTGGCAGCCCGGCGCGAGTCGCTCGGACTGAACGATCCGCTCATCGTCCAGTACCTGAACTATCTCGGCGGCGTGCTCACGGGGGACTTCGGCGTCTCGATCCAGTCCGGTCTGCCGGTGGCCGAGACCATCGCGCAGCGTCTGCCGGCCACGGCGAGCCTGGCGGTGCTCGCCTTCGTCTTCGCGGTCATCGTCGCCATCCCCGTCGGCGTGGCCGTGGCCGTCGCCACCCGACGCGGACGCGGCCGCAAGCTCGAGC
This sequence comes from Microbacterium sp., assembly GCA_035703465.1. GTDB lineage: Bacteria > Actinomycetota > Actinomycetes > Actinomycetales > Microbacteriaceae > Microbacterium. Next base: position 2,524 of record DASSYC010000189.1, on the reverse strand, counting down.
TGGGCTTCGCCGGAACGAGCGTGTTCGTCTCGGCGATCCCGGACTTCCTCCTGGGCGTCGCGCTGGTCGCCGTGTTCGGGGTCTCGCTCGGCTGGCTTCCCATCGCCGGGCGCAGCGGACCCGAGTCGTACATCCTGCCTGTCATCGCCCTCTCGCTGGGCCCCGCGGCGGTGCTCGCGCGCATCGTGCGCGTCGAGATGCTGACCGTGCTCGAGACCGACTTCGTGCGCACGGCGCGGGCCAAGCGGCTGCCGGCATGGCGCATCTACCTGAGCCATGCCCTGCCCAACGCCGTGACGGCGACGCTGACGCTGGCGGGGCTGCTGCTGAGCGCGCTGGTGGTCGGCACGGTGCTCGTCGAGAACGTGTTCGCCTGGCCCGGCCTCGGCTCGACCATCGTCTCGTCGATTCAGCTGAAGGACTTCCCGATGGCGCAGGCCACCATCCTCGTCTACGGGGCCGGCGTGCTGATCATCAACACGATCGTCGACGCGGCGCTTGCCGTCCTCGATCCGCGTACGACCGTGGCGGAGGACTGACATGCGCTCCCTGCGCCGCATCCTCCGCACGCCGCTGGGCATCGCCGCGATCAGCCTGCTCGCGCTCGTGCTGCTCACCGCGATCTTCGCGCCGATCCTCTGGGGTGCACAGGCCGACGCGGTCGACACCGACAACATCCTCGCCGGACCCTCGCTCGAGCACCCCATCGGCACCGACGGGCTGGGTCGCGACCTGCTGCTGCGCACCCTCGTGGCCACGCGGCTGAGCGTCGTGCTGGCGCTGGCGGCGACGCTGGTCGCCGTCTCGGCGGGGCTCATCCTCGGCGTGGCGCCCTTCCTGCTGGGCCGCGCGGGCAAGGCCTTCACCTGGTTCGTGGGCATCGCCGTCGCCTTCCCCGCGCTGCTGCTGGCCCTGTTCTTCGCGGTGATCTTCGGCAGCGGCTGGGTCGGTGCGACGTGGGCGATCGGCCTTGCCGGCGCCCCCACCTTCGCGCGGCTGTGTCAGACGCTCGTCGCCGGCATCGCCGAGCGCGACTTCGTCTCGGCCGCCCGCATCGGGGGCGTGGGCCGGGTCCGTGTGCTGTTCCGCCACGTGCTGCCCAACATCGGCGAGCCGCTCATCGTGAACGCCACGATCGGCGCGGGCGGCGCGCTGCTCTCGTTCGCGGGCCTGTCGTTCCTGGGGCTGGGCGTGCAGCCGCCCGAGTACGACTGGGGCCGCCTGATGATGGACGGCCTGTCGGGCATCTACCTCAACCCGCTCGCCGCCCTGGCGCCCGGCATCGCCGTCGTCATCGCAGGGCTGGCGTTCAATCTGACGGGCGAGGCGGCGGCGCGGTCGCTGGGCATCGGATCGGTCGGCGTCATGTCGAAGCTGGCCGCCCTGCAGCGGCGGCAGGTGTCCGAGGCATCCCCTCCCGCCCCCGACGAGGTGCTCGCGGTGCGCGACCTGCACGTCAGGTTCCCCGGCGTCACCGGCCCCATCACGCCGGTGCGGGGCGTGGACTTCACGCTGCGGCGCGGCGAGGTGGTGGGCATCGTCGGCGAGTCCGGGTCGGGCAAGTCGCTGACCGCTCTCGCGATCGCGCAGCTCATCGAGGATCCGGGACGGGTGGATGCCGAGACCCTGCGGTTCCTCGGCACCGACCTGCACGACGGCGGCGATCACCGGCGGCTGCTGGGCACCTCTCTGGCGATGGTCTTCCAGGATCCGATGACCAGCTTCAACCCCGCCAAGCGCATGGGCGGCCAACTGGCCGAGGTGGCGACGCAGCACCACGGGATGACGCGGCGCGAGGCGCGCGAGCGGGCCGTCGACCGGCTGGCGGCGGTGCGGATCCCCGATGCCGAGCAGCGGGCCCGGCAGTACCCGCACGAGTTCTCCGGCGGCATGCGCCAGCGCGCCATGATCGGCATGGGGCTCATGGGCAGCCCGAGGCTCATCATCGCCGACGAGCCCACGACGGCCGTCGACGTCACGGTGCAGCGTCAGGTGCTGAGCCTGCTGCAGGCGATCCGCGACGAGGACGAGGTCGCGATCCTGTTCATCAGCCACGACGTCTCGGTCATCGCAGAGCTCTGCGACCGCGTGCTCGTGATGTACGCGGGACGCATCGTGGAAGACCTCCCGGTGGCGCAGCTGGCCGCGGCGCAGCACCCCTACACGCGTGCGCTGCTGGCGGCGGTGCCCGATATGCACACCGACCTGGATGCGCCGCTGGCCACCGTGCCCGGCCGGCCGGTCGATCCGGCGCGGGTGCCGGCCGGGTGCGCGTTCGCCGTGCGCTGCCCGCTCGCCGACGCGCACTGCCGCGTCCAGGACCCGCAGCTCGTGACGAGCGCGCCCGGCGCCCGCGTCGCGTGCTGGCACGCCGGCGAGCCCCTGCCCGACCCGGTGGCCGCACCCGCGCGCGACATCGAGGCGGTCACGCAGACAAGCCCGACCACCCAGACAAACGGAGTGCAGGTGGTCGTGTGAGCGAGCTGCGCTTCGAGAACGTCACCGTCCGCTTCGGCTCGATGAC
>DASSYC010000006.1:0-2507 GCA_035703465.1 Microbacterium sp. | reverse complement strand
TGGCCGGGCGCACGCCGTGCATCAACGGGGACGACTACGCCACCCCCGACGGCACGAACGTGCGGGATTACGTGCACGTCGCCGACATCGCCGCCGCGCACGTCGTGGCCGCGCAGCGGCTCGCCGCCGGCGACCCGCTCGAACCGGCCTACAACCTCGGCTCGGGCGACGGGCTCTCGGTGCGTCAGATCATGGGCGCCATGGCGCGCGTGACCGGCATCGCCTTCACCCCCGAGATCGCGCCGCGCCGCCCCGGCGATCCCGATCGCATCGTCGCCGCCGGCGACCTCGCCGCCCGCGATCTCGACTGGCGCATGCGGCACACGGTCGACGAGATGGTGCGCTCCGGCTGGGAGGCGCGACGGGGCGCTCCCTCGTGAGCACCGGGGCCGTCGAGCTCGGCGCAGGCGTGGTCAAGCGCACGACACGTCTGGCCGACGGCCGCGAGCTCATCTACTACGACGATCCGTACACGACGCTCGGCCCCGATCGCGCGGTCGACGCGCGCGAGCTCGACCCCAGGCCGGTCACGGCGTCGATGCGGCAGGACGTGCTCACCGGCGACTGGATCACCGTCGCCGCGAACCGCCAGAACCGGGTGGTGCTGCCGGCCGCCGACCTCGACCCGCTCGCTCCGCAGGCGCCGGGCAACCCGTCCGAGGTGCCCAGCCGCTACGACGTCGCCGTGTTCGAGAACCGCTCGCCAGCGTTCGGGCCGGCCCTGGCCACGGGCGCGGACGACCCTCCGCGCGGGCTCGACGACCTCGACGACCTCGGCGTGGGCCGCAGCCGGACGGCCGTCGGCCGCTGCGAGGTCGTGTGCTTCAGCCCCGACCGCGAGGGCTCGTTCGGCACGCAGACCGTCACCCGCGCCCGGACGGTCATCGAGGCGTGGGCCGACCGCACGGCCGAGCTGTCGGCGCTGCCCGGCGTCGAGCAGGTGTTCCCGTTCGAGAACCGCGGCGAGGCCATCGGGGTGACCCTGCCCCACCCGCACGGCCAGATCTACGCGTACCCGTACGTCACACCGCGCACGCGGCGCCTGCTGGCGTCGATCGATCGTGCCGGGCCCGACCTGTTCGCGCGCATCCTCGCGTTCGAGCAGGATGCCGGGCGCCTCGTGCTGCGCGGCGTGCAGTGGAGCGCGTTCGTCCCGTTCGCGGCGCGCTGGCCGGTGGAGGTGCACCTGCTTCCGCACCGGCACGTACCCGACTTCGCCGCGCTCGCGCCGGAGGAGCGCGACGAGCTCGCCCCGATGTACCTGCGGCTGCTGCGCGGCATCGACCTGCTGTATGAGACGGCGACCCCGTACATCGCGGCCTGGCATCAGGCGCCGGTCCACATCGGCCGCGAGACGGTGTGTCTGCGCCTGGAGATCACCTCGCCTCGGCGCGCCGCCGATCGGCTCAAGTTCGTCGCAGGATCAGAGGCGGCCATGGGAGCGTGGTCGCTGGAGGTGCCCCCCGAGCAGGCGGCCGAGCGCCTGCGGGCAGCGGTTGCGAGCGTGACGCTGTGATGGCACGGGATGCCGCGGCCACCCTGTTCACCGGGCTCACCGGCCGCGACCCGGAGGCGGTCTTCTCCGCGCCCGGCCGCGTGAACCTCATCGGCGAGCACACCGACTACAACGACGGGTTCGTGATGCCGTTCGCGATCGGTCTGCGCACATATGCCGCCGTCGGCATGCGTACCGACGATGTCGTGCGCGTGGTGAGCGCGGACGCCCCCGGACAGGCGTCGCTCCCGCTGTCCGCGCTCACCGGCGAGTTCCCGCGCGAGTTGCCCCGCGAGGCGGTCCCGGAGTGGGCGGCGTACCCCCTCGGAGTCGCCTGGGCGCTGCTGCGCGTCACCGGGGCCACGCCCGCCCACGGCGCCGATATCGCCATCGCCTCGGATGTGCCGATCGGCGCCGGTCTCTCGTCGAGCGCCGCGATCGAGGGGGCTGTGGCAACCGCCCTCGACGACCTCTGGCGCCTCGGGCTCGACCCCGTCGCGCTCGCGCAGGTCGGACGTACGGCGGAGAACGATGCCGTCGGCGCGCCGACGGGCATCATGGATCAGCTCGCGTCGATGCTCGGCCGCGACGGCGCGGCCCTGTTCCTCGACTGCCGCACGCTGGAGACGGAGTCTGTGGAGCTCGGGCTCGTGGACGCGGGCCTGACGATCCTCGTGGTCGACACCGGCGTGCAGCACTCCCACTCCACCGGCGGGTATCGCGAACGTCGTGCCGCGTGCGAGCGGGCCGCGGCCGCGATGGGCGTGCTGGCACTGCGCGACCTGACCCCCGGCGACCTGACAGCGCTCGCCTCCCGCATCGACGACGAGACCCTCCGGCGCGCGCGCCACGTCGTCACCGAGAATCAGCGCGTGCTCGACACCGTGCGCACGCTGCGCACCGAGGGGCCGCGCGCCATCGGCCCGCTGCTGACCGCCTCGCACGCCTCGATGCGCGACGACTTCGAGATCTCGGTGCCCGAGCTCGACACCGCCGTCGACACCGCGCTGGC
>DASSYC010000223.1:0-4000 GCA_035703465.1 Microbacterium sp. | reverse complement strand
CCGATGTGCTCGACCTGGGCTGCGGCGCCGGGCGCTGGGCGCAGGAGCTGCAGGACGCCGGACACCGGGTCGTCTGCGCGGACTACAGCTTCGAGGCGCTTCGCGTGGCCCGGCTCAACGACGACCGCGACACGACGCTGTGGCGCATCAACGCGAATGACCGTGCGGCCATGCTCGAGCTCGGCGCGAACCTCCTCGATACCGGCCGCCCCTGGTATGTGCTCTGCACCGACGTGCTGCACGGTCTCACCTTCACCAACCGCGAGAACGTGTACATGATGCTGCGCATGGTGTTGCGCGGGCCCGCACGCGCGGTGGTGACCTTCGACACCCACCCGACCATGCAGTACGTCAGGTCGGATCCGCGTACGTGGCACTACCCGCTGCGGCGGCTGCGCGAGGAGCTCGCGGAGGATGGGCTGGAGATCGAGGATGTGCATCGCGGCGTCCGCCGCACCGAGCACGGGCTGCGTCGGTACGCGCAGGTCGTCATCCGCCGCAGCGCCGAGGCGCGCACCGAGCGGCGCGCCTGGATCGATGAGAGAGACGAGAACGTCGCATGAGGAAGTATCTGCGCAAGCTTGCCGAGAAGGTGGCGCCCACGGCGTACGAGCGGCTGCGTCGGCTCGAATCGCTCGACGCGAGCGGGGGCGACATCTCCGACATCCTGCTGCGCTACGAGGACGAGGTCCGCGACCTTCGCCGGCAGATCGACGAAGTGCGCCGCGAGCACCGCCGAGTCGAAGAGCTCTACGACCTGGTGTTCGAGCGCCTGCAGCGCGAGAACCCGCTGCGCGAGCCCGCACAGCACTGAGCCGGCGCCTCAGGTCCCGTTGCGCATCGCCGCGACCTGCACCGTGACGATCTGGCCGGTGAGGTCGGATGCCGCGACATTCAGCGTGACCCGCGCCACATCGTGGGGGTCGAGCAGCGTGCCCTCGGGCTCGTCGCCGAAGGCGCTCGTGCGCATCGGGGTCTTCGTGCGCTGCGGGTTGATGCAGTTGATGCGCACGCCGTGCTCCGACCACTCCTCCGACAGCGCCTGGGTGAGGTTCACCACGCCCGCCTTGGTCGCCGAGTACACGCTGTAGCCGGCGCGCCCGCGCGTGTACGAACTGGAGGTGAACAGGAGCAGCTGCCCGCCGGTGCGCTCGAGATGGGGGTAGGCCTCGCGGGCGATGAGCACGGGTGCGAGCAGATTGGTGTCGATCGTGCTCTCGACGTCGTCGGCCGGTGCATCGACCAGGCTCGAGATGTGCAGCACGCCGGCGGTGAGGATCACGACGTCGATGCGGTCCTCAGCTGCCGCCACCTGGTCCAGAGCCGCACGCAGATCGTCTGCTCGCCTCACGTCGGTGCCGGTGGTCGAGCGGCTGAATGCGTGCACCCGCGCACCGGCCGCACGCGCCAGCTCGACGATGCTCTCGCCGATCCCGTAGCTGCCGCCGAAGACGGCGACGACCCTGCCGTCCAGGTCAGGCACGGTGTCGGGGCGCGTATCCAGTGCCAGGCTCGCGGACTGCAGCTGGAACAGCTTGTCGGCGATATGCACGTCGATCGGCTCGGTGACCTTCATGTTCTCGGCGGTGCCGTCCACGACGAAGATCGGCACGTCTGGCAGGTACTGGAACACGACGCCGCAGTCGTCGGTCGCGGTGAAGTCGGGGTCGTGGCGGGCGAGCTCGTACGCGCGGCGGATGGTCTCCAGCCGGAAGGCCTGCGGCGTCTGGCCGCGGCGCAGCTGCGCGCGCGCAGGAATGTCGGTGATGTGCCGGGCGTCGTCGACCTGGATGATCGTGTCGGCGGAGGGGATGGCGGTGTCCACTGCGTCGAAGCGGTCGAGTGCCTGCACGCAGTCGCGGATGATGCGCTCGTCGATGAACGGCCGTACGGCGTCGTGGAAGAGGACCTTCGTATCGTCGCCGTCGATCGCGGCCAATGCCAGCTGCGTGGTGTCGTTGCGCGTCTCGCCGCCGGGCAGGATCCGCGTCAGCTTCGGGAAGCGCTCGCTGCCGAGCAGGTGGTCGAGCTCTTGGATCGAGCCCGCGTTCATCATGATGATGACCTCGTCGATGAGGGGGCTGGCGTTCAGCGCTTCGAGCGTGTGTTCGACGATCGCCTTGCCCGCGATGCGGATGAGCTGCTTCGGGATCCCGAGTCCGACGCGGACGCCGATGCCACCGGCCAGGACGACGGCGACGGTGCGCGGCGGTGCGGTCATTGTGCTCCTCGGATGCGGCGTGCGGGCCGCACACCATCCTAGTTCAGGGAGCCCGTGAAGGAGGGCAGCTATCGAATATTGTTCTACAGTTTCATTGACACAGTTTAGTATCTATGTGCTAGAGTGGAAGTATGTTCTTCGACCCCTCGATCCCGCCGGATCCTGAGTATTCCGGTGCGTGGAGCGATGAGGAGCTGGAGGCCGCACACCAGCATGGGCCGGACGCTCTGGGTCTGGTGATGGAGGTCGCAGATGTGATGGCGACCTTCGCCGCGCAGCGCTATGAGCGGATCGACGTGCTGCGCCGGGAGGCGCAGGTCCAGGCCGAGCAGCGAGGGGGGCTGCGGTCGCGGGAGATCATCGACCGGTCGGTGCGGCTGGAGCTGGCCGCGGGGCTGCGGATCACCGAGCATGCCGCAGGTGTGCTGATGAGCACCGCCGACGCGCTGGTGCACCGGTACCCGGCGGTGCTGGAGGCGCTGTACCGGGCAGAGATCACCGACAAGCACGCTCAGATCCTCGTGGAAGCGGTCGACCAGACCGCACCGCACCTGCGCGACAGCATCGCACCCGAGGCCCTGGAGCTGGCTCGAACGCAGCCGGTGGGCACATTCCGCCGGAAGCTGCGCGCCCTCATCGACACGTGGGAGGCGCCCACCCTCACCGAGCGGCACATCGCCGCGGTGCAGCAGCGACGGGTCGTGACCGAGCCCGGCCCGGATGGGATGGGCTGGATCGGGACGTACGCGCCTGCCGTGGAGGTGCACGCAATCTACGGGCGGATCACTGCGATGGCCAAGGCGATCATCGCCGACGACGCTCAGACGGGGCGGGAGCAGCGCACCCTGGACCAAGTACGGGCGGACGTGTTCGCGGACCTGCTCATCGACGGTGTCACCGACACCCATCCCGAGCGCGCCCAGGGTATCCGCGCAAGCGTCGTGGTGACCGTCCCTGCCCTCGCCCTGCTCGACCAGCCCGACGCGGACACCTCGTCGACGGGTGTGCCGGTGGTGGAGGGTGTCGGTCCGATCCCGATCGATCGGGCGAAGGAGCTGTGCGGAGGTGCAGACGGGTGGATGCGGGTGCTCACCCACCCCGAAACCGGAATGGTCCTCTCCGTCGGCCGGGACCGATACCGACCACCCGCAGCCCTGCGCAGGCTCGTGATGTGGCGCGCCGACCGATGCATGGCCCCCGGCTGCGGCGTGCCCGCGTCCCGGTGCCAGATCGACCACAACATCGCCTGGGAGCACGGGGGCGAGACATCCCTCTCCAACAACGTCCCGGCCTGTCAAGGCCACCACATCGTGAAGCATCACGGTGGGTGGACGATTCGACAACTTCCCGGCGGGGCCATCGAATGGACCTCACCCGCCGGCCGCAGATACATCGTCGAACCCGAACGACACGTCCCCGTCTTCCACCCCAGCGACACGGGGAACGCACCTTTCTGACTTCTGACGACGGCTGTCAGCGAGAGCGCGCTCGTCCCCCGCCGACGGCGCCGACCACGATCGCGGCGATCGCGTCCGCGCACGGCGTCGCGTCGGCGGCAGGCTCCGGGTCGCCCGGCACCTGGACGAACCGGTGCGCGAAGGCCGCGGCATCCTGCTCGGTCGCCTCGCCGGAAGCGACGGAGGCGACCAGCGCGGGGATGCTGTCCACGATCGGGCCGGGAAGGTCGCGCCGGTAGTCGAGGTAGAAGTCGCGCGAGGCGAGGTACTCGTCGAGGTCGGGCGCGAGGAAGTACGAGGGCACGCCGACGACTGCCGCCTC
>DASSYC010000160.1:0-8333 GCA_035703465.1 Microbacterium sp. | reverse complement strand
CGCCCGCACCCGAGGGATGGATGTCACCTACCGCACGGTCGCCTTCGCCACGCACGGCACGATCGCGTATCTCGGCCTCATCGACCTCGTCGAATTCCTCGACAGCGTCGGCGCGTGAGCGGGCCGATCAGCCTCCGGTGGGGATCGCGAGCACTCCGTAGCCCATCGCGATGAGCAGCGACAGCACGGCGAGCACGAGCGAGACCGGCACCATCGTCCAGCGCTCGGGCCTGCTGGGCGAGACCGCGTTCATCAGGATGCTGAGCGCGAAGTACGCGAAGACGACCCACATCGCGATCTCCGACACCGGCGGCGGCAAGAGGTCGATCGCTCCCACCCGATCCCAGGCGATGAGGTCGATGATCGCGTACACGATGATCGCCACCGCACTCATGACACGCAGTCGGGCGGGAAGGACGCGCTCCCGGCCGCCCCAGGCCAAGCGGCCGATCGGGGCGCCGAGGATCAGGGCCAGCTGGAAGACGGCGAGCAGCGCGAGCACGACGGTCAGCGCCAGGGCGAAGGGCATCCAGCCAACGTAGCGGAACGATGCTCTTCGATACCCCAAGGGGTATAGTCGACATGCCGCCGAGAACGCAGAGAGGTCCCCTCATGACCGAGCCGACAGCCGACGCCCCGATCCACGACGCCGACGCCCAGCGCAAGATCGCGAACCGGCTGCGCCGCGCCCACGGCCAGCTCGCCGCGGTGATCTCCGCCGTCGAGCGCGACGCTCCGTGCCGCGACGTCGTGCAGCAGCTCTCCGCGGTGTCGAAGGCCCTCGACCGTGCGGGCTTCCTGGTCATCTCGACCGCGCTGAGGGAGTGCCTGACCGACCCGGGTTCGGACGGGACGCCGCAGGCGGAGGAGCTCGAGAAGCTCTTCCTCTCCCTGGCGTGATCTCAGCGTCGTCGCTCTTCCGTGCCGGACAGGCGCTGCGCGAGGTAGATCGGCACGATCGACACGATCACGAGCACCACGGCGATCACCGCGACGATCGGCGCCTGGTTGGGCCGGAACATGTTGTTCAGGATGAAGATCGGCAGGGTCGTCACCCCTGAGCCCGCGGTGAACGTCGTGACGATGATCTCGTCGAAGCTCAGCGCGAAGGCGAGCAGGCCGCCGGCCAGCAGTGCAGAGCGCAGCTGCGGGAACGTGATCAGCCGGAAGGTGGTCCACACCCCCGCACCGAGATCGGCCGACGCCTCTTCGAGACTGGAGCCGGTGCGCCGCAGCCGTGCGATGACATTGTTGAACACGGTCACGATGCAGAACGTGGCGTGCGCGATGACGACCGTCCAGATCGAGAGCGGGATGCCCATGATCGTGCGGAAGAAGTTGTTCAGGGCGATGCCGGTGATGATCCCGGGGAGGGCGATCGGCAGGATCACCAGCAGCGAGATGGCATCCCGCCCGAAGAAGTCGAACCGCTGCAGCGCAAGCGAGATCAGAGTGCCGAGCACCAGCGAGACGGCGGTCGCGATGAGGGCGACCTGAACGCTGGTGAGCACGGCGTCGATGGCCCCTGCGCTCTGGAACGCCCGCACCCACCACTCGAACGTGAAGCCCGGCGGCGGCCAGCTCAGCGAGGTCGAGGTGGAGAACGAGTTCAGCAGCACGACGATCAGCGGAACGTAGACGACGACCAGGATGACGCCGGTGACGACCGCCAGCGTGATCCGTGCTCCTCTGCCCAGTCGCATGGTCCTCCTACAGGTTGTCCAGCGCGCCGGTGCGACGCACGAGCGCGAGGTAGCCGAAGATGATCACGATCGGGATCAGCGAGATCGCCGCGGCGAGCGGCAGATTCCCCGCCGTGCCGATGTTCGTGTAGATGAGGTTGCCGAGCATCTGGCTGGCCCCCCCGACGATGTTCACGGTGATGTAGTCGCCGAGCGACAGCGAGAAGCTGAAGATGGTGCCGGCGACGATCGCGGGGAAGATCATCGGGAGCACGACATGGCGGACCGTGCGCCAGGTCTTCCCACCGAGATCGGCGGATGCCTCCAGCATCGAATCGGGGACGCGCTCCAGCCCCGCGTAGATCGGCAGGATCACGTACGGCAGCCAGAGATACGAGAGCGTGATGATCGTCGCGGTCAGCCCGTAGCCCGGGCCCTGCAGCCCGAACGGCGCGAGCACCCACTCCAGCAGCCCTTCCTGCGACAGCACCGAGCGCCACGCGTACGCCTTGACGAGGTAGCTGGCCCACAGCGGCATGAGCACCGCGACCACGAGGATGCGCTGCATCCGCGGGGAGGCGACCTTCGCCATGTAGAACGCGATCGGCAGCGCCAGCGCGACGTCGATCACGGTGACCGCCAGCGCGATGCCCAGGGTGCGCAGCGTGACGGTCTGGTACAGGGCGCCGGTGAGGACGGTGATGATGTTGTCGAGGGTGAACTCGGTGCGGATCTGCCCGGTGAACGAATCGGTCGTCCAGAACGCGGTGATCAGCAGGAGGACGAGCGCCACGACATAGACGACGCCGAGCCAGAACAGCGGCGCGGTCAGCAGCAGCGCGAGCCGGAACCGCGGATGCGCAACGAGGAACGACGACACGCGGCGCGTCGGCGTCTGCGGCGGCAGACGGACGCTGCGGGTCGCCGGCTCTCGCGAGGGTGCGGTGGTGCTCATCGTGCCTTCCGTGCTCCGGAGCTGCCGGTCGGTGACGCGGGTGTGCCCGGGGCGGCGGCGCCCCGGGCACTCCGGCTCAGCCCTTGATCTCCTGCCAGGCTGCCGTCCACTGCGAGTAGTCCAGGCACGTCACGTCGGTGCGACCGTCGACGCACTCGGCCACCGGCGTCGTCCAGTACCAGATCTGCGACGCGTAGTCGGCGTCGCCGGCGTGATAGGCCTCGCAGTCGTCGCGGAAGTCGCACGCGGCCGCGCTGGAAGGCGCCTCGCCGAAGTACGCGGTCGCCTGGGCGTTGACCTCGGGGCTCGAGATCCAGTCCAGCCACGCGTAGGCGCAGTTCGGGCTCTTGGCCTTCGAGGCGATCATCCAGGTGTCCGACCATCCCGTCGCACCCTCGTCGGGGAGGACGACGGCGGTCGTGGCTCCCTCGGCCTCGAGCGAGTTCTGGATGACCTGCCAGGTGGTGCCCACGACCGAGTCGCCGCTCTGGAAGGACTGGATCTCCTTGAGGTAATCCGACCAGTACTCGCTGATGTTGGCCCGCTGCTGCTTGAGCAGCTCCACCGCGGCGTCGAACTGGTCCTGATCCAGCGCGTAGGGGTTCTGGATGCCGAGATCTGGCTGGTGCGCCATCAGGTACACCGCGGCGTCCGCGATGTAGATCGGGGAGTCGTATGCAGTGACCTTCCCGGAGTACTGGTCCCCTTTGTCGAACACGACGTCCCACGATGTGGGCGCCGTCGTGACGACGTCCGTGTTGTACAGCAGCAGGTTCGCGCCGTAGCCGTGCGGCACGCCGTACGACTGGCCGTCCACCGAGTTCCACGCCTTGTCCTTGAGGAAGTCGAACACGCCCGCGTAGCTCGGAATGAGGTCGGTGTTCACCGGAGCGACGTCACCGGACGCGATCAGGCGGAGCGTGGCATCCCCCGAGGCGGCGACGACGTCGTAGTCGCCGGTCTTCATCAGGTTGACGGCCTCGTCCGAGGTGCCGTAGGACTTCGCGGTCACCATGCATCCGGTCTTGTCCTCGAACCCGGAGACCCAGTCCACCGCCGGGTCGTTGCTTCCGTCCTCGACGTAGCCCGGCCACGCCAGGAGGGAGACCGAGCCCTCCATCTGACCGAGCTCGCTCGCCTCGGGGGTGGACGGCGTCGTTCCGCTTCCCTGCGTTCCGCAGCCGGCGAGCACGGCGACCGCGCCGATCGCCAGCGAGGCGGTGAGGATGCCGCGGGCCCTTCGTGTCGTGTGCATCATGTGTTCCTCTCGGTGCTGTGTGTTCCGGGACGGGCTCCCGGCGGCCGGATCGGTGAGCGTTCAGGTGCCCGGGGGGATCAGGACGACGACGTCCTCGTCGTGCCAGTTCACGTGGACGCGGTCACCGCGCTCGCGCTCCCCGGTGCGGCTGCGGTCGTTGTGCTCCAGGACGGTGATGCGCGGACCCTCGTCGAGGTCGACGACGCGGCGGATGGCGCTGCCCACGTAGATCGACTCCACGACAGTGCCGGCCGCGCCGTGCATGCCCTCGCCCTCGTCGGGTCCCGCCGCGAGCGTGAGCTTCTCGGGCCGGATGGAGAACTCGGCGGAGCGGCCGATCAGCCGCGTGGCGTGCTCGGTGCCGAAGAGGTTGGACGTGCCGACGAAGTCGGCGACGAATCGGGACTCCGGCTTCTCGTAGAGCTCCCATGGCGTGCCCAGCTGCTCGATGCGGCCGTCATGGAACACCGCGATCCGGTCGGAGAGCGTGAGCGCCTCCTCCTGATCGTGCGTGACGAAGACGAAGGTGATGCCGAGATCGCGCTGCAGCTGCTTGAGCTCGACCTGCATCTGCTCGCGCAGCTTCAGGTCGAGCGCACCGAGAGGCTCGTCCAGCAGCAGCACCTTCGGCTGCACCACCGTGGCGCGGGCGATGGCCACCCGCTGCCGCTGCCCGCCCGAGAGCTGGGACGGCCGGCGGTCCGCCATGCCCTCCAGCTGGACGCCCGCCAGCGCCTCCCGTGCGCGCTCCCGACGGTGCGCCCGACCCATCCCGCGCACGCGCAGACCGTATGCCACGTTGTCCAGCACGCTCATGTGCGGGAACAGCGCATAATCCTGGAACACGGTGTTCACGTCACGATCGAAGGGGGCGCGGGCGGTGACGTCCTCGCCGAACAGCTCGATCGTCCCGGAGGTGGGCTGCTCGAACCCGGCGATCAACCGGAGCACCGTGGTCTTTCCGGATCCGGAAGGACCGAGCATGGAGAAGAACTCCCCGGCGGCGATCTCCAGATCCACGTGATCCACAGCGCTGACCGCACCGAACTGCTTGGTCAGCCCGGTCAGGCGGATCGCCGGCTGCGACTCCATCGCGCGTGCTCCCTCGACCTCATCGTCATATACATCTACGCCCATATGGTTAACCATCTGGAACCATATGTCCAGCGCTTTCCGTGTTACGGTCGTGTCACGGTCCCTCGGTCCACTCGCCACGGAAGTCGACGACGCCATGCCGGTCAGCTCTGCGCATCAGGATCCTGCGCGATCCGTCGTCTTCGCGCCGCTGGACATCACCGGCCGTGCCGAACTGGTCGCCCAGCGACTGACGGACGCGATCGTGGGCGGGATGCTCCGGGACGGCGAGCGCCTGCCGAGCGAGTCGGAGCTGTCCCGCAGCTTCGGAGTCGCGCTGGTCACGGCCCGCGAAGCACTGGAGACCATGCGCGGTCAGGGGCTCGTGCAGACCAGGCGCGGACGGGACGGCGGCAGCTTCGTCACCTACGACCGCGACACCGCTGCGCGGCTGCTGGATGCCCGGCTGCGCGATCACTCCCGCATCCAGGTCCGCGATCTCGCCCTTCACCTGCAGGCGATCACCGGCACCGCGGCCGCTATCGCGGCCGACCGCGCCAGCGCAGACGACATCGACAGCCTGCAGCGCATCCACGAGGCATCCGACCTGTCCACTCCCGGCGGCGCGCGGCGCGCGATGGGGCGCTTCCACCTCGAGCTCGCCGCGGTCAGCCAGTCTCCGCGGCTGGTTCGCGAGGAGGTGCGTCTGCAGGGCGAGGCAGGGCCTCTGCTCTGGCTCTGCCTGCGCGACCAGGAGTACCGTGATCGCAGCGCCCACGAGCGCGATCTGGTGCTGGCTGCCCTGCGCACGTCGGCACCCGAATCTGCCCGTGCCGCCGTCGCCGAGTTCATCCACACCGCGCGCGACTGGCTCATCGATGAGAAGCAGCGGGTCGAGGCATCCGACCCGGCATGAGTCGAAGGAGATCCATCACGAACATCACCGCAGCCGGTCCCTCCGTCGCCGCCGCGCACATCGCCGCCACGTTCGACGACGTGTTCGCCATGATCGACGACTGGAATTCCGAGCTCAGCCGGCACCTTCTCAGCTCGGCGACTCCGACCGCCTCCGACCTGGATGCGCTCGTGGAATCCTTCGCGCTCCCGGCGGTGACCGGGCAGGGTCTGATCACCGGGGCCGGCTTCGTGTGCGCGCCCGGACTGCTGGCGGATGCCACATGGCACCTCGCATGGTGGCTCGCCGACCCCGCAGGGCCCCGCCGGCTGGCCACCGTCGACGACCCCTCCAGCGACCAGTTCCGCGACTATACGGCACTGGAGTGGTGGCGCATCCCGGCGCACTCCGGCCGGCGGCACCTGACCGGTCCGTATGTCGACTACGTCTGCACGGACGACTACACGATCACGGTGACGGTCCCGGTGCTCGCGGAGTCGCGGATGCTCGGGGTCGTCGGCGTCGACCTGCTCGTCGACCAGCTGGAGCGAGAGCTCCTGCCGCTGCTGCGCGCGACGGGGGCGACCACGACCCTCGTCAACTCCTCGGGACGGGTGGTCACCGCATCGGATGCCCGCCGCGAACCCGGATCAATCCTGCGTCTGGACGGACTGACCGATGCGCTCAAGCCCCTTCACGACGAGATCGGCGGCGTGGACGCCGTCAGCCCCGCGGGCTACCGGGTCGTGTCCTGCGGGGAGACATCGCTGGCTCTCGTGATCGAGGGCTGACACCTCAGCCTTGCGGAGTGCGCGTCATCCACTCCACGAGCGCCGCCGTCACGGCTTCCGGAGCCTCGATGGGCGAGAAGTGGCCGCTGTCGGGGAAGATCACCAGCTGCGCGCCCGGGATGCGCGCCGCCATCTCGCGGTGCTGCCGCGGTGGACTCCAGGCATCCGAATCTCCCACCGCGACGAGCACGGGACACGTGATTGCGGCAAGCATCGGCTCGGCGTCGGTGCGATCGAGCAGGGCCTGGATCTGCGCGCGGTGAATCGTGGGGTTCATGCGCTCGACCATGGCGGTGAGGGTCGCCCGCAGCTCCGCGCTGCCCTCGGCGTCCCAGTGGCGGACCATGGGCGGCAGCCACTCGGCGGCGACGGTGCGCATGCCCTCGCTCTCGCCGAGCTCGACCAGCGCCAGCCGGCTGACGTGCTCGGTCTCGTTGCGCGGGCCGACGCCGGTGTCGAGCAGGGCGAGCCTGTCGATGCGCTCCGGGGCGATCCGCACCATCTCCAGCGCCACGCGGCCGCCCATCGAATGACCCGCGACCGACAGCTGCCCGGGGACTTCGTCGAGCACCCGCTGCGCCATGCCGTCGAGCGATGCGTCACGGGTGACGTCGGCCATTCGCACGTCGCAGCGTGCCGAGAGCGCTCGCGCCTGATGCTCCCAGACCACCCCGTCGCTCAGCAGACCCGGGATCAGCAGAACGGTCTCGGTCATCGCCCCATCCTCGCTATGCGGCCGGCTTGCCGATCCGGACCCGCCAGTCTACGGGGCCCTCCTCGAGGTAGTCCCATGTGAACCGACCGGGGTGCTCGGCGTCGAACTGGTAGTAGAGCGGCTTCGGGTCATGGTCGTTGATGAGGACGAATGCGCCCCCTGCCGACAGCGCGTGGTAATTCTCGAAGATCAGCTCGTGCCGCCGCGCGGGCACCTCCTCGCGAACGTCCAGCACCTTGTCTTCAGCCATCATGAGACTCCTCTCGATCGGTTTCCGGACGGGAGGCCGCCCGGTGCGCAGGCGACGGGCCCGGCAGCCGCGCGAGGTAGTGCAGCGTGCCGTTGAGCCGCTCCGCGCCAGCGGGATCGGTGCGCCTGATCTCGCTCCACGCCCGCGCCGCGATTCTGCTCGCAGCATCCGTCTCGCCCGCCTCGCCGAGCGTGCGCAGTGCTCGCGTCAGTGCAGTCAGCAGAGCATCGTCACGCGATCCGGTTTGGCGCTCGGCACCATCGGCACCGCGCGGAGTCACCGCCGCGGCATCGTTCACAGCCCCGTCACACTCCGAATCCTAGTCTTCGATCGCGACGGCGGCTTCGGGCCCGACCTCGACTCCCGACCGTGGCACGGCCATAATCAGCGGTGGGAGGCCGACATGGCTCAGGACTACCCCAACATCGCCGATCACGGGCTCATCGGCGATCTGCAGACCGCCGCGCTCATCGACACCGACGGCACGATCGACTGGTTCTGCGTTCCGCGCTTCGACTCGCCGAGTGTGTTCGCGTCGCTGCTCGACCGCGAACGGGGCGGATTCTGCACCATACGCCCCCTCGCCGAGGAGTACGTGACCAAGCAGCTCTACCTGCCCGACACGCCGATCCTCGTCACCCGGTTCATGACCGAGGCCGGGGTGGGCGAGGTGATCGACTTCATGCCGGTCGTCGACGGCGAGGCGACCGATC
>DASSYC010000117.1:0-7878 GCA_035703465.1 Microbacterium sp. | reverse complement strand
ACGCACGATGACGCCGAGACCGTAGTACTGGTCGGCCGTGAACTGCATGCACGCCGTGCAACCCGCCGGCGGCGGATCGAACGCGGCGGGGTCGCTCGCGACCATGAGATCGAAGGATGCCTCATCGAGAAGCGCGCCTGTGCCGATCGCCGCCGCCGAAACCACCATGTCGCAGATGTCCGTCGCGATCACCGAACCGGGCGCGGTCTGCCACGACGGGTTCCAGAACGTCGTCTCTTCGAACCTGCCGCGCTCGGTGCTGTAGGTGTGCAGCACCGGATCGGGCACGAGAGGGCTCAGCACCGGCGTGGTGCTGGTCAGGCCCATCGGCTCGATCACCCACTCTGTCAGCAGGTCGGCGAGGTGCTTTCCTCCGGCGGCGGCGAGCGCCTCGCCGAGGATGACGTAGTTGGTGTGGGCGTAGCTCCACGCCGTTCCCGGCTCGTACCAGGGCGGGGTCGTGAACGCGTAGCCGATGAGCTGCTCGGGCGTGAACTGCTGGAACGGGTCTGCGAGAAAGCTGTCGTCGAACGCGTCGTCGGGCACGTAGTCCGGATAGCCCGAGCTGCTGCCGGCGAGCATCTTCAGCGTCACGACGTCGGCCTTGGGCACGTCGAGGTCGGGGAGCCACTTCGCGACCGGGTCGTCAAGGCTCACGACGCCCTGCTCCGCCATGAGCAGCAGAAGCGTTCCCATGTACGCGAACGCGACGTTGCCGTTGCGGAAGTGCATGTCCTGGGTGGCGGGAACGCCCGTCACCGAGTCGCCGATGGAACCGGCCGCGATGAGCTCTCCGTCGCGCGTGACGCGAAAGATGACGGATGTCAGGTCGTCGTCGTCGACCGCCGATTCGATGATCCGCGTGATCGCCTGGCCGTCGGCACCCACCGCCACCTCGTCGTCGGCGCACGCCGCCACCGGCGGGCTCGAGTCGACCGGCACCGGGTCGTCTCGCTCCGCAACGCAGCCGACCAGCGCAAGCATCGTCGCCATGATCGCGGTGAAGCCGATTGCGCCCGGCGGTGACATGCCCGCACACTACACCTCGGGTCCTCCGTGGCGGGAGGGGAATCAGTAGCGGCAGAACGCGTCCTGAATCGAATCCTGTCGAAGACCATGCGCCAGGCACAGCTGGAGCAGCACCCGGCTCTTCTGCGGATTGAGCTGGTCCGACGCCACGAACCCCAGTCCGTCATCGTCCACCTCGATGTTGCGCCCGACATCGCCACTTCCGACGCGCGAGCTCCGCACGACGATGACACCTTCGCCCGCGGCATCGGCCAGCGATTGCGCCACCTCGGTGGACACGTTTCCGTTCCCCATCCCGGCGACAACGATCCCCCGGGCACCGAGCGAGACGCTCGCGCGCACGAGATCCGCGTGCATGTTGGCGTGCGCGTACAGGATGTCCACTCGAGGCAGCGTCGCCCTGCCCTCCGCCGAGAACGGGGTGGCAATGGTGTGCGGATGTGTCGGGTGCCGGAAGTAGCGGATGCGGCCGTAGCTCGCGGTTCCGAGCAGCCCGGGACCTGGCGAAACGAACGTCTGCACGTCGGTGGTGCTGGACTTCGTGACATCGCGTGCACTATGGAGATCGTCATTGATGGCGACAATGACGCCGCGCTCGCGGGCGTCGGGGTCTGCCGCCACGCTGACCGCGTTGAAGAGATTGAGCGGGCCATCCGCGCTCAGCGCGGTGGCGGGCCCACCTGCGAGAACTGCTCGCCGGTCAGCGCGGCCACGTCTCGCAGACCGGGCACGCCATCCACCAGCGTGCTGACGCCGAGGCCCGCCGAACGGTATCCCTGAGCAGCCTGGGATGCCGCCGTGCCCGCGATCGTCCCGCCTGTGGCCAGGACGTGAACCCTCATCGCCTAAGGGTCTTCGGAGTCGGTTGGGGTGGGTGACGGGCTCTCCGACGGCCCCGGCTGCTGCAGCTCGGAGAGCGCCGCCTGGAACGCGGTGATGGTGGCGGCATCCACGGTGCCGGTGGGCTCGACGCCCAGCTCGACCTGGAAGCTCTTCAGCGCCTCCGTCAGCTCGGGTGTCCACTCCCCGTCGACGGGTCCGTCCCAGAAGCCGACGAGCTTCAGCGTCTGCTGCACCGCGGCGGTGGTGGCCACGGATTCCACCGCCTCAGCGCCGCCGAGTGCCAGAAGCTCGGCCTGAAGCGCGTCGGCGGTCGCCTTGTCGACTGTGCCGGTGACCGGCAGGCCGTTCGCCTCCTGCAGCGCTTCGACCGCGCTGACGGTGTCGGGCCCGTATACGCCGTCGATCGCACCGGTGTAGTGGCCGGCGTCGGCGAGATCCTGCTGCAGCGCCGTCACGTACGCGCTCACCGTCGCCTGGGCCTGCACCGCCTGCTCGTCGGCGAGGCATCCACCGTCGGCGAACAGCCGCAACCAGGCGAACTCGACGGCGACGACCGCGCTGTTGAACTGCTCGGATGCCTCCGTCAGCGGGGTCGCATCGGTGATCGCGCCCTGCGCGGTCTCGAGATCCGACTGGGCCTGCTTGACCCGGTCGACTGCTGCCGCCGGCACCAGTGGCGTCGCGGTCGGCTGCGGGTCGGCGGCGGGGACGGCCGAGGCACCGGTCTTCGCCTGTTCCAGCGCGGCCTGCGCCTCGGCGAGCTCCTGCTCGGCGACCACGACCTGCTGGTGCGCGTCGACTGCCGCCTCGGCATCGTCCGCTGCCTCGTCGCCCGGTGCAGCGAGGTCTGCGCCGGCCTCGCGCACGTCACCGACCGTGGGCGCCGTGTCATTGAGCACATCGCCGTAGCGGTCGAGCGCGAGGATGTAGGTCTTGCTCGACTGGCAGAAGGACTCGGATGCCGCGGCCCACTGCGCCTCGGCCTCCGACAATGCCTTCTCCTTGGCGTTGACCTGCGCCTGTGCGCGGTCGATGCTGCTCACTTCGCCTGAGCACCCTGCGAGTCCGATCACCATGATCGAGAGGCACGCGACACTGGCGAGTCGAAGTCTCTGCATCCTGAACTCCATCTGTTCTCTGCCGGGGACATCGGGAGGCGCAAGCTCGCGACGTATCGCACTGGACGCTACTTTCATGCCGCCCGGCGCACGTCACCCGACGAGAGTGATTGAGTCGCTCGAACCGCAGCGCGACGACAGCAGGGCGGAGCCGCCGGCCCTACGAACGTTGAGACGTAACGCGAATCCTCGCAGAACTCAAGCCCCTGCGCTCCTGTCGCGAAGAGGAATAACGTCCGAAGCGACGACGAACGGAGACGCCGGGCGGCGAAGACCAATGACAGCGCTCTGAGGAAGGCGGCTGATGCGGCTCGAGGGGAAGTCGATGGTCGCAGCGAAGGGCGGGTCCGTGAGCCGCCGCCGACGCGACTCAGGCCGCTGAAATGCTGTGCATCGAGGACTACGCCCTGGTGGGCGACCTGCACACCGCGGCGCTCATCGGAGCGGACGGCTCCATCGACTGGATGTGCCTGCCCCAATTCGACTCGAGCGCCTGTTTCGCTGCGCTCGTGGACTCGCCCGACGCCGGTCGCTGGCTGCTCGCCCCCGCCTCGGGAGCCCGTTCGAGCCGACGGCGCTATCTGCCGCAGACGCTCATCCTGGAGACCGAGTGGGACGAACAGGACGGCGCTGTTCGGGTCACGGATTTCATGCCGATCCGCGATCAGAAGGCCGATATCGTCCGGATCGTCACGGGCCTGCGGGGCTCGGTCAAGATGCGCGGCGAACTGGTGATTCGATTCGACTACGGGCATGTCGTCCCCTGGGTCCGTCGCTCCGGGCATCGGCTGACCGCCATCTCCGGCCCCGATGCCCTGTACCTGCAGACCAAGGCTCCGATTCGGGGAGAGAATCTGCGGACGGTGAGTGAGTTCGTGATCAGCGAAGGGGAGAGCGTTCCCTTCGTTCTCACCTGGGCGCCCAGTCATCTTCCCGCTCCGAAGGCCACCAACCCTGAGCGGGCGCTGGCCACGACGCGGGATTTCTGGTCGACGTGGTCGTCTCGCAGTCAGGCGGATGGCCCCTATGCCGAGACGGTGCAGCGCTCGCTGATCACTCTGAAGGCCCTCACCTTCGTGCCGACGGGCGGGATCGTCGCGGCGGCGACGACCTCCCTGCCTGAGCAGCTCGGAGGGCAGCGCAACTGGGATTACCGGCTCTGCTGGCTTCGCGACTCGACGTTCGCGCTCCAGTCTCTTCTTGCCGGCGGTTACACCGATGCGGCCCTGGCCTGGCGGAACTGGCTTCTGCGTGCCGCGGCCGGCGACCCGGCCGATCTGCAGGTGATGTATGGCCTCGACGGCCACAGACGCCTGCCCGAGACGACGCTCGACTGGCTGTCAGGATACGAAGGGTCTCGGCCGGTGCGGGTCGGCAATGCCGCTGCCGCCCAGTTCCAGCTCGACGTGTGGGGCGAACTGCTCGACGGTCTGTCGCTCACCAGGAACGCGCTTTCCGAGACCTCCGAGGACTCCTGGGACCTGCAGGTCGCTCTCATGGGGCACCTTGCGAAGGTGTGGCGGCAGCCCGACAACGGCCTGTGGGAGATGCGCGGCCCGCGACGGCACTTCACCTATTCGAAAGTGATGGCGTGGGTGGCCGCCGACCGGATGGTCAAAGGTGTGCAGGATTCGGGGCTGCCAGGGCCGGTGGACGAATGGAGCGCCCTGCGCGACGAGATCCACGCGAACGTGATGAACAACGGCTTCAATGAAGAGCTCAACACGTTCGTGCAGTCGTATGGGAGCCGGAATCTGGATGCCAGCCTGCTCCTGATTCCTCGTGTCGGCTTCCTTCCACCGGATGACGACCGTGTCGTGGGTACGATCGACGCGATCCAGCGCGGCCTGATGCAGGACGGATTCGTGCTGCGCTATCGGACTCATGAGAGCGACGACGGCCTCCCGGGTGATGAAGGGGTCTTCCTCGCCTGCTCGTTCTGGCTCGTGGATGCGCTGGCAGGCGCGGGACGACGTGACGAGGCGGTCGAGCTCTTCGAGCGGCTGCTCACTGTGCAGAACGACGTGGGGCTGCTCAGTGAGGAATGGTGTACCACCGACAATCGGCAGCTCGGCAACACTCCGCAGGCGTTCAGTCACTACGCGCTGATCACGAGCGCATTCCAGCTCCTGCACGGGAGGGCGGCCAGCAGCAACAAGCCGATCGCCGGCGGCACGCGGAAGAGTGCGCCCAAGAGCGGCACGGGCCTGGACAAGAGCAAGGGGTCCGGCAAGACCCGCAAGGGGCCCGGCAAGACCCGCAAGCCGCGGTGAACGGCTGCCTGCTGGAGGGGCTGTCCCACCCTCTCGCGTCACGGGTTTGTGCCAGAATCAGCAACAGGTCGGGCCCGCGCGCGGAAGCGGTGCGGCCCGCTGCCGCCGTGGACCTGCAATACCTGATCTCCGCCCCCGGAGACGAGGCAACGCTCGTGCCTCAGCGACGGATCACGGTCGCCGTCTCGGCGCTGGCGTCGACACCTGTGCTCACGCGCGCTGTCGTCGAATCCGCGACGGCAAAGTACGGCGGCATCGGCCCGGTGGCATTTCCCGATCAGGATGTCGCGCTGCGCCCCGATTCGCTCTCGCTCGAGGAGATGTCGCATCTGTGGAGTCTGCTCGGGGCGCCGTATCTTCTCTCGCAGACGTACACCGTCCGCTCCGTGCAGATCTGAAACAGATCTCCCAGACGACGCCATAGCGGGCGGTGTCTGCGCCACAGGCGGCCTAGACGGAATCGTTCAGACGTTCACGCGCCGCTGCCCGGTCCACGGACAGGGCGGCGAGAATGGCGGCGGCCGGGTCGGGGTCGACGCGGTCGAGCAAGGCCAGCGCCATGTGCCGAGAGGTGATGCTCTTCCCCTTCTCGGCAGTCGCGTTTGCAAGGGTGTGCCGGATGACGCTCTTTGCGGCTGGCGTGAGCGGCACGTGCCTGCCGAGCGCCGCGTGGCCGTTGACGGGCGTGTGCCCTATTTCGAGACCGACCGCGGTCAGCGCCGCACGATCCAGCTGGTCAGCCGCCTCTCGTGCCGCCTCGGCATCGGCGCCGAAGGCACCAGCGATGGCCTCCTCGCGCATGAGAGCGATCAGCAGGTGCTCAGTGCCGATGCGCCTGTCACCCCGATGGCCTGCCTCGTATCGTGCGTCTTCGACGGCCGCTCGTGCCGATTGGGCAAACCTCTCAAACATGACGTTCTTCCTTCCCGTACTTCGCATGCACCGACTGGCGCGTCACCGCGAGCGCGGCACCGATCTGTTCCCACGACCAACCCGCCCGACGAGCCTCGGCCACGTGCATGGCTTCCACGCGTTCAGCCAGGCGCCGCAGCGCACCGGCAGCGCGAAGACCGATCGCCGGATCGGTGGTGCGCAACAGGTCCCCGATGTTCTCCGATTCCATGTGTGTCAGTTTAGGTTGACGTATCCAGTTCTGTCAATCTAGGCTGACGGAATGATGTCGGACACTGACGTGATGTCTTCCTGCGAGGTGGCGATTGTCGGCGCCGGCCTCGTGGGGCTTCTGCTACCCGGCGAACTCGCTCAGCGAGGCATCCGGGTGCTGGTGCTCGAACGCGCCACGGCCCCGTCGCTCGTTCCGAAGGCGAACGGGGTCGTGGGCCGGGCTGCCGTCGAACTCGCCAGACGCGGCATCTCGGCCGGCACCGGTCTGCGCGTCGTCTCTCCGCCCCGCTTCCCGTTCGGACCGCTCACCCTCCGGCTCGGCTTCGGGCCAGGCAACGCGCTTCATGTTCTGCCGATCCCCCAGCGTCGCCTGTAGGAAATTCTCGAGGGCCGTGCCATCGAGCGCGGCGCCGAGATCCGCCGAGGCCACGAGGTCGGCGGTTTCACGCAAACCGGGCCCGAGGTGACGATCGAGGTTCGCCGAACCGGGCAGGTCGTCGGCGCGAGGGGGTCGAGGGTGCGATACCCGAGCGAATGTGTCGTTTCGGTAGATGCTGGTGTCGTGACATATCCGCGCGAGTATTCGGCGCGCACGATCCTGGAGCTGACCTCATGACCGCCCCGTACGAAAACCCGACCGCCCGCGAATGGCGGACGTCGCCCGCTCCCGATGTCACGCGCTTCCACGAAAGCCTTCCGGGATACGCGCCGACGCGCCTGGTCGAGGTCGCGAAGCTCGCCGCCGAACTCGGCGTCGCACGTGTCCTCGTCAAGGAGGAGTCGTCGCGACTCGGCCTCCCCGCGTTCAAAGTGCTCGGCGCCTCCTACGCCGTCGCACGCGCCCTATCGGCACGCCTCGGGCACGACGAGGCCCTCCCGCTCGATCAGCTGCGCGACCACGCGCACGGCGTACGGCTCATCGCGGCCACCGATGGCAACCACGGTCGGGCAGTGGCACACATGGCGGGCCTTCTCAGTGTGCCGGCCACGATCTACACGCCTGCCGAGATCACGCGCGCCGCGAAGGACGCCATCGAGGGCGAGGGTGCGCATCGAATCGAGATCGACGCGGGCTACGACGATGTCGTGCGGGCCGCTGCGGCATCCGTCGATGACAACGCTGTGCTCATTCAGGACACCTCGTGGGACGGGTATGTAGACACCCCCACATGGATCGTCAACGGGTACTCGACCCTCCTCGTCGAAGCGGATCGACAGGCGATGGATGCCGGAGTCCCGTCCTTCGATGCCGTGTTCGTACCTGTGGGGGTGGGCTCGCTGGCCGAAGCTGTGGTCCGCCACTACCGCTCGGGCGTCTCCGCGCCGTCGGTCATCAGCGTCGAGCCGACAGCCGCGCCGGCCGTGCTCACCTCGCTCCTCGCTGGGCAACCCGTCACCGTGCCGACCTCACCGACGATCATGGCCGGCCTCAACTGCGGCACCCCAACCGCCGGAGGCTGGCCGACCCTGCGCGACGGGTTGGACCGCGC
>DASSYC010000030.1:0-20353 GCA_035703465.1 Microbacterium sp. | reverse complement strand
GAGGTGTCGGCCAGCGCAGCGTGGAAGGCGCCTTCCACCGCAGCATCGTGCACGACATTGCGCACGTACACGGCGAGCCCCAGCTGGAGCACCGCGAGGGTCAGCACCGTGAGCAGCGCGCCCACGAGCACGAACTCCACGGGGCTGCTGCCGGCGTCGTCGCTCGCGAGCCGTGCGAGACGAGGGATGCCGCGGGCCCGCCTCATGGACCGCATCGGCTCAGAATCCCGAGACGCGCGCGATCGCCTGCTCGAACAGCGTCGTCAGCGCAGGCCCGGCGAGGGCCCAGATCACGACCACGAGACCCGCGGTCATGAGCGTCACGAGCACCCAGCCGGGCACGTCGCCGCGCTCATCCTCGTGCAGCGCGGCGATCGCCTCGCGCAGTGCGCGCGGCATCCACCTTCTCGTCTTCGGTGTCATGGCGACTCCTTCCAGTCGAATGGGCGACTCAGCCGATGCCGAGCCGGAGCATGAAGACCCCCGGGAAGATCGCGAAGATCACCGAGAGCGGGAGGATGAGGAACACCAGCGGGAGAAGCATGTAGATCTCCTTCCGCCCCGCCTGCTCGATGAGCACGCGCTTGGCGTCTTCGCGGGCGTCGCCGGCCTGGGCCTGGAGCACCTGCGCCAGCGGCGCGCCGCGCTCGATCGCGGCGACCAGGTGATCCACCGCCCGCGACAGCGAGGCGACCTGCAGGCTCCGTGCCATCGTGGTCAGCGCCTCCGACAGCGATGCCCCGGTGCCGACGGCGACGACGACCGCGCGCAGCTCGCCGGTGAGATCCGCTGTCCCGGCTCCGCCGACCCGGCGCAGGCTGTCGAGCAGCCCCTCGCCGGCAGCCAGGCACAGCGCGAGGAACTCGAGCACGGTCGGGAGCTCCTCCTCGATCCTGCGGGCACGGGCGCGCGCGGCAGATGTGAGCCGCAGATCGCACAGGACGACGGCGCACGCTCCGAAGACGGGCGGGATGACGGCCGCGGCGGGAGTGAGCCTGCCCAGCAGCGCCAACACGACCACCAGCGCCCCGCCGATCCCGATTCCCGCCAGCGTCCAGGTCAGCTGCCGACCGCGGAATGCCCCGGCATCCATGCGCCACCCCGCCTGCGCGAGCCGGCGCGTCACGCCGTCGGCTGCGCCCAGCAGCCGGCCCAGCCGGGCGCGGGCCGTCGACCATGCCGCATCCAGTCCGAGCTGCGCGGTCGGCCAGGGGGTGACCCCGCGCGGATCGGCGACATCGCGCACATACGGCGCGATGCGGCGGGAGAGCGAGACCGCACCCCACCGGGGCGTCGCCGCGAGGACGCAGCACACGCCGATGCCGAAGGCGGCGCCGAGCAGCACCGCGACGGCGGCGTCGGCGAGTGCGCCGGTCATGCGAACCACCGCCGCGGTTCGGTCAGCTGCCCGATGCGCAGCATGATGCGGAAGGCCACGAACGACACGACGGCTCCGGCGAGCACCAGGACGATGCCCTCGGGACTGCCATAGGCGGTGGCCCCTTCCGGGCGCATCGCGAGCAGCGCCAGGATGACCCAGGGCGCGACGGCCCCGAGCACCGCGGCCCCGCGGATCCAGGACTGCCGCGCCTCCACCTCCGCGCGCAGTGCCGCATCCGCGCGCACCGACGACGCGAGCGCGCGCAGCACGGGCGTCAGCTCGGTGCCGCCCACCTGGCGCGCCATCCGCAGCGTCTCGATGATGCGGTCGGCCACCGGGTCTGCCAGCGCCGCCTTCAGGGTCAGCGCGCTCGAGTCGAAATGACCCGAGGCGGCGAGGTCGCGCTCGAATCCCACGAACGCGGGGCGCAGAGCCGGCGGCGCGCTGGTGGCCAGACTCGCGACGGCATCGGGAAGAGACATCCCCGCGCGCACCGACGCGATGAGCAGGTCGCACACATCAGGCCACAGTCCCCGCCGCGACCGGCGCAGTCCACGCCGGCGCGATCGGAGCCACACCAGCGGCACCGCACCCGCGGCCAGTCCTGCCACGGCCGCGAGGGCAGGAAGCGCGGCGATCAGCAGGACGATGGATGCCGCGAGCACCGCCAGCACCAGCGACACCGTCACGAGCACGCGCGGGCGGACATGCGCTAAGCCGGCGTCCTCCAGCAGCCGCGAGAGCGCTCCGCTCGACGGCGCAGCGGCTGCCGCGGGGCGGTGCGGCCACAGCCACGGCGACAGCACGAGCAGCACTCCACCCGCGAAGACGACGCCCCACAGAGTGGTCATGCCGGCCGGCTCTCGCGGGGCCCGAGGTCGAACGGCTCCACCTCGACGGCGCCGTCGACCACGCGCCCTGTCGGCGCGACGATCTCCACGACGCGGCGGCGGCCCGTGGCATCCAGCTCGCAATGGGCGACCAGGTCCACACAGCTGGCCACCGCCGGCAGCACGAAGTCGGCGCCGATGTTGCGCCCGGCCAGCAGCGGGAGGGCGGCCAGCTTGCCCAGCGCCTCGGCGGCCGAGTTGGCGTGGATGGTCGCAGCACCGGGCACGCCGGTGTTCAAGGCGAGCAGGAGGTCGAGCGCCTCGGCATCGCGGACCTCGCCGATGACGAGGCGGTCAGGACGCATGCGCAGCGCCTCTTTGACCAGGCGGCGCAGCGTGACTTCGCCGGTGCCCTCCAGCGACGGCTGGCGGCCCTGGAGGCCGACCAGATCGGGGGCGGCGACGGAGAGCTCGAAGGTCTCCTCGACGGTGATGATGCGATGGTGCGGCGGACAGGCCGCGATCAGCGCACCCAGGAGGGTCGTCTTGCCCGCGTGGGTGGCCCCGGACACGAGCATGCTCCGGCCTGTGCGCATGGCGTCGCGGAGGATGTCTGCGGCACGAGGGGTGAGCGAGTCGATGGCCACGAGGGTGTCGAGGTCGCGGTACTGCGGCAGGTGCTTGCGGATGTTCACCGACCAATGGCGGCGGGTGATATCGGGGATGATGACGTGCAGCCGGGATCCGTCGGGAAGCGACGCGTCCACGAAGGGCTGGCTGAGATCGACGCGGCGACCGGTCGAGTGCAGCATGCGCTCGACGAGGTCGCGCACCACACCGTCGGTCAGCTGCAGAGGGGTGCGCTCGGAGACTCCGTCCCGCGCGACGAAGATGCGGTCCGGGGCGTTGATCCAGACCTCCTCGACGGTCGGGTCGTCGAGGTAGGGCTGCAGCGGCCCGTAGCCGGTGACGGCGGCGAGCACCTCCCGCACGCAGCGGTGCTCGTCCTCCACAGGGGTCAGACCCCGCGCCAGCGCGAAGTCGTTGTGACGGCGCACCTCCGCATGGGCGATCTGCGCGGCCAGCTCGGGGTGGCGGGCAGGGTCGGCCTGTTCGGCCCGCAGCCGCTCGCGCACGCGCTCGGCCACCATGGCAGAGGGCGCAGCGCTGATCGGGGACACTCCAGCATGATCGCAAGCCGCGCGCACTCGACCGGAAAGTTATCCACACCCGGCTGTCCGGGCATCGATTCCAGGGGATTTCCCACAGGCTCCGCTCAGTCCGCTGGATAGACTGACTCCGACCCGCGGGAGTGGTGAAACTGGCAGACACGCAGGATTTAGGTTCCTGTGCCTTCGGGCGTGTGGGTTCAAGTCCCACCTTCCGCACGGGCGGCGATCCGCCGCACCGTTGACCGCCGAAGAAACCGACCGACGGGACCCCTGTGCACCACGCGGCCCTCATCCCCTGGCTCGACCCCGAGACGATCATCGCCGCCGCGGGCCCCTGGGCGCTCCTGGTGGTCTGCTTCATCATCTTCGCCGAGACCGGGCTGCTGGTCGGCTTCCTCCTGCCCGGCGACACGCTGCTGATCATCTCCGGGCTGCTCACGCACACCAGCGACGTCTTCGGCATCAACATCTGGATCGTGTGCCTGCTGATCGGCCTCGCGGCGTTCGTGGGCGGCGAGGTCGGCTACTACATCGGCCACAAAGGCGGACCCGCGGTCTTCGAACGCAAGGAATCCGGGCTGTTCAGCCGCAAGAACGTCGAACGCACGAACGCGTTTTTCGAGAAGTACGGCGGACTCACCGTCATCCTGGCGCGATTCGTGCCGATCGTTCGGACGTTCGCGCCGGTGGCGGCCGGCGTCGGGCACATGCCGTGGAAGCGCTATTCGCTGTACAACTTCATCGGCGCCGTCCTCTGGGGCTTCGGGCTCACCATGGTCGGCTACCTGATCGCATACATCCCGTGGGTGCGCGACCTGGTCACCGAGTACATCGACATCATCCTGCTGCTGGCGGTCGGCGGGACCGCCGTGTTCACCCTCTGGCACTACTTCGCCGAGCGCCGCAAGGCCAGGAAGGCCGCCGCTGCAGGAGCCGATACCGACACCGACGCGGCAGAGGCACGCGCGCTCGTGCTCGACCAGGACGTCTTCGACGGCCCCGACGCGCGCGATGACGGGGCGAAGGGCTAGGCGGACTTCTTCTTCGCGGCCGGCTTGCCGCCGGCATCCTTCTTCGTCTTCTTCGAAGCGCTCTTGCCGCTCTTGCCGCCGGTGTCCTCGCGCGACGCGCGGGACCGCTCGACGCTGGCCCGCAGCGCCTCCATGAGGTCGATGACCTCGCCGCCTTCGGCATCCTCTTCGCGATCCCCGAAGGTGTCCGACGTGTCCAGAGCGTCGCCCTGCTCCAGCTTCGCGTCGATGAGGGTGCGCAGCTCCGCCTGGTACTCGTCCGCGAACTCGTCCGCGTCGAAGTCCTTGGAGAAGCTGTCGACGAGGGATGCCGAAAGCTCGAGCTCCTTCGCGGAGATGCGCACCGGCTCGTCGAGGGCGGGGAAGGCGGCCTCGCGCACCTCGTCGGACCACAGCAGCGTCTGCAGCACCAGCACATCGCCGCGCACGCGCAGGGCGGCCAGTCGGGTCTTCTGCCGCAGCGAGAACCGCACGATCGCCGTGCGGTCGCTGTTCTCGAGGGTCTTGCGCAGCAGCACGTACGCCTTCGGCGACGCCGAGTCCGGCTCGAGGTAGTAGGCCCGATCGAGGGTCAGCAGATCGACCTGGTCGGTCGGGACGAACTCCACGACCTCGATCTCGCGGCTGCGCTCGGCGGGCAGCGACGCAAGATCCTCCTTGGTCAGCACCACGGTGCGCTCGCCGTCGTCGTACGCCTTGTCGATGTCCTGATACGGCACGACCTCGCCGTCGAGCTCGCAGATGCGCTGGTAGCGGATGCGCCCGCCGTCCTTCGCGTGCACCTGATGCAGCGGCACGTCGTGGTCTTCCGTGGCGGAATACACCTTGACCGGGACGTTGACGAGTCCGAAGGTCAGGGCGCCCTTCCAGATGGCCCTCATGAGCCCATTGAACATCACAGGAACGACACCGGGCCACCCCTTGCGCCCCCACGCAGGCCGTGCTCAGAACGGGCGAGTCGGGTGAGAAGGCCTGATACGGGGCAGGATGGGGAAATGCCGGATGCCTCTGCGCGCTCCGATTCCTCCGCCGAGCAGCTCGTGCGGATCGGCGGTCGGCGTCTGCGCCTGACGAACCTCGACAAGGTCCTCTACCCCGAGTCGGGCACCACCAAGGGCGAGGTGATCGACTACTACACCCGCATCGCGCCGCTGCTGATCCCGCATGTGATCGGCCGGCCGGTGACGCGCAAGCGGTGGCCCGACGGCGTCGGCACGGCGGAAGAGCCGGGCACGGTGTTCTTCGCGAAGGATCTCGAGCGCGGCGCGCCATCCTGGGTGCAGCGGGTGCCCATCGAGCACTCCACAGGCACCAAGCACTACCCGCTTGTGGGCGATGTCCCCACCCTCGTCTACCTCGCGCAGGTGGCGAGCCTGGAGCTGCACGTCCCGCAGTGGCGCTTCGCCCCCGACGACACCCGCGGCCCCGCCGACCGGCTCGTGCTCGACCTCGACCCTGGGCCGGGCGCGGGCCTGGCCGAATGCGCCGAGGTGGCACGGTGGGCGCGCGACATCCTGCTCGGGATGGGACTGGACCCCATGCCGGTCACCAGCGGCTCGAAGGGCATCCACCTCTACGCGGCGCTGCCGCCGGACCAGTCGAGTGATGCCGCGTCCGCACTCGCGCGCGAGCTGGCGCGCGCCATCGAGGCAGACCACCCCGACCTCGTCGTCAGCAGCATGAAGAAGACCGAGCGGCCGGGCAAGGTGCTCATCGACTGGAGCCAGAACAGCGCCGCCAAGACGACGATCGCCCCGTATTCGCTGCGCGGCCGGCTGCAGCCGACCGTCGCCGCACCGCGCACCTGGGACGAGCTCGACGACCCGGAGCTGCGACAGCTGCGATTCGATGAGGTGCGGGAGTGGACGACCGACCCGATGGCTGCGCTGGGCTTCCACGCCGGTGGCCGCGAGGCCGACGACGGACCGCTTGCCGCGTACATCGCCAAGCGCACGGCGGGGCGGACCCCCGAGCCGGTGCCCTCCAACGCGCTGGGCGCGGTCGATGACGCCGCCGAGCGGCGGCGCTTCGTGATCCAGGAGCATCACGCCACCGCCTTGCACTGGGACTTCCGCCTCGAGCACGACGGCGTCTTCGTGAGCTGGGCGGTGCCCCGCGGCGTGCCGGCGACCACCCGTCGCAACAGCCTCGCCATCAAGACCGAGGACCACCCGCTCGAGTACGGGACCTTCGAGGGCTCCATCCCCCGCGGCGAGTACGGAGCGGGCAGTGTGACGATCTGGGACGACGGACGCTACGACCTGGAGAAGTGGCGCGACGACGAGATCATCCTCACCGCCGAGGGCCGCCCCGGCGGACCGCTCGGCCGGGTGCGGCTCGCACTCATCCGCACCGGCGAGTCGCCCGGGGGCGGCTCGAACGAGAAGTCGCAGTGGCTGCTGCACCGGATGAAGACGGATGCCGAGGGGCGCCCGCAGGCCGACGGCGAGCAGGTCATGGCCTCCGAGCAGGCCGATGCCGCGCCCGCCCGTCGGGACAGCGCAGCCGAACCGCAGGAACTGCTCAAATCCGGCCGGATTCCCGCAGTTTCTGCGGTTCCGAGCACGGAGGTGAGCCCGACGCGGCCCAGGCCGATGCTCGCGACCTCTTCGATGCCGGGACTGGCCCGGGCGGCGGCGGAACGCTGGGCTCAGCACGGGGGCACAGCGTGGGCGGAGATCAAGTGGGACGGCGTGCGCGCTCTCGGCGTGTGGGACGGCGCCCGCCTGCGCCTCTATGCCCGCAGCGGCACCGACATCACGGCCCGCTACCCCGAGCTCACGGCAGACCCCGGTCTCGGCGAGCGGCCGGCCGTCCTCGACGGCGAGATCGTCGCGCTCGACCGCGAGGGCCGGCCGAGCTTCACCCGCCTGCAGAACCGCATGCACCTCACCAAGCCGCGCGAGATCGAGCGGGAGGTCAAGCGCACGCCGGTGCGGTATCACCTGTTCGATGCGATCATGCCCGATCAGGCGGATGCCCCACTGACCGCGCGGCGCCGGGCACTCGAGCAGCTGGCCGCCGATGCCGGCCCCGCGATCATCGTGCCGCCGGTGTTCGACGACGTCGACGCGGCGCTCCAGGCCAGCCGCCGGTTCGGTCTGGAGGGGGTCGTCGTCAAAGATCCCGCCTCCCGGTACCGGCCGGGCACCCGGTCGGAATCCTGGCTGAAGGTGAAGCACGCCCGCACGCAGGAGGTCGTGATCGGCGGCATCCGCCCCGGCCGCGGCGGGCGCAGCCGGTCGATCGGGTCGCTGCTGCTGGGTGTCCCGGGCGAGAACGGCCTGGAGTACGTGGGTCGGGTCGGCTCGGGATTCAGCGAGTCGACGCTCGCAAAGCTCGAGCAGCTGCTCACTCCCCTGCGCACCGACGCGCAGCCGTTCCCGGACATGCCCGCTGCGGATGCCTCCGACGCCCTGTGGGTGCGTCCCGAGCTGGTCGGCGAGGTGGCGTTCGCGGAGTGGACGCCCGGCGGCATCCTGCGACAGGCGCGCTGGCGGGGCCTGCGCCCCGACAAGTCGCCCGCGGACGTCGTGCGGGAGGAGTGACCCGACTCAGGCGTGCGACTCGTGCTCGGGGTGCCCGGCGGGCTCGAGCTGGAACGTGGAGTGCTCGACGTCGAAGTGGTCGGCCAGGCACGCCTGCAGCTCGGTGAGCAGCGCGCCCGACCCGCCACCCTGCAGCACGCTGTCTTCGACCACGACGTGCGCCGTGAACACCGGCGCTCCTCGGGTGAGCTGCCACACATGCACGTCGTGCACGTCGACCACCCCCGGCGCGCCCAGCAGATGGTCGCGGATCTCCTGCACGTGCATCCCGCGCGGCGCGGACTCGGCGAGCACCGAGACCACCTCGCGCAGCAGGACGATCGCCCGCGGGACGATCATCGCGGCGATGAACAGGGATGCCACGGCATCTGCGGCCACCCACCCCGTCGTGACGATGACCACGGCCGCCACGATGACCGCCGCCGACCCCAGCAGGTCGCCGAGCACCTCGATGTAGGCGCCGCGCACGTTGATGCTGCGCTTCTGGGCGGCGCTGAGCAGCCACAGCGCGGCGGCGTTGGCGATGAGCCCGATGGCGGCGACCACCAGCATCAGGGTGCCCGCGACCTCCTCCGGGCCGGGGTCTGCGAGGCGGCGCACGGCCTCGACCGCGATGCCCACCGCGAGCACCAGCAGGATGATCGCGTTGATCAGAGCCCCGAAGACCTCGGCGCGCTGATATCCGAACGTGCGGCGGTCGTTGGCCGGCCGAGCGGCGACGATGCTCGCCACCAGGGCGATCAGCAGCGCGGCCGCGTCGGTGAACATGTGCACCGCGTCGGCCAGCAGCGCGAGCGACCCGCTGAGGATCGCGCCCGCGATCTGCACCACCATGACGGTCGCCGTGATGCCCAGCGAGATCGTCAGCAGACGGCGATTGCTCGCGCCGCGGATCCCCGCGGCATCCGGCCCATGATCGTGCATGCCCCCAGGCTAGGCCGGGCCCTGGGATGCCGGGCCGCGCCCAAGGCTCTCGGGAATGATCCTGATTCTCGATACCGTCGGAACATGACAGCCATCGACCGACCCTGGCGACGCGACGGCGCGGCCCGCTACGCACGCGAGCGTCTGCGCAGGATCCTGCGCCCCCCGGTCGAGGTGGGACCCGTTCCGGCAGACGTGCGCAAGGACCGGGATGCCGAGATCGTCGTCCGCGACGGCACGATCCTGCGCGCGAACGTCTACCGGCCGGCGGACGGCGCCCCGATGCCGGCGATCGTGTTCGCCCACCCCTACGGCAAGGACAAACTGCCGCGACCGAAGCGCGGCGGCCGCTTCCGGCTCAACCCGCAGTACCGCATCATGCGTCAGACCGGCCCGGTCCGCATCTCGGCCGAGACCGGCTGGGAGGCGCCGGACCCCGCCTTCTGGGTGCCGCACGGCTTCGCGCTGGTCAATCTCGACGTGCGCGGAGCGGGCAGATCGGACGGCGTCGGCTCGATCCTGTCGGAGCAGGAGGGCGAAGACGTCCACGACGTCATCGAATGGGTCGCCGCCCAGCCCTGGTGCGACGGCAATGTGGGGATGCTGGGCGTGTCGTACCTGGCGATCTCGCAGTATCGCACGGCGACCACCGCCCCGCCGCACCTGCGCGCCATCGTGCCGTGGGAGGGGTTCACCGACGCCTACCACGACTTCTTCTATCCGGGCGGTGTCCCCGAGATCGGCTTCTCGCGACTGTGGACCACCGGCCTGCGTCGATTGACGCGCATGGAGCCGGATCTGGGCGCCGAGGCGCGTGGGCACCCGGACGACGCGCCGTTCTGGCGCGCGCTGCACCCCGACCTCGCACGCATCGAGGTGCCGATGCTCGTGTGCGGCAGCTTCTCGGACCACAACCTGCACTCCCGGGGCTCGATGCGCGCCTTCCGCGGCGTCTCGTCCGAGCACCGGCACCTCTACACGCACCGCGACGGCAAGTGGGCGGTGTTCTACAGCGACGAGGCCAAGGCCGCGCAGCTCGCGTTCCTGGAGCGCCACCTGAAGGGCGCCGAGCGCGACATCCCTCGGGTGCGGCTCGAGGTGCGCGAGCGCGGCGACCGCATCGTCGAGGTGCGGGAGGAGGCCGACTGGCCGCTGCCGCACGCCGAGGAGCGGGTGCTGTGGCTCGGCCCGGACGGCCGGCTCTCCGCCGACTCGCCGCAGACCCGCGGCGGGCTCGAGCTGAACCCCCGCCGGTTCGCCGCGACGTTCCGGTGGACGTTCGACGAGGACACCGAGATCACCGGCGACGCGATGCTGCGGCTGTGGATGCGCGCACATCCCGCCGGCGACGCCCACGTCTTCGCGGGGATCTCGAAGTGGGTCGACGGCCGGTTCGTGCCGTTCGAGGGGTCATACGGCTTCGGCCGCGATCTGGTCGCCACCGGGTGGCGGCGGGTCGCCCTCAACCCCGCAGGGTCCACCCAGGTCGGTGTGGAGTTCGGCCCCTCGGCGACGCTGTTCCGCACCGGCGAGGAGCTGCGGCTCCACATCTCGGGCCGCCAGCTGTCACCGCGCAACCCGCTGACCGGCGCGGCACCGGGCCTGTACCGCACGACGCCGCGGGCGCTCTGGCTGCTCGAATGGGGCCCGGAGCGCAAGCCCGGACTGCTGCTGCCCGTCGTGTGACGCTGACGGCACGCTACAGTGTGCCCAGCAGCGGCACCAGCGCCGCGAAGGCCCGGGCGCGATGCGAGTCCGCGTTCTTCTGCGCGGCGGTCCACTCGCCGACGGAACTCTCGATGCCCGGCTCCTGGCCGTCCGGGACGAAGATCGGGTCGTAGCCGAACCCTCCCGCACCCGAGGCGGCGCGCGCGACGCGGCCGGGCCAGCGCCCCTCGACGACGTGCTCGCTCGCGGTTCCCGAGCCCGCCGAGGGAACCACGAGCGCGATCGTGGTCACGAACTGCGCCGTGCGGTGCGGGTCGCGGATGTCGTCGAGCTGATCCAGCAGGAGTGTGTAATTCGCGACCGAGTCCTTCGCGTGACCGGCCCAGTAGGCGGAGAACACCCCGGGCGCCCCGCCGAGCACGTCGACGGCGATCCCCGAGTCGTCGGCGAGAGCGGGAAGACCGGTGTGCGCGGCAGCAGCACGGGCCTTGATCAGCGCATTCTCGGCGAAGGTCACGCCGTCCTCGACGGGCTCGGGCCCGTCATAGCCGATGACCTCGAGATCCGGGCGAGCCGCCGCGACGATGCTGCGGTACTCCTCCACTTTGTGCGGGTTGTGGGTCGCCAGCACGATCCGGCTGCGGGTCGCGTGCGGATCGGAGGAGCTGTGCGGCGTGCTCACGCCGACGCACCGGCCTCCGCCAGACTCGCCGCCTGCAGATCGCGCAGCTCGGCGCACCCGTTCACCCCGAGTTCGAGCAGCGCGTCCAGCTCGCGCTTGTCGAACGGCGCGCCCTCGGCAGTCCCCTGCACCTCGACGAACAGCCCGCGTCCGGTGACGACGACGTTCATGTCGGTCTCGGCCCGGACATCCTCGACATATGCCAGATCCAACATGGGCTCGCCGTCGACGATCCCCACCGACACCGCGGCCACCGAGTCGAAGAGGACCTGCGACTTCTGGCCGATGAACTTCTTCTGCCGCCCCCACTCGATCGCATCGGCCAGAGCCACGTACGCGCCGGTGATCGCCGCGGTGCGCGTTCCGCCGTCGGCCTGGAGCACATCGCAGTCGATGACGAGGGTGTTCTCACCGAGGGCTTTCGTGTCCACCACCGCGCGCAGCGCGCGCCCGATGAGCCGCGAGATCTCGTGCGTGCGCCCGCCGATGCGGCCCCTCACCGATTCGCGGTCGTTGCGGTCGCCGGTCGCACGGGGCAGCATCGCATACTCGGCGGTGACCCAGCCGCGGCCCTTGCCGGTGAGCCAGCGCGGCACGCCGTTGGTGAACGACGCCGTGCACAGCACCCTGGTGCCCCCGAAGGAGATCAGCGCCGAGCCCTCGGCCTGCGCGCTCCAGCCGCGCTCGATCGTGATGGGCCGCAGCTGATCGGCGGTGCGCCCGTCGGCGCGCAGTGCTTCGGTCATGTCTCTCTCTCGGTTCAGCGGGCAGGCCCGGGAATGTCGATGGCGCCGGTCTGCACAAGGCGGACCGCGGAGACCTCGCGCCCCATCAGCCGGTGGGCGAGTCGCAGGAAGTCGTCGGCCGAGTCACCGGTGGCCTCGTAGACATGGGATGCCACGGCATCCGGCCCCGCCAGCAGATCCCGCGAGACCAGCTGACGGTAGACGTCGCTGGCGGTCTCGGTGTCGCTGGAGACCAGCGACACGTCGGGGCCCATCACATAGCTGATGGCGCCCTTCAGGAACGGATAGTGGGTGCAGCCGAGCACCAGAGTGTCGATGCCGGCGTGGCGCAGCGGGGCCAGATACGCCTCGGCGGCGGCGAGCAGCTCCGGTGAATCCGTGACGCCGGCCTCGACGAATCCGACGAACGACGGGCACGCTGCGGCGAACACCGTCAGCCGCTCGTTGACCCCGAGCATGTCCTGGTAGGCGCCAGAGCCGATGGTGCCGGCGGTGCCGATCACGCCGATGCGGCCGTTGCGCGTCGTCGACATCGCCGTGCGCACGGCCGGGCCGATGACCTCGACCACCGGCACGTCATAGCGCTCGCGCGCATCGCGCAGCATGGCCGCCGAAGCGGTGTTGCACGCGATCACGAGCATCTTCACCCCCTGGTCGACGAGCGTGTCCAGCACCTCCAGGGAGTAGCGGCGCACGTCGGCGATCGGCTGGGGCCCGTACGGCGAGTGGGCGGTGTCGCCGATGTAGACGAGGGATTCCCGCGGCAGCTGGTCGGTGATCGCCCTGGCCACCGTCAGCCCGCCGACCCCCGAGTCGAAGATGCCGATCGGAGCGTCGTTCACGATCGACCAGCCTACGCCAGGCATCCGCTCCCCTATGCTGACCCGCATGAGTGCGTCCACCGCCCTGCTCACCGACCGGTACGAGCTGACCATGCTGGATGCGGCACTGCGCGACGGCACCGCGCAGCGGCGGTGCGTGTTCGAGCTGTTCGCACGGCGACTGTCCGGCGGGCGCCGCTTCGGTGTCGTCGCCGGAACCGGGCGCCTGCTGAGCCTGCTGCGCGACTTCCGCTTCGGCGAGGACGAGCTGCGGTTCCTGCGGGACGAGAAGGTGGTGGATGCCGCGACCGTCGCCTATCTGGCGGACTATCGCTTCACCGGGGCGATCACCGGCTACCGGGAAGGCGAGCTGTACTTCCCCGGCTCGCCCGTGCTCACCGTGGAGGGGACCTTCGCCGAGGCCGTCGTGCTGGAGACGATCGCCCTCAGCGTGCTCAACCACGATTCGGCGGTCGCGACCGCCGCCGCGCGGATGAGCATCGCCGCCGGAGACCGCCCGCTCGCCGAGATGGGGTCGCGGCGCGCCGGCGAGCAGTCCGCCGTCGCGGCCGCGCGCGCCGCCTTCATCGCGGGATTCGACGCGACCAGCAACCTGGAGGCCGGACGCATCTGGGGCATCCCGACGATGGGCACCGCCGCCCACTCATGGACGCTCCTGCACGACTCCGAGGAGGATGCGTTCCGCGCGCAGATCGACGCCCTGGGCATGGGCACGACGCTGCTCGTGGACACGTACGACATCCGGGAGGGCGTGCGCACCGCGATCGCCGTGGCCGGGACGCAGCTGGGCGGGGTGCGGATCGACTCCGGCGACCTGCCGGTCGTTGCCGCCGCGGTGCGAGAGCAGCTCGACGAGCTCGGTGCCACCGGCACGAAGATCACCGTGACCAGCGATCTGGACGAGTTCGCGATCGCGTCGTTGGCGGCCTCGCCCGTCGACTCGTACGGGGTGGGAACCTCTGTGGTCACGGGATCCGGCACCCCGACCTCGGGGATGGTCTACAAGCTTGTGGCGCGACAGGGCGGCGACGGCGCGTGGGTGAGCGTGGCGAAGTCCTCTGCGGACAAGGCGTCCAAGGGCGGGCGCAAGGCCGCCTTCCGCACCCTGCAGCGCGGGACGGCGACCAGCGAGCTGATCGCGGTGGCGGACGGCTTCGAGGCGCTGGATACCGCGCGCGAGCATCCGGACGGCCGAGCCCTCCAGGTCACGCTCGTGGCAGACGGCGCAATCGACGAATCACACGAGGGACCTGCGGGGGTGACGGCCGCCCGCGACCACCACGCCACCGTCCGCGAGGAGCTGCCCGTGCGCGCGCTGGCGCTCAGCCGATCCGACCCGGCGATCCCGACCGTCTTCGCGGATCAGGACACCAGCCCCTCGTAGATCTCCTTGCAGGTCGGGCACACCGGGAACTTCTCCGGGTCACGGCCGGGTGTCCACTTCTTGCCGCACAGCGCACGCACGGGCTTTCCCGTGAGCGCCGACTCCAGGATCTTGTCCTTCTTCACATAGTGCGAGAAGCGCTCGTGGTCGCCCGGCTCGATGCTCTCCTCGCGGATGAGCTCTTCGAGCTCCTGATCGAGGAGGGCCAGTCCGCCCTCGTCGGGGGTGCCTGCGGGAGTGCTCATAGCCGTTCAGTGTAGCCGCGGACGGAAGGGGTCAGGCGGTCTCGGCGAACTCCATGAGGC
The DNA here is from genome assembly GCA_035703465.1 of Microbacterium sp. GTDB lineage: Bacteria > Actinomycetota > Actinomycetes > Actinomycetales > Microbacteriaceae > Microbacterium. The sequence goes on along the minus strand of DASSYC010000030.1, from coordinate 5,840 downwards.
GCGCCCCACGCCGTCGGAACAGCGCCGAGCCGAGGCCCAGACCGACCGCGAACACCGCGATGCCGACCGCGAGACCGGTCCACAGCGCGGCATAGCCCAGGCGCACATCGCCGTTCAGCGCCCGGTAGGCCAGGAGCAGGGTGGGGATGCTCAGCGCGAGGGCGCCGAGGAGCACCCCGGCCTGCGCAGCTATGCCGGCGGATCCGTGCTGCGGCTGCTGGAACGGGCTGTCGCCGGGGCGCGACACCGGGTAGGGCGCGGCCGCCGATGAGATGCTCGACAGGCCCAGTCCGCTCAGAAGCAGCACCGCGGCGACCCCCGTGAGCGCGGGCAGGATGGCCCAGCGCCCGTGCAGCGCCACCGTGACGGGGATGAGGATCGCCAGCAGCGGCACGGCGATCAGCACCACGGGGACCAGTCGCCCGAGCCGATCGGCGATTCCCCGCGTGCCGCTGGCGATGTGCATCCAGATGGCCGTCGAATCGTATGCGACGTCGTTATGCGGCAGCCAGCCGAAGAAGAGGGCGACGATCGGCACCGGCAGCAGAACCACCGTCGCCGGCGAGACGCCGGCCACCAGCGGTGGGACGACGGCGATCGCGGCGGCGATGGGGATGACCGCCGCGTTGACCGCATAGCGGCGATCGCGACGCCAGTACACGAGGCTGCGCGCGGCGATGGCCCCGCCGGGCGTGCCCGGAGCGACCGCGAACCAGCCCAGGCCCGCACGCTCGGGCATCGGCCGTTCGGTGGTGCGCAGCAGGCGGTGCACGAGCCACAGCCAGGCGGCGGCGAGCAGGGCGACCGTCGCGACAGCGACGAGCGCGATCAGCCACACCGACACCGCGCCGCCGGCGGCGGCGGCCGGCAGCGCCCACGCCGCCCCCAGGGGGGTGTGGGCGAGCACGCCCACGGCCTCGGCGAGCTGCCCGGGCACCACGCCGTGCCACTCCAGCGAGGAGAAGAAGACCGCCGCCGGAACGACGACGATGACCACCGCCAGCAGGAACAGCCCCGAGAGCTCTCGCGTGCGACGCTCCCGCAGATAGAGGGCGGCCACCGCCCTCGCGGTGCGGGCGAACAGGGCGCAGGTGAGCACCGCCAGTGCCGCTGAGACCGCAGCCAGCACCGGCGAGACGCCGTGCTGCGACCAGAGGATCACTGTGCAGACGGCCACGGCGATCAACGCGAGCGTCGGTGCGCTGAGCAGGCCGGCCAGCAGGAGGGTCCACGCCAGCGAGCGCTCGGGAAGGCCGAACACGGCGAAGCGCCGCGGGTCGAGCTGGTCCTCGCCGCCGCCGATGAGCGGGGCCAGCAGGCAGGCCAGGGTCACCGCGGCGCCGCCGAGCACGACGACCGCGCGCGCTGTCTCCCACGGGGCATCGACGAGCGACAGCACCGCGATGCAGGCGACCACCGTCGCCGCGGCGAGCACCGCGAACCCCGCGACCGCGCGGATGACCTCGCGGCGATCGCCCCGCAGCGCCCCGGCGAAGATGGTGAGCCTCAGTCGGAGAAGGTGTGCAGCCACTCCAGCCCCTCCACGTCGCCCAGACCGCCGGAGAGCTCGATGAACCGCTGTTCGAGCGTGAGCTCGCCGCGCACTTCGTCGACGGTGCCCTCGGCCAGCACCTGCCCGGCGACGAGGACGGCCACCCGGGTGCACACGCGCTCGACCAGCTCCATGCCGTGGCTGGAGAGCACGACCGTCCCGCCGTTGCCGACGTAGGCGGAGAGGATGTCGAGGATGATCGCGCTGGAGACGGGGTCGACCGCTTCGAAGGGCTCGTCCAGGACGAGCAGCCGCGGTGAGTGGATGAGGGCGCCGGCGAGCATGACCTTCTTGGTCATGCCCGCCGAGTAGTCCGACACCCGGCGCCCGAGCGCATCGGTGAGGCCGAACGCGCGCGCGAGGTCGGCCGTCCGCGACTCCACCACCGCAGGGCGCAGACCGCGCAGCACGCCGTAGTAGTACAGCAGCTGACGACCGGTGAGCCGGTCGAAGGTCCGCAGCCGGTCGGGCAGCACGCCCATCAGCCGCTTGGCGGCCGGCGAGTCGGCTGCGACGTCGGCTCCCGCGACTCGGATCGTGCCGCGCGTGGGCCGCAGCAGCCCGGCGATCATCGACAGCGTGGTCGTCTTGCCGGCGCCGTTGGGTCCGACGATTCCGTAGAACGAGCCCGCCGGGACGGTCAGGTCGATCCCGTCGACTGCGCGCGTGTCGCCGAAGACCTTGACGATGCCGCGCAGTTCGAGGGCGGGTTCGGATGCCGCAGGGATCTCGACCACCGCGTCGACAATCGCGGCGACCGACTCGTCCGGCTCGTCGAGCAGGGCAGGCTCCGGCTCGGGGTCAGCGGGGACCTCGGGCGCCGCCCTCTCCGGTGCCGCGACCTCCGGCGCCGCCGTCTCGACCGTCACCGTCTCCGGTGCCGCGATGACGGGCGGCGGCGGCTTGGGCGGGACCAGGATGGTCTCCCCCGCAGCCTCGACGACCTCACCGGGAGGGGGCGGGGGCGGTCCCGGATCGGCGACCTCGTCCGGCTTCGGCTTCTCCGCGGCCGGACGCTTCCTGCCGGCCGATGAGCTCTTCTTCGCAGGCCGCTTCGAGCCGCCGCCCTTGGCCTTCGGCAGCGGCGTGACCGGGCTCGGGGCGCCTTCGACCGTCGCATCGCCGGCGGCGACGACGTCGTCTTCCGGCTCCTGCGGTGCGGGCATCGAGGCAGTCACCGACCCAACGTACCAACCGAACCCCCCGAGCCCCGAGTCGGAAGGATCCGACACTGCGCACACAGGAGATTCCCAGGTCACGGAACGACAACGGCGATCCCCGATCTCCGGCCCGCTCCCAGACGATTTCGCTACGATGGGGCGAGCACGACGGAGTGTCATCGCGGTGAGATCACCGCAAATCCTCACACTCCAGGAGCGCAATGACTCTTCAGACCGTCATCCTCGCCGCCGGCATGGGCTCGCGGTTGGGGCGGAGCCTGCCCAAACCGCTGACGGAGCTGGGCGACGGGCGCAGCATCATGCGCCAGCAGCACGACAACATCCGGGCGGCCTTCGGCACCGTCGCCCGCATCACCACGGTCGTCGGCTACCGCGCCGAGACGATCGTCGAGGCGTTCCCCGCCGCCCACTACGTCTACAACGACCGCTACGACCAGACCAACACCTCCAAGAGCCTGCTGCGGGCGCTCGGCACGACCGGCCGCGGCGGCGTCCTCTGGATGAACGGCGACGTCGTCTTCGATCCCCGCGTCCTCGGCCGCGCCATCCCCCTCATCGACGACGACCGGTCCTTCGTGACCGTGAACACGTCGAAGGTCAGCGACGAAGAGGTCAAGTACACCGTCACCGAAGACGGGTGGATCAAGGAGCTGTCCAAGACCGTCCGCAACGGCATCGGCGAGGCCGTCGGCATCAACTACATCTCCAGCGCTGACAAGCGCGCCTTCATGCGCCAGCTGCAGCGGGTCGACGACCAGGACTACTTCGAGCGCGGCCTGGAGCTCGCGATCGTGGAGGACGGGGTGCGACTGCAGCCCCTCGACATCTCGGATCTCTACGCCGTCGAGGTCGACTTCGCCGAAGACCTCGAGCGCGCGAACCTCTACGTCTGAGCGCGCCGCCCCGTTCAGGCCGACGCCGATGACCGCCAAGGTGCACAGGATCCACTCGCTCCCCGAGGACTCTCCGTGGGAGGGCGGACTGCCGCCGGCGGGATCGCCGGAGCATCCGCGCACCATCCGGGCCCTGGACCGGGTGATGGCGATCCAGCGGCCGATCGTCGTCGCGCATCTGCGCAGCATCCGCCGCCGGCACCCGCAGGTGTCCACGGATGCGATCGTGCGGATGCTGGAGCGCCGCTACCTCACGGCCGTGACCACCGGCGGGGTCGCCGTCGGGGCCACCGCGGTGGTCCCGGGCATCACGACGGGTGTCACCCTGGCACTGTCGGGTGTGGAGACGGCCGGATTCCTGGAGTCGACCGCGCTGTTCGCACAGTCGCTCGCCGAGGTCCACGGCATTCCCGTGGACGACCCCGATCGTGCGCGCGCCCTTGTGCTCACGCTCATGCTCGGCAACGAGGGCACCGACCTGATCGCCCACCTCGCCGGTCAGGCGACCGGCAAGGCTGTCGGCCGGCCCGCATACTGGGGCGAGCTCATCACCAAGACCCTGCCCCGGGCCGCCCTCGGGCCCCTCGTGGACCGGCTGAAGTCGGTGTTCATCAAGCACTTCGCCGCCAAAGCCGGCGCGTCGTGGGTGGGAAAGGCGCTGCCGTTCGGCATCGGCGCGGCCATCGGCGGGGCGGGCAACCACATCCTGGCGCGGCGGGTGATCGTCACCTCGCGCCGGGCATTCGGCATGCCGCCGCTGGCGCTGCCGGCAGACCTCGAGCCGCGGTCCGGCTCCCTCCCCCTGGAGTCGCTGGCCACCGGCGGACTCCGCCGCGCGGGCGGTGCGATCGCCGGTGCCGGCCGGCATGCCGTCGGTGTCGTGACCCGGCGGCGCGACCCGGAGCACTGAGCACGGCGGCGTTCCGGTACCCTCGGCCCCGGGGAGAGAAATCGAGGAGGAATGGCCCAGGACGAGCCCGCCGAGCTGCCTCGCGAGTTCACGGCGTCCGAGTCCGCCGCGGCCGGACGCGAGCCGGCCCCGGCCGAGGAGGCCGCATTCCCGATGCCCGGGATGCCCAGCACCGTCTCGCTCGTCACCGACTCGGTGATCACCCGGCCGCTGGCAGAGCGCATGGCGACCGCCGGCGATGCGGAGCGGATCGGCGTGGTCATCGAGCTGCGCACCGACAGCGGCATCGACCTGGAGGGGGTCATGGCCGAGCTCGGGGCGATCGTGCGCATCGCAGCCCCCGAATCGACGATCTGGCGCGCCGGCACCTATCTCATGGCATCGCTGACCGCCGAGGAGATCCTCACGGTCGTCGACCACGACAGCGGGCTGGGCGGCCGGGTGCGGGCCGGACGAGCCGAGACCAAGACGGCCCCGCGCAGCTTCATCAACCGGATCTGGCCGAACTTCGAGGTGCGCGCGACGATCCACCGCAGCGTCATCACGGTGAAGGCCGACGCGGCGGTGCGGTCGTTCGACGCCACCGGGGACGGCGTCGTGTGGGCCGTCCTGGACACCGGCATGGATGCCTCCCATCCGCACTTCGCGACCTACGACACCCTCGATCTGCCGCGCGGTCTGCGCCCTCGCAGCTTCGTGCCCGGCTCCGCCGACGCAGACGCGCTGCGCGACCCCAACGGCCATGGCACGCATGTGGCGGGGATCATCGCGGGCGGCCAGAGCGCGACATCCCGCCGGAAGATCTGGGCGGCGACCTGGTATCGCACCGCCGACGGCGGCACCGGTGTGGAGCGCGTCGAGCTTCCCCGCATCATGGGGATGGCGCCGCGGGCGAAGATCCTGCCGCTGAAGGTGCTGCGCGACGACCGCACCGGGGATCTCGCCTCGCTGCTGGCGGCACTCGAATACATACAGGAGCTCAACCGCGACGGACGGGATCTCATGGTGCACGGCGTGAACCTGTCGCTGGGCTACCCGTTCGACCCGTCGTGGTTCGCGACCGGGCTGTCGCCGGTGTGCCGGGAGGTCGACCGCCTGGTCGCCAACGGAGTGTGCGTGGTGGCATCGGCGGGCAACACCGGCTACGGCGCCGCTCTGGACCCGTCCCGCCGCGAGATGCGCCTGGGATTCGGGATGACGATCAACGACCCCGGCAACGCGGACCGGGCCATCACCGTCGGATCCACCTCGCTCAAGCCGCACACGACCGGTGTCTCGTACTTCTCGTCGAAGGGGCCCACCGG
>DASSYC010000019.1:0-3255 GCA_035703465.1 Microbacterium sp. | reverse complement strand
CCGTTGGACCCGGTGATCGCCACGACGCGCAGGTCGCCGTGCTCGCGGACCCGCTCGACGACGGCACGCGCGAGGTCTGCCAGCGCGTCCAGCACATCGTCCACGATGATCTGCGGCACGTCGGCGTCCACGACGTGCTCGACGATCGCGAGGGCGGCTCCGGCCTGGGCCGCTGCCGGCACGAAGAGGTGGCCGTCGGAGTGCTCGCCGGGCTTGGCGACGAAGATGTCACCCGCACCGATGAGCCGCGAGTCGGTCTCCACGACTCCCGAGACGACGGTGTCGTCGTCGTCGCCCGCGGTCACGAGCCGGCCGCTCACGATGTCGGCGATCTCGGCGAGCGACAGGGCGATCATGAATCCTCCGGGCGGCGCGCCGGTCGCGCCGGCTCACTTGTAGACGGGAAGCTCGGTGGCCTTCGTCGTGGAGGGCATGACGCGGTAGGTCTTCATGACCTGCGTCATCGCCTTCTGGAACCCCTCGGCATCGGCCGAAGAAGACTTTACCTTGGTGGGCTCATCCTGCGTGATCACCACGATGTACTGGGGGTCCTCGGCGGGCGCGAAGCCGATCATGAGCGTGTACCAGACGCCGGACTTGTAGTGCCCCTTGCCGTCGGACTTCTGCCCGGTGCCCGACTTCATCGCGACGCGGTAGCCGGGCACGTGGATCGCCTTGGAGTACCCCGCCTGCATGTAGACGTTCTCGAGCATCGTGGTGACCTGCTGGGCGGACTTCTCGGTGATCACGCGCACCGGATCGGGCAGCTCGGGCTCGATCACCGTGCCGTCGGGCATCGTGCACGACTGGATCAGCTGCAGCGGCACCCGCACGCCGCCGTTGGCGATCGCGCTGTACGCGCCGATGAGCTCGGGCACCGTCGTGGCCACGCCCTGCCCGTAGTTCGTGTCGTAGAGCTGCTGGTTGTCCCACTCGGAGGCCGGGTAGAGGATGCCCTTCTGCTCGGCCGGGAAGTGCACCGCGCTGCCCTCGCCGATGCCGAACTTCTTCAGGTACTCGTACCGCTTCTGCGGGTCGATGCGCTCACTGAGCGTGGAGATGCCGACGTTCGAGGACTCGACGAGCACGCCGTTGAGGGTGTAGTCGACGGTGGGGTGACCGGACATGTCCCGCACCTTCGCGCCGTTGTCGAAGGTTACCTTCCACGGCGCGCGCACGGTCGTCAGCGGCGTCAGCCCTGCACCGTCCACGAGCACCGCGGCCGACAGCGCCTTGAACGTCGACGCGGGCTCGAAGGTGTCCTGGAAGACGCGGTTGCGCAGGAACGCGCCGTCGGCGTCGAAGTCGTTCGGGTCGACGGTCGGGTACTCGGCGGCGGCGCGGATCTTGCCGGTCTTGGCCTCCACGACCGTGATGGTGCCGCTGATCGACGCGAACTTCTTCACCTGCTCGGCGATGAGCTGCTGCAGATACCACTGCAGGTCGGCGTCGATCGTCAGCTGCAGCGTCCCGCCGTCCACCGCCGGGCTCTCCTTCATCGTCCCGGGGATCACGACGCCGTCCTGCCCGCGCTGGAAGGTCTCCTCGCCGTCGGTGGCCGTCAGGCACTTGTCCTGTGCCAGCTCGAGGCCCTCCAGCGGCGTTCCGTCCACACCGACGAAGCCGGTAAGACTCCCCGCGACCGCGCCCTGCGGATAGACGCGCGACGGCTGCGAGGTGAAGCTCAGATACGGCAGGCCCAGCTCCGCGAGGGCACGATACTGCTCCGTGGTCAGCCCGCGCTTGAGGTAGGCGAACTGCGACTCCGGGTCGTCGGCGAGGGCATCGGCGACGATGCCCATGACCTCCTCGGCGGTCTGTCCGGTGATCGCCGCGATCTCACCGGCCGTCTGCTCCCACGGGATCTCGGTCTTGTCGCCGCCGCGCACCACCTCCTGCGGCTTCACGTTCACCGGCGACAGCTGGGCGTCGTAGAGCAGGGTGCTCTCGGCGAGCACGGTGCCCGCGGCATCCGTGATCGTGCCGCGGGTCCCCTTCAGCGCGACCCGCTCGCCGATCTTGGTGAGCGAGTCCTGCACATGCTGATCGGCGTTGACGATCTGGATGTCGACGAGGCGGATGCCGAAGCCGACCAGCACGGCCAGCACCACTGCGAGCGCGACCACCGTGCGACGGCGAGGGCTGCGCGTGGTGCGGGTCGTCATTGCGTCGGCTCCTCTCAGCGGGTGGTCGGGGTGGGCAGTCCGTCGGTGATCGGCGGCGGCAGGGCGGTCGCGGCGTCCGTGGCCGCCTTCGTCTCGAGGGTGCCCTGCATCGTCGCGTCGGGCGTGGTGACCAGCGGCGTGTCGGTGACAAGGGCGTTGCCCACCGCACCCTTGCTCAGCGCGCTCACCGACGAGTAGTAGCCGGCCGGCTTCTTGCTGCCGATCACCGCGCCGTCGCTCAGGCGCAGGTAGGTGGGCGACTGGTTGATCACCATGCCCAGCGATGCGGCGTTGGCGGCGAGGTACTGGGGCGAGCTGAGCCCGGCGATGTCGTCGTAGAGCACCTGCTTCTGCCAGGTCAGCTCGCGCTGCTGCTGGGTGAGCTCGCTCATCCGGTAGGTCGTCTCGGTGGATGCGATCGACAGTCCCATCTGCGCGGCGGCGATCGCCAGCGCGCCCAGCAGCGCGGTGAGCGCATAGGCGACCCGAGGGCGACGGCGCCGAGTCGGCTGCGGGACCGGGCGCAGCACGGCGCTGCGGCGAGGCAGTTCCGCAACGAGCGGCTGCAGGGCTTCGGTCGCGGTGCTCATGCGGCCTCCCTCAGCCGTTCGGCCGCGCGCAGGCGCACCGGCGTCGCGCGTGGGTTGCGGGTCTTCTCGGCGTCCGTTGCCAGCTCGGCGCCTTTGACCAGCAGCCGGAAGCGCGGCGCGTGCTCGGGCAGCTCGACCGGCAGCCCGCGCGGTGCGGTGGAGGCCGACGCCTCGGCGAAGGTCCGCTTCACGATGCGGTCCTCGAGCGACTGGTAGGCCAGCACGACGATGCGGCCCCCGACGTCGAGCGCATCGAGTGCCGCCGGGATCGCGCGCGAGAGCACCGCCAGCTCCTCGTTGACGGCGATGCGCAGCGCCTGGAAGACGCGCTTGGCCGGGTGCCCGGCGCGCTGTGCGGCGGCGGGGGTCGCGGCGGCGATGACCTCCACCAGGCGACCGGAGCGATCCACGGGCGCATCGGCGCGGGCGCGCACGATGGCACGGGCGTAGCGGGCGGCGAGCTTCTCCTCGCCGTAGTGCTCGAAGATGCGGCGCAGCTC
>DASSYC010000017.1:0-10048 GCA_035703465.1 Microbacterium sp. | reverse complement strand
CACCGGCATCCGTCCCCACCACCAACCGACCGTCACCGCCCGCACGTAGACTCGAAGGGCCATGACCGATGCCTCCACGCCCATCGTTGTCGGCGGCGACCGCGGTCCGCAGACCGGTGCGGCCCGGCCCGATGAAGACCTGCTGAAAGGTCTCAATCCTCCGCAGCGCGCGGCGGTGGAGTACCGCGGCCAGGCGCTGCTGATCGTCGCCGGTGCCGGGTCGGGCAAGACCCGCGTGCTCACGCACCGCATCGCCAGCCTGCTGCGCAACAGAGAGGCGTGGCCGAGCCAGATCCTCGCGATCACCTTCACCAACAAGGCCGCCAACGAGATGCGCGAGCGCGTCGAGGCGCTCGTCGGAGATGCCGCGCGCGGCATGTGGATCTCGACATTCCACTCCGCCTGCGTGCGCATCCTGCGCCGCGAGGCCGACCGCTTCGGGTTCACCAAGTCGTTCACGATCTACGACTCGGGCGACTCGCGCGCGCTCATCAAGCGGCTGGTGAAGGATCTCGAGGCGGATGCCTTCGGCCACTCGCCCGCGAGCGTCCAGAGCCGCATCTCCAAGCTCAAGAACGAGCTCGCCGACGCCGAGTCGTACGCCCGGCAGGCGAACATGAGCGACCCCGCCGAGCGTGCATTCGTCGATGTCTTCAGCGCCTACCAGCGCGAGCTGCAGCGCGCGAACGCCTTCGACTTCGACGACCTCATCGGGCAGACGGTGTACCTGTTCCGCGCGTTCCCCGAGGTGGCCGACACCTATCGGCGCCGGTTCCGGCACATCCTCGTCGACGAGTACCAGGACACGAACGCCGCGCAGTACGCCCTCATCCACGAGCTGACCCGGCCGATCGGCTCGGATGCCGGGCCGATCGCGTCCTCCGGCGGGATGATGATCTTCGAGGCCGAGCCCGATGCGAGCAGCGCGGCATCCCTCACCGTCGTCGGGGACTCCGACCAGTCGATCTACGCGTTCCGCGGCGCCGACATCCGCAACATCTCCGAGTTCGAGCGCGACTTCCCCGGCGCCCGGGTCATCCTGCTCGAGCAGAACTACCGGTCGACGCAGAACATCCTCGACGCGGCGAACGCCGTGATCAGCCACAACTTCGACCGCAAGGACAAGAAGCTGTGGACCGACGTCGGCGCGGGCGAGCAGATCGTCGGGTTCACCGGCTACTCGCAGCACGACGAGGCCCAATTCGTCGCGGACGAGATCGAAGAGCTGCGTCGCGCCGGCGTGGGCTACGGCGAGATGGCCGTCTTCTACCGCACCAACTCGCAGTCGCGTGCGCTGGAGGAGATCTTCATCCGCTCCGCCGTGCCGTACAAGATCATGGGCGGCACGCGCTTCTACGAGCGCGCCGAGATCAAGGATGCGATGGCCTACCTCATCGCGGTCGCCAACCCTGCCGACGAGATGGCGGTGCGCCGCATCCTCAACAAGCCCCGGCGGGGGATCGGCGGCGTCACCGAGGCATCCATCGCCCGCTATGCGGCCGACGAGGGCATCACCTTCCGTGACGCCCTCGCGAACGCATCGGCGCTCGGCGTCGGACCGAAGATCCAGGCGGCGATCGCGCAGCTGGACGCGGTGCTGGCCGAGGCGACCGAGATCATGCTGCCGGCCAGCGGCGAGCTGCCCCCGCCGACTGCCGTCGCCGACGGCCTCATGTTGCTGCTGAGCAAGAGCGGCTACTCCGACGCGCTGCGTGCAAGCCGCGACCCGCAGGACGAGGCGCGGCTCGAGAACGTGGACGAGCTCGTCGCGGTCACACGCGAGTTCGCCCGCAACAACCCGGACGGGACGGTCATCGACTTCCTCGCGGAGGTCGCACTGGTCTCGGACGCGGACGACCTTGAGGATGCCTCGGGCTCGGTGTCGCTGATGACCATGCACACCGCCAAGGGGCTCGAATACGAGGCGGTGTTCGTCACCGGCGTCGAGGAGGACCTCATCCCGCATCGGATCTCGGCGGGAGAGCCAGGCGGACCGCAGGAGGAGCGACGCCTCTTCTATGTGGCGCTGACGCGGGCCCGTAAGCGCCTGCACCTCTCGCTCGCGATGACCCGCGCGCAGTTCGGCGAGATCTCGGTGGCGATGCCGAGCCGGTTCCTGCAGGAGATCCCGTCGCAGCTCATCGACTGGCGGCAGTCGCCGGGGGACGTGAACTCGCGCGGCGGGGCACGGTCGCGGGCGCTGAACGCGCGGGCCTCGGCGGGCTCGGGGGTCGGTGGTCGCGGCGGCTGGGGTGGCGGGCGCCGGGCCGACGAGCCGCCGCGGCTGACCCCGAAGTCGACCTCGCTGGAGCGGTTCCCGAACCGCATCCCGGCGAAGCTGCGCGACAACAGCGACCTCGAGCTGGCGCCGGGCGACCGTATCCGCCACGACGACTTCGGCGAGGGGCGCGTCGACGCGATCACGGGCGAGGGTGCGAAGCGCGTCGCCCACGTGCGGTTCGATGCGGGCGGTGCGAAGAAGCTGCTGGTGAAGATCGCGCCCATCGAGAAGGTGTGACCTCCGGCGGACCGGCTCGGGTGAACCGCCCGCTCGTCGAGTATCGATTTCCGAGGCGTCGGAGCCTGTGGTTAGAGTGGTCGGTGAGCACTGGGGATCCTGGCACAAGCGCGTGCCCGGAATGGTTCGATGCGCGGGGGCGCACCGGTCAGTGCGGTCTTCGATACGCAACTGAGAGGGATGCAATGAGGAAGTCCATCGCCGCGCTCGCCGCGGGATTACTGGCCATCGGGGCCGTCGCCATAGCCGGCCCGGCTGTCGCGGCGCCACCCGCTGCGACGGCGGCCGTGAGCATCGCACCGCTCGAGGTAGCGCCGGAGCCCTACCTGGAGACGAGCAATGAGCTCCAGTGCGGTTCGGTTGATGTCACTTTGCACAATGTGAGCCCGTGGCTGTATCGGGTGCTCATCGAGACGGAGACCAGTCCTGGCGTGTGGGAGCGTGTGGATGGCACGGTGTCCGGTGCGGGGATCTACGCTGCGGAGGGTGTGCTGATGGTGGACAACAGGGGCGATGCTTCGGATGACCAGACCGGCACGTACACGGTGACCTTCCCCGAGGACAGCGGGGTCCACAATGTCCGGTACAAGGTGTCCAGCGGTGCCGAGGCGGACCTGTATGTGGGTCTGCCGGTCGGCGAGTTCACGACGGTCCAGGTCGAGAGCGACTGCGTGGCGCCCGAGCCCATCGAGCCCACCGAGACCCCGGCGCCTGGCGACTCGGGCACGCCGTCGTCGACGGACGGCCTCGCGGTGACCGGCGGCGGCGTGAACCCGATCCTGCCGATCGGCGGCGCAGCGGCACTCCTCATGGGCGCGCTCGCGCTGATCGTCGGGCGACTGGTTCGTCGCCACACGATCTGATCCGCTGATCTGAACGCCGACGGCGCAGGGACACTTTCCCGCGCCGTCGGCGTTCTGCGTGGAGCGCGCCCATCGAGAACGCCCTGCGTTCGGGCGACACCTTAGCCACACGTGTCGTCATCGCAATCCCTCGACGATCTGCCGGGCGAGAACCTAGAGTGGCGGCAACTGGTCAGGCGAGATCCGATTGGAGGCCGTAGTGCTCGGTGACCGTTATGTGGAAGCTTTCCGCCAGCTCTCTGCTGAGGCCAATGATGCCGGGCTGATGCGGCGAAGGTACGGCTTCTACTGGGCGATGCTGCTCTTCTGGACGACGGCCGCCGTGGCGATCCTGGTCGGGGTCGTTCTGCTCGGCGAGACCTGGTTTCAGCTCGTGCTGGCGGCGCTGTTCGGGCTCGTGATGGCGCAGCTGGGGTTCCTCGGTCACGAGGCGGCGCACCAGGGCATCTTCGCGACCGCGGGGTGGAACGAGTGGGTCTCGCGGGTGCTCGCCGGATTGTTCACGGGTCTCAGCTACGGCTGGTGGGTCGACAAGCACGGTCGCCATCACGCCAACCCCAACAAGGAGCGGGAGGATCCGGATGCCGCGCCCGGCGTCCTGTCGTTCACCCCCGACGGCACGGACCAGCGGACGGGCCTCGCGGCCAAGCTGGGCCGCTATCAGGGCTACTCCTTCCTGCCGCTGCTGCTCTTCGAGGGATTCTCCCTCCATGCGGAATCCTTCAAGACGATCCTCACGGGCAAGGATGTCGCGCACCGCTGGACCGAGATCCTCTTCGTCGGCATTCGAGTCCTCGGTTATCTTGCGTTTCTGTTCATCGTGCTTCCGCCGGTGATGGCGCTGGCGTTCGTGCTCGTGCAGGTCGCGGTCTTCGGCTTCCTGCTCGGCGGTGCGTTCTCACCGAATCACATCGGGATGCCGACCGTCCCCCACGACGCCGACATCGATTTCCTGCGCCGACAGGTGGACATGTCCCGCAATATCCGAGGCGGTCCGCTCGTGCACTTCTTCATGGGCGGGCTCGAGTACCAGATAGAACACCACCTGTTCCCCATGGCACCTCGCCCGAACCTTGCCGGCCTGCAGAAGCTGGTGAGAAGGTACTGCGCCGCGTACGGAATTCCGTACACCGAGACGACGCTCGGCGACGCGTTCCGGACGATCATCGCCTACCTCCATCAGGTGGGACTGAAGAACCGCGATCCGTACACCTGCCCCCTCGTCCGGCGGTATCGCGGCTGAGGCATGCCAGCCAGGGAGAGCCCATGAAGGTCACCGTCAATCCGACGACGTGCATCGCGTCCGGCAACTGCGGGCGCACAGCACCGCGCGTCTTCGCCAACCGGGAGGAGGACGGCGGGTTCGTCAGCGTCCTCGACGAGACCCCGCCCGAGTCCGAATGGGCTGCGGTGCGGGAGGCTGAGGAGCTGTGCCCGTCAGCGACGATCCACGTCGAGGACGACTGAGGGCCGAACCGACCAGCCGAGGATGTCTCGTCAAGCCCCACCGGCGACCAGCCGGTGCTGGTGCGCCAGGCGGCGCAGCGCGAGCATGACCGGTTCGTACAGGGCCGTGCCCAGCACGGCGTACTCGACGGCATCCGCTGTGCTCATTCGCTCGACCGGCGCGACCTCGTCCGCCGCCACGCGCATCATCGCATCGCCGTAGCGCCGCATCGTCGCCTCGTCCCACGGCAGCCCGGCGGCCTCTAGCGCGCGGATCGCCGACTCGAGCTGCGCGACCGCGGTGAAACGGGGGTCGAAGGTGAGGCCGAGCGCCTCGATCGCGGCTTGTGCGCGCGACAGGTCGCCGTCGTCCTCGACGTAGGGGGGAAGGGCGCCGATCGCGCGCCCGATCGCGGCGACCGGATCGTCGGGCGGCGCATCGATCGACGCGAGCACGTCGCGCACCCGCGCCAGCGGGAGGCCCGCGGTGCGGGTGAGCGCCGCGATGAGCCGCAACCGCGCCACATGCTCCTCGCCGTACTCTGCGCGGGTCGGCCCTGAGGCGATGCCCCGGGCCAGCATCCCCTCCCGGATGTAGAACTTCACGGTCGCAATGGGAACGCCCGTGCGTGCGGACAGTTCTGAGATGCGCATCCGGGTCCTCCTTGCGTTGGATAGTCTACGTATCTATAGTAGTGGATAGCAACACTATCCAAAGGAGTGGAAACATGGATCCGATTCTCTCGATCATCGCCGGTGCGACCGTGCTGACGATCATCGGCATCATGGCGGGCGGTACGTTCCTGCTGCGCATCTCGACCGGCGGACTGCCGTTCAACGCACTGCAGAAGACCTTCTTCCGCGCGGGGCACGCGCACGCCGGGGTGCTCGTCATTCTCGGACTCGTGACCCTGCTGCTGATGCACGCCGCCGGGGTGCCGGGTCTGTGGAACTGGGCCGGGGTCGGCGTGCTCGCCAGCGCGCTGCTGATACCCGGCGGGTTCTTCCTGTCGGTGCTGGGGCGCGACCCGCAGCGCCCCGGCCGGGCGATCGCGCTGCTGTGGGCCGGAGTGGTCGTGCTCGCGCTATCGCTGGCGGCGGTCGGCGTGAGCGTGATCATCGCGGGGGTCGTGAGCCTGTAGCGGGCGAGGTCGGGGAGCGCTCAGGGGCGGCGGTTAGGCTTGAGCGATGGCCCTCTTCTCCCGCCGCGACAAGCGTGGCGACGCCCGCGACGCTCCGCCCCCGCCCGACCAGAAGCGCACCGCGCCGGACGACGCCGAGGCGCAGGAGGCCGCCGCGCGCGTGCTCGATCAGGCCGCACAGCAGGTGCCTTCGGTCGGCATCTCGGTCAGCTCGTTCGGCGGACTTGGCACGCCCGGACCCACGCGCCCGGCCGTCGAGCCGGGAGCTCCGCAGCCGGTGCTGCGCGGACCCGAGTTCGCACCGCCGCAGAGCGAGACCGTCAAGGGTCTGCGCGACAACGCGCTGCTGCGCGACGCGCTCGCCTCGCTGGACGAGAACCCCGAGCCGGTCCAGCTGCTGCGGGTGGCGCGGCAGGTGCTGCAGAACCACCTGTTCCTGCGGGTGAAGGGCGATGCGCGCTCGCTGCTGGGCGAAGGCAAGAACCTGCCGCTCGCGGTCGTGCGCAAG
This sequence comes from Microbacterium sp., assembly GCA_035703465.1. GTDB lineage: Bacteria > Actinomycetota > Actinomycetes > Actinomycetales > Microbacteriaceae > Microbacterium. The sequence continues at coordinate 3,571 of DASSYC010000017.1, read as the reverse complement.
GACGACCAGCGGTGGGTCATGGCCTACAGCTCGGGGGTGGCGCTGCAGCACGCCTTCCAGCAGGACGGCGACGCCGACACCTCCGCGATGGGCCAGCCCGTGCTCTCGGTGCTGTCTCACGTGCTGGCCGGCGAGTACACGGGCATCATGATCGACCCTGCATCGTCTCCGGCGCGCCTGGTGCTCCCGCGCGACATGATCCAGCGCATGGTCGAGCAGGCCGACCCGAAGCTCCAGCTCAAGACCCTGCTCGCCGGAGCCCGCACCCCGCAGACGGTGGCCGAGATCGCGCAGGCGATGACCCAGGCTCCGATGTATGTGGCCGTCAACAAGTCGCAGCCTGACCCCTCCGGCTCCGACCGGCTGGGCGTGGCCGAGGCGCGCGATGCGGACGGCAACCGCATCCTCGAGCTGTACTCGCATCCGCTCGAGGTCGTCGCGATGGGCCGCAGTGACCAGCCGCTGCCGTTCACAGCGCAGCAGCTCGGTGAGGCGCTGGCCGGTCACGAGCAGCTGCGGGGAGTGGTGCTGGATGCCGCGGGTCCCTGGATCCAGCTGACCCGCGACGACCTCGCGCCGGTCATCGCGCTCGCCGCCTGAGGGGTGTCGCCGCAGGCGTCGCGGCATTAGCGTCGAAGCGTGGCCTCAGAGCGGATCGTCCTCACCGTCCCCGGACCGCATGGCGACCGGGAGGTCGGGCTCTCGAGCCCGAACCGCGTGATCTGGCCCGAGCCGGGCATCACCAAGCGCGAGCTCGCCGAGTACTTCATCGCCGTCTCCGGCCCGTTCCTGAACGCCAACGGCGACCGTCCCGTGTCGCTGGAGCGCTTCCCGGACGGCATCGAGGGCGAGAGCTTCTTCTCCAAGAATCCGCCCAAAGGGGCACCGGGCTTCGTCGAGGCGGTCACCGTCACGTACAACAGCGGCCGCAGGCATCCCCAGCTCGTCCTCACCGAGGTCGCCTCGGCGGTGTGGGCGGCGCAGATGAACACCGTCGTGTTCCATCCGTGGGCCTCGCTGACCGCCGACACCGACAAACCGGTCGAGCTGCGCATCGACCTCGATCCTCCGGATGCCTCCGGCTTCGCCGAGGCGGCGGCGGTCGCGCCGACGCTGCGCGAAGTGCTCGCCGAGGCGGGACTGGACGCCTACCTGAAGACGAGCGGCAGCCGAGGCATCCATGTCTTCTGCCCGATCGTCCCCGACTGGGAGTTCCTCGACGTCCGCCACGCCGTCATCGCCGCCGGGCGCGAGCTCGAGCGCCGCATGCCCACCCGGGTGACCATGAACTGGTGGAAGGAGGAGCGCGGCGACCGCCTCTTCATCGACTTCAACCAGGCCAACCGCGACCGCACCATGGCCGGCGCCTACAGTCCGCGGGCGCTGCCCGGCGCCACGGTGTCGACGCCCCTGGAGTGGGACGAGCTGGGCGACGCCGACCCAGCCGCGTTCACCGTGCGCTCCGTGCCCGAGCGGATCGCCGAACGCGGTGACCCGTGGGCGGGGATGCTCGACCGACCCGGCCGGATCGACACGCTGCTGCAGTGGTGGCAGCGCGACCTGGATGCCGGGCTGGGCGAACTGCCGTTCCCGCCCGAGTTCCCGAAGATGCCGGGCGAGCCCCCGCGGGTGCAGCCGAGCAGAGCGAGGAAGACGGATGACTGAACCCCCGATCGCGACGCGCATCGCAGAGCGGATCTTGAAGACGCGGTGGCTCATGCGGCTGCCGATCCCGCTGTACCGGGCGGGATTCGGATGGATGCTCGGGGAGCGGTTCGTCATGATCGAAACGCTCGGCCGCGTGTCGCGGGAGCGGCGGTTCGTCGTCGTGGAGGTCGTGAGGCGCGGTCGCAACGAGGTATGCGTCGCGTCGGGATTCGGCCCGAAGGCGCAGTGGTACCGCAACCTGAAGACGAACGGCATCGCGTACCTCAGCACCGGGAGGGCACGGCGCGTGCCCGCCGCCGCGGAGCTGCTCGACGACGCTGGCTCGGCCGCGGTGCTGCGCGACTACGCGCAGCAGTATCCCGAGGCGTGGGAGATGCTCAGCTCGGTCATGACCGAGCTCTCCGGCAGCGCCGTCGTGCCTGTGGTCCGGTTCACCCCGCCGGATGTCACGGGAGATCGGTCGTCGGGATCGGAGCCAGACGCGTCAGCTGAGTGATGTGGCGCGGCTCGAGCTCGTCGAGGGTCGCCACGCCGAGCAGTCGCATGGTGCGTTCGATCTCACCCCGCAGGATCGCGATCATCCGGTCCACGCCGTCCCGGCCGCCGGCCATCAGCCCATACAGGTAGGCACGGCCGACGAGGGTGAACTTCGCGCCGAGGGCGATGGATGCCACGATGTCGGCGCCGTTCATGATGCCGGTGTCGATCATCACCGTGGCATCCCGGCCCACCTCGCGCACCACCAAGGGCAGCAGGTGGAAGGGGACCGGGGCACGGTCCAGCTGGCGGCCGCCGTGGTTGGAGAGAACGATGCCGTCCACGCCCCGGTCGATGAGCCGCTTCGCGTCCGCGACGGTCTGGACGCCCTTCACGACGATCCGGCTGGGCCACAGCTCCCGGATGACATCCAGGTCGTCGTAGCTGATGGTGGGGTCCATCGCGGCGTCCAGCAGCTCTCCGACGGTGCCGCCGGTGGTCGACAGTGACGCGAACTCCAGCTTCGGGGTGGTGAGGAAGTCGAACCACCACCAGGGGCGGGGGATGGCGTTCAGGACCGTGCCCAGGGTCAGCTGCGGGGGGATCGAGAACCCGTTGCGCCGGTCCCGCAGGCGCGCCCCGGCGACCGGGGTGTCGACGGTGAACATCAGCGTGTCGAACCCGGCCGCCGCGGCCCGCCGGGTCAGGTCGTAGGAGATCTCCCGCTCGCGCATCACGTACAGCTGGAACCAGTTGCGTCCCTGCGGGTTCGCGGCCTTCACGTCCTCGATCGAGGTGGTGCCCAGGGTGGACAGGGTGAACGGGATGCCGGCGGTGCCCGCCGCACCGGCGCCGGCGGTCTCGCCCTCGGTCTGCATCAGCCGCGTGAACCCGGTCGGCGCGATTCCGAACGGCAGCGCGCTGGGCCCTCCCAGGATCGTCGTGGACGTGTCGACGTGCTCGGCCGGGCGCAGCACATCGGGGTGGAATTCGATGTCCTCGAACGCCTGCCGCGCCCGCGTCAGCGAGAGCTCGCCCTCCGCCGCCCCGTCCGTGTAGTCGAACGCCGCCCGCGGAGTGCGCCGCTTCGCGATCGCCCGCAGGTCGCCGATCGTCAACGCCGCGCCCAGCCGGCGCCGCCGGGCGTTCAGATCCGGCATCCGGAACCGCAACAGCTCCGACAACTCGGAGATCTTCGGCAGCTGTCGAGTGACCATCATCGAAGCCAGCTTAGGTGAGGACGTCGGCGAGGTCGTAGGCCGCGACGGTCTCGAGCTGCTCGTAGGTGCACGACCGCGGGTCGCGGTCGGGGCGCCAGCGCTCGAACTGCACCGTGTGGCGGAAGCGCCAGCCCTCGAGCTGGTCGTAGCGCACCTCGAGCACCCGCTCGGGGCGCAGCTTCACGAACGACGAGTCGGGGCGGTTC
>DASSYC010000185.1:0-8876 GCA_035703465.1 Microbacterium sp. | reverse complement strand
CCGTAGCCGACGTCGCCGTTGTGGAACACGGTGCGCACCATGTAGGTGGTGGGGATCTCGGTGCTGTAGTACGGCCCGCCGTTGGTGAGCACGTAGAACAGGTCGAACCCCTGGAAGCCGCCGGTGACGCACAGCAGCACCGCCACCTCGATCGATCCGCGGATCATCGGCACCTTCACGCGCCAGAAGATCTGCCACTCGGTCGCGCCGTCGAGCTTGGCCGCCTCGACGACCTCCTGCGGCACCTGCGTCAGCGCGGCGACGAAGATCGTCATGTAGAAGCCGGCGAACACCCACCCCGACACGATGCAGATCGCCAGCAGCGCCGTCGAGGGGTCGCCCAGCCACAGCCGGGTGAGCTCGTCGAGGCCCAGCGCCCGCAGCGTCGCGTTGATCAGCCCGAAGTCGGGGTTGTAGATGAACGACCACAGCACCGCCACGACCACCATGGGCAGCAGCACCGGGGTGAACACCGCGGTGCGGAACCACACCCCGCGCCCGCGCCGCGACGTCACGAGCCCGGCCAGCATCAGCCCCACCAGCACCTCGAGCACCAGGGTGGCGAGGATGTACAGGCTGATGTGCAGGAACGACCGAGCGAACAGCTGGTCGCCCAGCAGCTCGACATAGTTCGCGATGCCGATGAACAGCTGCTCGCCGTACCCGTTCCACTCGGTGAGGCTGTAGCCGGCGGTCATGCCCACCGGCAGCACCACCGCGAACGCGAAGATCAGCAGCGCCGGGAGCAGGAAGACGTAGGGGATCCAGCGACGCGCAGGCGTCATCCTCTCCTCCTCCTCCTGCTCCCGGGTCGGCCGCTGCCAGACGGCCCTGCTGCTAGCCGACCGCGCCGGCGAGCGTCTTGACGGCGTCTTCGGGGCTCGCCTGCCCGCCGATCACGGCCGCCAGCGCACTGTAGAACGCCTCGGCCGTGCCCAGGTCGTAGCCGGTGTCGGGTGGGTTGATGACGGTGCCCGACTCCGACAGCAGCCCGTTCAGTCGCAGCGTGCGCTCGTCGATCTCGGCGTTGTCGCTCGCGCTCAGCGCCAGCGGCACCGCCTCGGCGGCGATGAACTGATCGACGTTCGCGTCCGAGTTCAGCAGCGTGAGGAAGTCGATCGCGGCCTTCTGGTGCGCCTCGTCGCTCTTCGCGTTGACGACGTAGCCGGTGACCACGCCGATGACCGAGCCCTGGTCGCCCGCGCCGTCCATCTCGGGCCAGTTCACGAAGTCGAAGTTCAGGTCGGGCGCCTCGTCGATCGCCCAGCTGACCAGCCACGACCCGATCGCGTGCATGGCGGCGTTGCCCTGGAAGAACAGCTGCGCCCCCTCGTTGTCGTTGATCGCGTTGATCGACTCGTTCACGCACTTGTGGTCGGCCAGCTCCTTGACCTTCTCGAACGCCGCCACCCATTCGGGGGTGTCGAACGAGGTCTCACCCTTGAGGGCTGAGTCGTAGGCATCCTCGCCCACGACCCGCGACGTGACGTGACCCAGCCAGTTGCCCGCCGCCCACAGATCCTTGTTCCCGGACGCGATGGGCGGGATGCCTGCTGCCGACAGCGTGTCGCAGACGGTGAGCAGCTCATCCCACGTCGTGGGCGGAGTGAGACCGTGCTCGGCGAAGATGTCGGTGTTGTACCAGAGCACGTTGGTCACATCGGCGATGTGCGGGACCATCACGACCTTGCCGTCGACCGAGCCCGGTCCGAACGCCTCGGCATCGAACAGGTCGCCGAGGGGCCCCTGCGCCGCCTCGGTGAGGTCGGCGGCGAACCCGTCGGCGTACCGGGTCTCCAGCCGGCTGCCGACCCACTCGAAGTAGACGTCGGGGGCGTTGCGGCCGGCGAGCAGGTTCGGCAGTCCGATGGTCTGGTACTGGTCGTCGTCCATGAAGTTGAATTCGACCGTCCAGCCCTCGTGGGCCTTCTCGAACTCGGCGCCCACGGACTCCCAGACGCGGATCTGCGCCTCGCCGGGCGAGCCCATGGCGACGCGGAGGGTCTGGTCGTCACCGCCGCCGCCGCTTCCGCCGCCGCCGGCGCAGCCGGTGGCGATGACGGCAGCGGCGCCGAGCATCGCGCCCAGTGCGAGCACGCGTGATCGTGAGGTTCTCATGATGCACTCCTTTTGGTGTTGGGTCGGGTGTAGTGGCCTGAGTCGAGGTCGGTGACGGCCATGTCCAGCGCATCGCCGAACACGCGGCGGCCGCCGGCGCGCAGCGCATCGCGTGTGCGCACGAGCGCGGCCAGCCGCGGGTCGGCGGGGTCGAGGCCGTCGCGGATGTGCTCGGAGAGCTCGGCGACCGCGCCCGCGCCCACGCGGAACGCCTCGATCCACGGCCGGGTCTCGGCACGCAGCGCCGGCGCGCTGAAGCCCGGGGCATCCAGCAGCGTGGCGGCGGCGGCGAGATAGTCGGCGGCGAGCTCGCCCAGCGCGTCGGCCGCGGCATCCATCTCGCCCTGCGAGACGAGGAACAGGGCCCGGGAGAGCACGACGGAGAAGTCCGGCGCATCATCCGGGTTCAGGCACGACCCTAGGCTCGTGCGGGCGAACAGGCGGAACGCCGCGCGGTCGGCGGGATTCGGGATCAGCGCGTCGAGCGCGGCATCCCAGCTCTCGTCGGGATCGTAGGCGGCCGGGTCGGCGAGGTAGCAGGCGATGGTGAACAGGGCGATCTTGGATGCCTCGGGCCGCTCCATCGGGTTGGCGATGACGCCTGCCGCGTGCGCGGCGAGGTCGGCGCTGCGCCCCCGGTAGGGGCCGATGTGCAGCTCGGCGGTCATCGCCACGTCGTTGACGGGGTAGTTGTCCCAGTACAGGGGGCGGTGCCCCGTCGCGTCGCGGAAGCGGCGGGCATCGTCGCCGTCGATCGTCGCGGAGCAGATCTGCCGGCCCGTCCACAGCAGGCCGGTGCCCGGCGGCAGTCCGCGCCCGAGCCGGGTGATGTGCTCCTCGTCGCCGTAGCCGAAGTACGTCGTCGGGCAGATCAGCAGCGACCCCGGCGTGCGCGCGGCGACGCGGGCGATGAGGTCGAGCTGCGCGGCGATGAGGTCGGGGTACCGCTCGCGGTCGGCGTCGTGCTGCAGGTCGCCGGGGATGTCGTCGAAGAACAGGCCGAAGTCGTGCACGCCGTCCTCGGCGAGGGCGGTGTACCGGTCGGCGATCGCCTGCTCGTCGGCCGGGTCGCCGTACCGCACGGTGAGCCCGGGGGAGAGGGCGTAGACGAAGCGCAGCCCCGCGCCGTGCGCGGCGGCGATCAGCTCGCGCAGCCGGTCACGTTCGGTGTCGGCGTACGGAGTGCGCCAGGTGAACCGGACCGCCGGGTCATCCTTCGGCGAGTACACGTAGGTGTTCATTCCGAGGCCGCCGAGGAAGGCGATCATGTCGAGGCGCTGGGTGTGCGTCCACGGTGTGCCGTAGAAGCCCTCGACGATGCCGCGCGTCCCGAAGCCCGTCATGCCCGCGCCCGTCATGCCGGCGCCCGTCATGCCGGTGCGCCGTTCCCGTGCAGCAGCGACTCGTTGATCGCGTCGCCACCGGCCGTGTTGCTGCTGGCGAAGACGGCCGGGGTGAACCCGGTTGCGACCAGGCGCCCGACCGCCTCGGCGACGATCGCGTTGAGCGCGGCGGCGCCGACGACCGTCGAGGTCGGGGCGACCCGGCGGTCGAGACCCGGCACGGTGATCGCCGCGTCGCCGACGATGCCGCCGTTGTCGATCGTGACGGTAGCCACCTCGTGCAGCTTCGGTCGACCGGTCAGCCGCGCCTGCCCGGAGGTCGCATGCGCGATGCTCGTGACCGCGATCGTGGCGGCCCCGCGGCGCTGCACCTCGGCGACCAGCTCGACCGTGACCGCGTTGCTGCCGGAGTTGGATGCCACGATGACCACGTCGCCCGCGGCGACCTCGTGGTCGTCGATGAGCGCGGCGGCCAGGCCCGACAGCCGCTCGAGCGCGGTCGACAGCGGGGCGCTCGAGTGCAGCATCAGACCCTCGAACAGGATCGGCCGCACGTTCACCAGACCCCCGGCCCGGTAGTAGAGCTCTTCGGCGAGCATGTGCGAGTGGCCGGTGCCGAAGGCGTGGATGCTGCGCCCCGCCCGCACCGCGGCCGCCACCAGGTCGGCGGCGGCGGCGAGTTCGCGGCTCTGGGTTGCGGCGAGGTGGTCGAGCAGGCCGGCCGCCGTGGACAGGTACTCGAGCGCGAAGGTCGGCCGGTCATCGCTCATGGGGCACTCGCGTTCTCGAGTAGATGTGCAGGTGGGCCCGGAATGCCTCCGGCAGGTCGGCGGCCAGGCGCTCGGCTCCGTCGAGCGGGGTGCCCGCGGCATCCACGATCGTGAAGTCGTACGCGCTGACCGCGAGCTCGGTATGCGTGGCCGTGTGCAGCGGATCGCCCGGGGTGAGGGCCCGGCCGCCGAGCGCGACGACGGTCGCCTGCGTGCGGCGGGCGGCGGCCTCGGCCGACTCGCGCAGGGCTGCGGCGGCGCGGGCGACGATGCCGGCGGCGAGCGGGTCGGCGGTCAGGCGCTGCACGTCGACCGCGAAGCTCGCGATCGTGTCGGCGGGGCGAGAGTCCTCGTGCAGCCGATCGGGCAGGCCCGCGAGGGTGCCGAAACGCTGCTCCGCCGCGGCTGTCAGCGCGGTGGCGGGGCCGCGGCCGTCGTGAGCGCGCAGGGCGGCGCGCAGGCCCTCGCGGCCGATCCAGAAGCCGCCGCCCTCGTCGCCGAGGAGGTAGCCGCCGCCGTCGACGACGGTGACGGGACGCCCGGGCATCCAGCCCGTGCAGGCGACGCCCGTTCCGGCGGTGAGGGAGACGCCCTCGAGGTCGGGGAGTGCGCCGAGGTGGGCCGTGATGCCGTCGTCGGCCATGATCACCGTGACGGCGCCAGTGCGATGCTGCAGGTGCTCGGCGAGCTCGGCGCGGTCGTCGGGCTGCGCGGGCAGCATGGACAGCCCCAGCGCGACCGTGCCGACCGGCGGGCTGCCCAGTTCGCGCCACAGCGCCAGCACGGCGTCCGCGAGCGTGGCGGGGTCGTCGGTGCGGCGCGGGCCCGGGGCATCCGCCTGCCGCTCGCCCACGCGTGCCCGCAGCGTCGTCTGACCGCCGTCGACCGCGAGCAGAGCCGTCACGACACGCCCCCGGCCGGGCGGGTGAAGGCGCCGGCGGTGACGTCGGCGACCAGGTGGTACTTGTCGCCGCGGTACACGCAGTTGGCGACCATGATCACGCGCCCGCGCAGGTCGGAGTCGATCATCCGCAGGCGAAGGCACGCCTGGTCGGCGGGGATGTCGAGCAGCTCGCGCACCGACCGATCGGGCAGCACGGGCTCGATCGCCACCCGGGCATTGCCGGTGGCGATGCCGTAACGGGTGGCCAGCACATCGTAGAGCGACCCGTCGAGATCGGTCTCGCGCAGCCCCGGGGCGTAGCGCGCGGCGAGCCAGGTCGTCTCCACGGCCATGGCCAGACCGCTGCCCAGGCGCAGCCGGGTGAAGCTGAGCACCTCGTCGCCGACCGGGAGGTCGAGCTGGCCGGCCAGGGTCGGGTCGGCTGTGAGGGTGCGGAACGAAACCAGGCGACTGCCGGGGACCAGGCCGCGGCTGCGCATGTCCTGCGAGAAGGATGTCAGTCCCAGCGCCCTGACCAGGGGCCGCGGGGTCACATACGTTCCCGAGCCGTGGCGCCGTTCGAGCAGCCCCTCGCGCACGAGCGCGTCCTCGGCGTGGCGCACGGTCATGCGCGCCACGCCGAGGCTCGCGGCGAGCTCTCGCTCCCCAGGGAGACGCTCGCCGACCGACAGCTGTGAGACCAGTGCGCGGATGCGGGCGCGCACCGCTTCCCGCGTCTGCCCCCGGGAGATGTCGGTCATGAGCGAATGCTAGCCCTCTTGGTGTGCGGATGAGGGCAGCGGGATAGACCACTTCTCCTCGGTGGAACAGCGACGATCCGCGATTCTGTACGAGCACGGCGAGCCACTTTGTCGTCACATCGCGTAGGCCACTTCGCTCCGGCTGCGCCGTGGCGCCGGTACGGTGCCGTCATGGCTGAGATCCGTGATGCGCACGCCTGCGACATCCCCGGCGTCTATCGCGTCTGCCTGCTCGCCGACGACCCCGATTGGCCCGGGGATGACGACCGGCGCAACCCGGATCTCGTCGGGCACGTCTATGCCGGGCCTTATGTCGTCGGCCCGGACACGCTCGCCCGCGTCGTCGTCGACGACGAGGGCGTGGCGGGATACCTCCTCGCCGCGACCGACACCGCTGCGTTCGAGCTGTGGTGCGAGGCCGAATGGTGGCCGGTGCTGCGGCGCCAGTATCCGCTGGGTGCCGGCGCAGCGGAGGACGCATGGCTCATCGAGCGGATCCACGCGCCGGAACGTCCGCCCGTCGCTGTGGCGCTGGACGAGCATCCGGCGCATCTGCACATCGACCTGCTGCCGCGCGTGCGGGGGACCGGCGCGGGCGGACGTCTCATGCGGTGGCTGTTCGCCGAGCTTGCGTCCCGCGGGGTGCCTGGGGTGCACCTGGGTGTCGGGTCGGGCAACGCGAACGCCATCGCGTTCTACGAGCACCTCGGGTTCATGACCGCCTCGGATGACGGCGATACGCGCTGGATGGTCAGGCGCCTGGCGTGATCACGCGCGTCCGGCGCCGTTCCTGGGTCGGACTCGACGAGTGCCGTGACACCGAGCTGCCGGCGCGCGCGGTCGATTGTCTCCAGCACCGCGACCGAGTCGGTCAGGCCGGGGTGGGCGGTGCGGCCGGCGAGGATGTCTGCGGCCATCGCGACCGGCGGGTAGCACAGCCCGCCGCGCCCGGCGATCGCGGGGTCGGGGTGCCAGGTGCGCCGCTGGTCGCCGACCACGAGATCGAAGGCAGCAGGGCAGTAGAAGTCGGTCGCGAACTCGATGCGCGCGCGAGTGCCGATGATCGCCGCCGTGTTCGGGCGCGCGATGTCGAGGGCGGTGGTCGAGATCGAGAGCGCTCCACCCCCATGGCGCGAGGCGACCACCGCGCGGGCGTCGACGCCATCGTCGGTGAGGACCCCTGTCGTGTGCGTGTCGAGCGGGGCTCCCAGGAGGTGGCGGGCGAAGGCGAGCGGGTAGATGCCGATGTCGAGCAGGGCACCGGCGCCGATCGACGGCGCGAAGACGCGGGCCGACTCGACGCGGTCGAACGCGGCGCTGAAGTCGGCTTCGAGGAGCTGAAGGTCGCCGAGCACGCCGTCGGCGATGAGCCGGTCGATGACGTGGGTCTGCGGCAGGTCGAGGGTCCACATGTTCTCGCGGGCATAGACACCGTGGTCCCGCGCGGCGTCGGAAATCCGGGCGGCCTCGTGGGCGGTAGATCCCAGAGGCTTCTCGACGAGCACGGGCTTGCCGGCGGCGATGAGCTCGAGCGTCACGTCTAGGTGGTGTTCCGTGGTGGTCGCGACGTACACGGCGTCGATGTCGGGGTCGTCGGCGAGATCGGCGTACGACCCGTACGAGCGCGGGATGCCGTGGGTCGCCGCGAACCGCGCCGCCCGTGACCCGTCGCGCGCCGTGACCGCGTGTACGCGCTGGCTCGTGTGAGTGTGAAGAGCGCAGACCCAGTCGTGGGCGATCGCCCCGGCGCCGGCGATGCCCCAGTGCAGCGCGGGGGTGTCGCGCAGGCCGGGGGTCTGCGGCAGCGGCCATGCGGGTGGGGTCATGCGGGAACGCTATCGAACTCCGCGGAGCCCTTCGGACGACCGCGGAGCCCTTCGGGAGGATCTGCCTCAGTGGCGACCATCTCAAGGTGTTCCTGGCGTGCGAGATCAGCGATCTGAAACCGGCGCCGCTGTTGCTCGGACTTTGATTCACCTGCGGCATCAAAGCCCGAGGGTCGGAGCCCCCGCCGAGATGTCGCTGGGACGTGACCGCGATGCGGTCTCTGCTCGGTCCTGGTGGGTGGGTTCGCGCGTTTGGCCCAGGCATCCCCGTGCCGTAGGATAGATCTTTGGTGTCCCGGCTCTGCTGACCCGTGCACCGCGAACGTGAGCCCTCCACTGGCTGCCCTTCGACAGCGAAGCGCCCCGGAGCGGGATTCACGAACCACTCCGTTCGATAGAAAGCAGCACTACTGTGACGCGCACGTACACCCCCAAGGCCGGTGAAGTGACCCGCGACTGGGTCGTCATCGACGCCACCGACGTCGTTCTCGGCCGCCTCGCCTCGCACGCGGCCGCGATCCTCCGCGGAAAGCACAAGCCGACATTCGCCCCCCACGTGGACACCGGCGACTTCGTCATCATCGTGAACGCCGAGAAGGTGGCGCTCACCGGGCAGAAGCTCCAGAAGAAGATGGCGTACCGCCACTCCGGCTACCCGGGCGGCCTCAAGGCCGTGTCGTACGAGGAGCTGCTGGACCGCAACCCGGTCCGCGCCGTCGAGAAGGCGGTGCGCGGCATGCTGCCGAAGAACACGCTGGGCCGTCAGCAGCTGACCAAGCTCAAGGTCTACACGGGTGGCGAGCACCCCCACGCGGCCCAGAAGCCGACCACCTACATTTTCGACCAGGTCGCCCAGTAAGCGCCTCCCGATCCCTAAGGACACACTGATGGCGAAGATCGCAGACTCCATCGAAGAGAATCCCCAGAGCTTCTCGACCGAAACCCCCGTCGACCAGGCCGTCGTGGCCGCCGAGCGCCCTGTGCTCAACGTGCCCGGCGCCGCAGTCGGTCGCCGCAAGGAGGCCATCGCGCGTGTGCGCCTCGTGCCCGGCACCGGCGTCATCACGGTCAACGGCCGCGCGTTCGAGGACTACTTCCCGAACAAGCTGCACCAGCAGCTGGTCACCGACCCGTTCACCGTGCTCAACCTCAACGACGCGTACGACGTCATCGCC
>DASSYC010000096.1:0-3953 GCA_035703465.1 Microbacterium sp. | reverse complement strand
GAGGTGTGGACGGTGCCGGGCCGGGCGCACCGCCCGACCGCAGCGCCGCGTGAGCCGCGTCGCCGGCTCCAGCCCGGTGAGGGCACGCGCCTGTGCGCGTTCTGCCAGGACCGCTATCTGGAGACCACGCCCGAGAAGGCGAGGCTCGTGCGCACCGGCGACGGGGGGCTCCAGCGGCTGGATCACCTGCTCGCCGACGACCTCTTCGACACCGTCGCGCAGTTCCGCCGCTTCGGCAACCTCTTCGAGATCGTCTCGGCCGAGTACTGGCGCGAGAACTACGGCTTCCGCCAGCCCTCCGAGGTGGTGCGGCGTGCCGACGAGTACCTGTCGACGGCGCTCGGACGCGAGCACATCGCGCGTCTCGTGGAGATCCGGGATGCGGCATCCGGCATCTCCAGCGACCTCGAGGCGGGCGCCCTCGACCTCGTGGGCGGCTCGCACGATGTCGTCGTCGCGCGCCGGCACGTGCGCGACGACGCCGAGTGGGACGACGAGCTCGTCTCCGCGGGCGCACTGAGCGCCGACGAGCACGCCGAGTACCTGGCCTTCACGGTCGACGCGCTCACGCGCATCGCCGACGCGCAGCCGCATGCGAAGTACGTCGCGGTGTTCCAGAACTGGCTGCGTCCGGCCGGCGCGTCGTTCGAGCACCTGCACAAGCAGCTCGTCGCGATCGACGAGTTCGGGCCGCAGGTCTCGCGCGAGATCGGCATGCTCACCGGCGACCGGCAGCTGTACCAGCGCGAGATCGCCGACATGTCGGTGCGCGAGGGCCTCTTCGTCGCCGCGAACGACCACGCGGTCGCCTTCGCCGGTGTGGGTCACCGCTACCCGGCCTTCGAGGTCTACTCGCGCTCGAGCGCGCACCTGCCGCAGGCGCACTCGCCCGAGGAGGTGCGCGGTGTCTCGGATGTGCTGCACGCGCTGCATGCGGCCACCGGCATCCACGTCCCCACCAACGAGGAATGGCACTACCGGCCAGCGGGGGTCATGGCCCCGATGCCGTGGCGCATCGTGCTGAAGTGGCGCGTCTCCAACCCTGCCGGTTTCGAGGGCGGCACGAAGATCCACGTCAACACCATCGACCCGTGGACGCTGCGCGACCGCGCCGTGGAGAGTCTGCACGAGCTGCGGGAGGCCGGCCGCGTCTCCGCGGGGCTGCGCATCGGCGACGAGCGCACGTCGCGCGATGCGCGCCTGCGCTACGCCGAGTGACCGGTCAGGTCGCTGTTCTCGAACGCGTCGATGATCTCCTGATCGGTCTCATCGAAGTCGTCGGAGATCCGGATCTGACCCTTGAGCGTGCCCAGCTGCCTTGTGGGCTTCGACGGCTCTTCGATGGGCATGCGACCCAGACTACCTGCCGGCCTGCCACGGCGGTCAGTGATACCGGCCGCTGTACGCGTTGATCGCGGGCTGGCCACCCAGGTGCGCGAACAGCACGTTCCCCTCCCGCGCGATCCCGCCCGCGGAGACGAGGTCGATGAGCCCCGCCATCGACTTGCCCTCGTAGACGGGGTCGAGGATGACGCCCTCCAGCCGCCCGATGAGGTGGATCGCCTCGTCGGTGGATGCCACGGGGATGCCGTACTCGTCCCCGGCCCACCCCTCGAGCACCGTGATCTCGTCGTCGCGCAGGTCGCGTCCGACCCCGATCATCTCGGCCGTGCGCCGGGCGATGCGCGCGACCTGGGCGCGCGTCTCGTCCAAGGTCGCCGACGCGTCGATGCCGAGCACCCGGCGGGGCCGGTCGCCGAAGTTCTCCTGCAGGTCGGCGAAGCCCGCGATCATGCCGGCGTGCGTCGAGCCGGTCACCGTGCACACCACGACCGTGTCGAAGAAGACGCCGAGCTGCTCCTCCTGCGCGCGCACCTCGTGCGCCCAGTTCGCGAACCCCAGGCCGCCCAGCGGGTGGTCGGAGGCGCCGGCGGGGATCGCATACGGCGTGCCTCCCGCGGCCTCCACGTCGGCGATCGCCTCGCGCCAGGAGTCCTTGATCCCGATGCCGAAGCCGGCCGGCGACAGCCGGACATCGGCGCCCATGAGGCGCGACAGCAGGATGTTGCCGACGCGGTCGTTCACCGCATCCGGCCAGTTCACCCAGTTCTCCTGCACGAGCACCGCCGCGAGCCCGAGGTGTGCCGCCACCGCGGCGACCTGGCGCGTGTGGTTTGACTGCACGCCGCCGATCGATACGAGCGTGTCGGCGCCGGACGCGAGAATGTCGGGGACGAGGTACTCGAGCTTGCGCACCTTGTTGCCGCCGAAGGCGAGCCCGCTGGACACGTCCTCGCGCTTGGCCCAGATCCGCGCACCGCCGAGGTGGTCGGACAGGCGGTTCAGCGGGTGGATCGGGCTCGGGCCGAAGGTGAGCGGGTGGCGGGGGAAATCGGCGAGGGTCATGGTGTCTCCTGGTCGTGGTCCGGGTCGGGATCGGGATCGGATGCCGCGGGCAGCAGCCGCTCGAGGGTGAGCCAGTTCTCGCGTGCGGCGTGCGCCGCCGCCTCGGCGTCGCCGGCCTCGCACAGCGCGATGATCCGGCCGTGGTCGTGCACGCTCGCGCGCCCGGCCAGTGACGCGAACCGCACGCGCTCCAGCCGCCGCAGCAGCGGCGTGACCTGCTCGAGCAGCGCCGGCAGCAGCGGGTTGGCGCTGGCGGCGACGGCCACCGCGTGGAATTCGTCGTCGGCGGAGAGCGCGGCGTCCACATCGCCGGCGGCGTGGGCGGCGGCGAAGCGGGCGTTGGCCGCGCGCATCGCGTCGAGGTCGTCTGCGGTCAGCTGGGGCACCGCCTCGCGCACCGCGAGCTCGTGCAACGCCGCGGCGATGCGCTGGGCGGCCAGCGCCGCGCGCGCATCGAGCGGCGCGACCTCGGTGAGCCGGGCGCGGCGCGTGTGCACGAGGCCCGCCGCCTCCAACCGCGCGAGTGCCTCGCGGATCGGCGTGCGGCTCACTCCGAGCCACTCCTCCAGGTCGGGGTCGCGCAGCCGTTCGCCGGGGGCGAGCCGACCAGTCACGATCGCATCCCGCAGCTGAACGTACGCGTAGTCGCGCAGCGATGCGGGCCGCTGTGCACGGGGCAGCTTCTCCGGTAGCGACATGCAATATATTGCACACTACATGACCACGCTTGTCAATCGATCATCACGGCACCCGCAGGATGCGCACGGGGTCCATCCGCGAAGCGCGCACGGCCGGGGCGACAGATCCGGCGACGGCGGCGAGCACCATCAGCACTCCCACGCCCGCGGTGAAGCCTGCGCCGGGGAGCGGCCCGGCCACCACGGCGTTGACGACCATCCCGGCGGCGATGCCGGCGAGCGCGCCCAGGATGCCGCAGAGTCCGGCGTTGAGGAGGATCTGCAGCACGATGGTGCTGCGCGTGGCGCCCAGCGCACGCGCGCGGCCGATGTCTCGTGCCATGCCGGTGACCCGGCCGAACTGCACGGCGGCGATGAGGGCGGCCACGGCGAGGAACAGGCCGCTGACAGTCGGGCGCGCGGTGCGTGCGAGCTCGGCGCTGACATCGGCGCTCAACTGCGCACGCTCGGTCGATGTCTCCACGCGCAGCCTGCCCGCTTGCGTTGTGATCAGCGTGTCACCGATCGCCACGGTGACATCGGCGAGCTGGGCGACGTCGTGCACGCTCGCCCACAGGGTGAGCAGGCGCCCGCGGTCGGGGGGGTGTGCCGATGAGGATGTTGTCGTTGAGGGATGCCAGTGGGCTCGCCGCGATGAAAGATCAGACGACCGTGGCATCCCGGTTCCCGCTGGAGTCTGTGACCGCGCCGAGAGGCTGACGTCGCCCTGTGAGTCCGTGATGGTGACCCGGCGTCCCTCGGGAGAGTTGCCTCTCCCGAGGGTGGCCCGAGTTCATGTTGCCAGCCCGGGCCGCACGATGATCCGGATGGGACACGAAGCCTAATCAATGGGTGGCATCAGATACGGAA
>DASSYC010000116.1:0-2452 GCA_035703465.1 Microbacterium sp. | reverse complement strand
GACAGCGACGCCATCATGGTCGGCGCATCGACCGTGCGGCGGGACGATCCGCGGCTGCTGGTCCGCAGCGAGGACCGGCAGCGGGAGCGGATGGCAGCGGGCCGGCCGCGATCGCCGATGAAGGTGACGGTGACGGCCACGGGCGACGTGCCGCCCGAGGCGGCGTTCTTCACTGCGGGGGATGTCGAGAAGCTCATCTACTGCGCGCAGAGCAGCGCCCGTCTGACCGTGGAGCGACTGGGGGCCCTCGCGACGGTGGTGCCGCTCGGCGATGACCGCATGACGATGGCGGACGTCATCGAAGACCTCGGGGAGCGCGGCGTCGACCGGCTGATGGTCGAAGGTGGCGGCAGCGTGCTCACGCAGTTCCTCGTCGACGAACTCGCCGACGAGCTCCAACTCGTGATCGCCCCGTTCTTCGTCGGCGAGTCCGGTGCGCCGCGCTTCGTCGAGTCCGGCCGCTTCCCGTGGACGGCGTCGCGTCGCGCGGTGCTGGCCGACACGTACCGGATCGGGGATGTCGTGCTGCTGCGGTATGCCCTGTCGGACCGGTCCCGTGCGCCCGCGCCCGGCGAGCACCGCGCGCCGGGAGAGTTCCGCGCCCGGTCGTGAAGGTCACGGTGGACGGCGGCTTCGATGACCAGACCAGCCGGAGGCGGAGGGCGCGCCTCGCCGCCGCGGGAACTGTCGCAGCGATCGTGGTGCTTCTGGCCGTGCCGCTCGTCGCGAGTGTGCTCTCGACCGGCACCCCGGCGGCTTTCCTGACCCTTCCGGCGGGATCCATCGCGGTGGTGCTGGTGCTGCTGATCACTCCGGGGCGGCTTCTGCGCGCGCTCGTCGCCGGAGCGTTCAGTGTCATCGTCGTGCTCTCGGTCGTCGTGGCGGCATTGGATCTCGGATTCGAGGCGACCATCGATCGGCCGTTCGACATCATCGAGGATTGGCCCGCGGTCGTCAGCGCCATCGGAGTGGTCGGCGACGCGATTGGCACCCCCAACGCGATCCTGATCGTGGTCCTCATCGTGGCCGCGCTCGCCGGGGTGGCGGTGGCGCTCGCCGGAGCGGCACTGCGCACCGAAGGTGCAGCGGCACGGTCGGGCCGCACCGGACAGGTCGTGCTCACGACCCTCGCCGTCACCTGGATCGTCAGCGCGCTGGCGGGTGCGCAGGTGATGCCGGGCGTTCCGCTGGCTGCAGCCCCCGCCACCGACACCCTCACGGCCACGGTGGCTCGGGCCGCGGAGAGTCTTCGCAGCGATGCTGATTTCCAGCGGGCACTCGCGTCCGACCCGCTGCGGGACGTGTCCTCGGACGTGCTCACAGCCCTCGACGGCAAGGACGTCGTGTTCGCATTCGTGGAGAGCTACGGGAAGGTCGCCGTGCAGGATGCGCCGTTCACCGCCGGAATCTCCATGGCCCTCCGGTCGGGCGGCGCCCAGCTCACCGCGGACGGGTATGCGGCACGCAGCGCCTTCCTGACCTCGCCGACATTCGGGGGAGTCAGCTGGCTGGCGCATTCCACCCTGCAGAGCGGCATGTGGGTGGACTCTCAGCAGAAGTACGAGCGGCTGACGTCATCGGGCCGGCTCACGCTGGCCCGGCTGTTCTCGGATGCCGGCTGGCACACCGTCGCGGTCGTGCCCTCCAACACCGATCCGTGGCCGGTGGGGAGCTCGTTCTACGGCTACGACGCGATGCTGAACGCCCGGAACATGGCCTATGCGGGTCCGTCGTTCAGCTACGCCCGCATCCCTGACCAGTACACCCTCAAGGTGTTCGGCGACCGCGTGCTGGACGGCGCGCACGTGCCGGTGATGGCCGAGATCGACCTGGTGTCGTCGCACACGCCGTGGACGCCGCTGCCGCACCTCGTGCCGTGGACGGACCTCGGAGACGGGTCTGTGTTCCGTCCGCAGCCGGCGGATCAGCCGACACCGGTGGAGGCATGGGCGGACCCGCAGCGGGTGCAGATGCTGTACGGACAGTCCGTGGCATACACGCTCGAAGCAACATTCTCGTTCTTGCATACGTACGATCCGGCGGACCTCGTGCTCATCCTGCTCGGTGACCATCAGCCCGCGCGGATCGTGAGCGGTCCGGATGCCGATCACGACGTTCCGGTCACGATCATCGCGAAAGATCCCGCTGTGTTCGAGGCGATCGCGGCGTGGCAGTGGGAACCCGGCATCCACCCCTCGCCCGATGCGCCCGTGTGGCGGATGGAGGAGTTCCGCGACCGCTTCGTCGCAGCGTTCACGCCCTGAGAGGCGGCGGTCAATCGCGTTCTGAAGAATCGGAAACGGTGAGTTCATCGGTCGCCGGGTGCCGCCGGCGGAACGAGGCATTGGGCAGGATCAGTCCGTGCAGCACGACGCTGAAGAAGACCACGATGACCGTGACGATGAGGGTCATGTTCGCGTCGTCCTCGCGCATCGCATTGAATGCGAGAAGA
>DASSYC010000055.1:0-6042 GCA_035703465.1 Microbacterium sp. | reverse complement strand
CGTTCGAACAGCCCTCCTCGAGCAGCGGATTCACCGCCATGTTCACGTTCTTCGGCGTCACGGCCATGTACGTCGACGGCTCTCACCCCGAGGTGACGCTGGGATCGTGGCTCGTCGCCGAGGCGGCGTCGGCGAGCGGCCGCTACCGCGTCGACTTTGCCGCCGAGCTGGCGCTGGCCGCGTGGGGGGTCTCGGGACAGACGACGCTCATCGGCGCGCTCTCTCCCGCCCTCAGCACGGCGCTGACGCCCCGGCAGGTCGTCGTGCACGCCGCACCGGAGCTGCTCACGGTCGCCGAAGCGCCCGACGCATCGGCACTGGCCGGCACGACGATCGTCGTCGACGGCGACGCGACCGGCATGGCGAAGGGGCGAACGATCGTGCTCGCCGGCACGGATGCCGCGGGAGCACCCGTCGCCGAGCCCGTCACGGTCGACAAGGCCGAGCCCGTGGGCGCCCTCGTGCCCGGGCATCCGTCCGCGCGCACCAAGATCACCCTCGTCGCCCCGCCCGCCCACGCGCCGACGCGCGCGACCGCCGTCGTGTACGGCAACGCCGCGCGGGCGACCCACGGCGAGTCTGTGACGCAGCTGCTGGGCGCGGGCGATGCGCGCATTCCGTTCGCGGCATATCGCGTGCAGCAGGCGCCGCTCACGTTCGTGCGGGCCGCGACGCCGCGGGGCACGGCATCCACCCTCGAAGTCCGCGTCGACGACGTGCTCTGGAAGGAGGTCGCGACGACCGCGAGCGCGGGCCCCACCGACCGGGTGTACGAGACGCGCGACGAGCCCGACGGCGGTATCAGCGTCGTCTTCGGCGACGGCGCGCGCGGCGCCCGGCCGTCGACGGGCGCGATGAACGTGCGCGCCCGGTACCGCAAGGGCGCCGGCGTCGCCGGCAACGTGCGCCGCGATCAGCTCGGCATCGCACTGGACCGCCCGCTCGGGCTCAAGGGCGTCAGCAACCCCGCCCCCGCCGTCGGCGGCGTCGATCCCGAGACCGAGGCCGACGCGCAGCGCGCCATCCCGATCCCCGTACGCACGCTCGGGCGCACGGTGTCGCTGCTCGACTACGCCGACTTCTCGCTCGCCTTCGCGGGCATCGGCAAGGCGCAGGCCGCGGTGCTGCCGGTCGCAGGCGGCGGCTCGCTCATCGTCGTGACGGTTGCGGATGCCTCCGGCGCCGCGCCGCCCGCGCAGATCGTCGCGCGCCTCGAGAGGGAGCTCGTGCGCTGGGGCGACCCGCTGGTGCGGGTGGCCGTCGTGCCTGTGCGGCGCGTCGACTTCCGCATCGCGCTCAAGGTCGACACCGAGCCCGACCGCGAGCGGGCCGCCGTGCTCGCGGCCCTCGAGGCCGCGCTGCGCACGTCGTACGGCGCACCGGCGCGCGACCTCGGCGAACCGGTGCACGCGTCCGAGATCGTCGCGGCCGCGGCATCCGTCGTCGGAGTCGTCGGGATCGACCTCGACCTGCTCCACCGCGGCAGCGCGCCGAGTCTCGCCAAGCGGCTCGTCGCCGCCCCCGCCGCCCTCGCCGTGCCCGATCCGCTCGGCGCAGAGCTGCTCGTGCTCGATCCGGTGCCCTTCCCGCCGCTCCTGGAGATGCCATGACCGCGCCCGAGCCCGGAACCACCGCCGACCGCCTGTGGCAGCTGCTGCCCTCGGTGCATCGCCTGCGCGACGACGAGGCGGGCGGAGTGCTGGCCGAGCTCCTCGACGTGTTCGGGGACCAGCTCGATGTGCTGGCCGAGGAGCTCGCGCAGCTCTACGACGACCAGTTCGTCGAGACCGCCGCCCCATGGGCGACGCCCTACATCGGCGGCGTCGTCGGATACCGCCCGATCCACGGCGTCGTGCCGGAGGTCGTGTCGCCCCGCGCCGAGGTCGCGAACACCGTCGCGTACCGCCGCCGCAAGGGCACGGCAGCCGTCATCGAGCAGCTCGCGCGGGACGTGACCGGCTGGCCCGCGCGCGTCTACGAGTCGTTCGAGAGACTCGCGACGACGCAGTACATGAACCACACGCGTCCGCACTCGCTCGCGAGCGCAGGGATGCGCGACCACGAGGCACTGCACCACGTCGTGCAGCAGGGTGCCGCGTTCGACGACCTCGCCCACACGGCGCACACGCGTCCGATCACGTCGACGTGGCGCGAGCGGCGGGGGCGCTGCGGCATCGTGAAGGTGCCGATCTTCCTGTGGCGCACGCAGCCGGTGCTGATCGAGCGCTCGCCGCTCACCCCCGACGCATCGGACGACGAGCGGCGCTTCCGGTTCGACCCGCTCGGCGCCGACATCCGCCTCTTCGCCCAGCCGCGCATCGAGCCCGAGATCGCGCACCTCGCCGAACCGCCCGACGTGCCCCAGCCCCTCACCGTCCGGTGGGCGGCTGACCACGCTCCCGCCGTGTACGGCCCGACGCTGTCGCGCGCGCGCCGGTCGATCCTGCTCGAACGGCGGATCGGCGCGGCCGACCCGGTGGCGATCCCGCTCGACGACGTGCGCTTCGCCGACCTCTCCGACGTGCCCGGCGGCGGGGGCGTGTGGGCGCACGAGCCCGTGGCCGGCGACGTGCACATCGACCCGGCACTCGGCCGCGTGTGGTTCGGCGATCCCGTGCCCGCGCAGAACCGCATCCTCGCGACATTCTCGATCGGCATGGCCGTGCCGGTCGGGGCCGGCAACCGCCGGCGCGGCGGCGACCCGCTCCCCGAGCCGCGGTTCACAGTGTCGGACGGTGACGCGCTCGCGCCCCAGCTCGCCCTCGTGACGCAGGCGGGCACCGTCGAGATCGTCGACTCCGCGCGCTATGCGCAGAACCTCACGATCACGGCGCTCACACCCGACCCGACCGCCGACGCCGACGCCGCGGTGTGCCTCGCGGCGGCCGACCACGTCCGCCCTTCGCTCGAGCTCACGACGCCGCTCGTGCTCGACATGCAGCCGAAGAGCACGATCGTGCTCGACGGGCTGCTCGTCTCGGGCGCGCCGGTCGTGCTCGACGAGGTCGACCCGCCCGACCGCGAGCGGCGCACGATCGTCATCCGCGACACCACGCTCGTTCCCGGCCTCACCCGCACCGCCGACGGCGAGCCGGGCTCGCCCGCGAGCGCGAGTCTCATCGTGCTCGACCCGTTCGCGTGCGTGCGCATCGAGCGCAGCGTCGTCGGACCGATCGTCGCGGTCGAGGGCGCGAGCGTCGAGATCGTCGACTCGATCGTCGACGCCTCGTCGCGCGGGGGCGTCGCCGTCACGGGGCGCGACGGCGCCTCCCCGCGCACGGTGGCTTCCGCCGCCGACTGGGAGACAGGCGACGGCACGGCGGCGGCGGGCGACCTGGACATCGCCGCGTCGACGATCGTCGGCAGCGTGCGCTGCATCCGGCTGGATGCCTCGAACTCGCTCTTCGTCGCGGCCCTCGGTCAGGGCGACGCACGACCCCACCCGGTGCACGCCGAGCGCAAGCAGCAGGGGTGCGTGCGGTATTCGTTCCTGCCCGAGGCGTCGCGCACGGGACGGCGGTTCCACTGTGCGCCGCGGCCGGACGACCCGCTCGCCCAGCAGCGCGCGTCGCGCCCGCGGTTCGGATCGATGCGCTACGGCGACCACGACTACCTCCGCCTCCACGAGGGGACGCACAGCCGCATCCGACGCGGCGCCGACGACGAGAGCGAGATGGGGGTGACGCACCGCCTCTACGCTCCGCAGCGCGAGGCCAACCTGCGCATCCGTCTCGACGAGTACCTGCGGTTCGGCCTCGCGGCCGACCGCATCTTCGCGACATGACTCCGGGAAGGGGACGAACTGATGGGTGCTGACCTCAGCGGCGTGCGGTTCGACGCACGCAAGGATCATTCCGGCGTCGTGCTGCAGCAAGGGCGCCTGCTGCTCGACGGCGACTGGAACGAGCTCGTCACGATCCTGGAGCGCCGGCTGCGCGCGAACGTCGCCGACCTCGACGGCCCGGGGCCACAGCCGGGCATCCAGGGCACGGCCGCCGTGTCGAAGGTGACGCCGGATGCCTTCGCCCTCACCGTCGCGGGCGACGACCTCGAGATCGGTCGCGGTCGCCTGTACGCCGACGGACTGCTCGCCGAGAATCACGGGGCGCAGCCTGACGACACGTTCGACCCGATCCTCGCCGAGCCGGTCGGGGCGGATGCCGTCACCTACACGAAGCAGCCCTACCTGCCCGAGCCGCCGCCTCTGCCCGACACCGGCACGCACCTCGTGTATCTCGACGTGTGGTCGCGCGAGGTGACGCACCTCGAAGACCCGCGGCTCATCGAGCCTGCGATCGGCGTCGACACGACAGCACGCACACAGACCGCGTGGCAGGTCAAGCTCTTCGCGGCGCCCGACGGCACCACGTGCGCGACGCCCGACAAGGACATCGCGGGCTGGAGCGAGCTCACCGCCCCTTCGGGTGCCCGGCTCACGGTCGAGACGGTCGCCGTCGTCGATGACGATCCGTGCGAGCTCCCGCCGACCGGGGGCTACCGGGGTCTCGAGCACCAGACCTACCGCATCGAGATCCACGACCCCGGCACTCTGGGAACGGCGACGTTCAAGTGGTCGCGCGACAACGGATCGGTGGCGAGCCCGATCCTGGAGGTGCTCGAGGCCGGCGCGAAGGTGCGCCCCGCCTCGCTCGGCAAAGACGACGTGCTCGGATTCCATGACGGCGACTGGGTGGAGGTCGTCGACGACCACCGCGAGCTCTGGGGCAAGCCCGGCGAGCTGCGCCGCATCGAGGTCGACGACGCCGAGGGCACGATCGCCTTCGCCGGCGCGCCCCTGCCCGCCGACCTGCAGCTCACGATCGAGGATGCCGCGCAGCGTCACCTGCGCGTGCGCCGCTGGGATCAGGTCGGGGTCGTCAAGAACACCGCGGGCGGGACGGTGGTCGACCTGAACGCGGCGGGCGCGACCGGCGGCATCCCGGTGCCGGCGGTCTCCACCGACCGCGTCGTGCTCGAGCGCGGGCTCGTCGTGGGGTTCTCGTCTGCGGGCGGGCAGTTCCGCTGCGGCGACCACTGGATTGTGTCCGCACGCGCCGCGGATGCAGCCGGCGGCCTGGCGGGCGGCGATCCGCTGCTCGCAGCGGCGCCTCCGCTCGGCATCCACCACCACTGCGTGCGGCTCGGCATCCTCACCGGCAGCGCCGTCACCGACTGCCGGCCCCAGTGGCCGACACCTGGCGACGGCGGTGGGGAGGGCTGCGACGAGTGCGGCTGCGAATGCACGGCCTGCGTGACGCCGGTCTCGCACGCGAACGGCGAGTTCACCATCCAGGACGCCGTCGCCCAGGTCATCGCCGAGGGCGGCGGCACGGTGTGCCTCGCGATCGGGCTGTACGCGCTGCGCGAGCCCGTCCGCGTCGACGACGCCGGGTCGCTGCGCATCCACGGCCAGGGCGCCGGCTCGATCGTCGTGGCATCGGCCTCCGAGGGCTTCATCGTGTCACGCAGCCGCTTCATCACGATCGAGAAGCTCACCGTGATCGCAGCGAACGACTCGGCCGTCGTGCTCGACACGACCGTCGCCGCGACCGTCGAGCGGGTGACGGCGCTCGTGCTCGCGCAGGAGGGGCCGGCGCATGCCGCGATCGCGCTCGCGGGCGCCGCCCTGCTCACGACCCTGCGCGACAACATCGTCGCGGCGCCGACGGGCATCGGACACGCGACGACGGGAGCGGAGGGCGGGCGGCGCATGCTGCTCGTCGCAGAGCTCGAGCTGAGCGAGAACATCGTCGTCGCGCGCGACTTCGGTGTGCGGCTCGAGGGCACCACCGCGTTCCTGCTCGCGAACCGGGTGGCATCCAACACCGTCATCCGCGCCGCCGAGGGAGGCATCGTCACCACCGGCCTCGTGTTCCCCGGCACGGCGATCGCCGGCAGCTGGGTCGCGATCGCCGGCAACACGGTCGCCGTGGGCGGCACCGGCATCGTCGTCTCCGAGGGCGGCTTCGCGATCGCGGGCAACGAGATCGCGGCCCCGCGCTCCGATCAGCGGGCACATGCCGACGGCATCGCGGTCGTGCC
>DASSYC010000050.1:0-12552 GCA_035703465.1 Microbacterium sp. | reverse complement strand
CAGCCGGCTGAGATACGTCGAGGTCGCCTCGCCCTCCAGGTTCGGGTTGGTGGCGAGGATGACCTCCTGCACGGTGCCGTCGGCGAGGCGCTGCACCAGCTGGGTGATGCGCAGGTCGTCGGGGCCGATGCCGGCGATGGGATTAATGGCGCCGCCGAGGACGTGATACAGGCCGCGGAATTCGCGGGTGCGCTCGATCGCGGAGACATCCTTCGCGTCTTCGACGACGCAGATCAGCGAGCCGTCGCGACGCGGGTCGCGGCAGATGATGCAGCGATCCTGCTCGGAGACGTTGCCGCAGATCTCGCAGAAGCGCACCTTCTCTCGCACCTCCACGAGAAGTTCCGCCAGCCGCGCGACATCGAAGCCGGGGGTCTGGAGGATGTGGAAGGCGATGCGCTGCGCCGACTTCGGGCCGATGCCGGGAAGGCGCCCGAACTCGTCGATCAGCTCCTGGACGATGCCGTCGTACATGGCTACTGGAACCTCGTGGGCGGCTCATACGGCTCTTCGCGGACGAAGCGCGCACCGAGCACCTGCCGGACCACGGCCTCGCCATAGCGCTCCAGGCCCGGACTCGTGCGCAGGCTGGTCGCCGGTGCCGTCGCCCCCGGATCGGCGGGACCAGCGGGTCCGAGGATGTCGACGTCCGCGTCGTCCGGGTCGTCAGGCACGTCGTCGGCGTCGGCGACGACGTCGCCGTCACGAGCGGGAGCCAGCGTGGCGATGCGGATGCCGGGGGCCGCCGCGTCCTCAGGCTCGTCGTCGACGGCGAACTGCGCCACCGCGGCGACAGGCGCCGAGCCGTCACCGGGGATCGGCGCCACCGCCCAGTCGGTCACCGGACCGGCGGTGCGCGGCGCCGAGCTCCCGCCCGCACGCCCGCTCCCGCTTCCCCCTCCGCTGCCGGCTCCGGTTCCGGTTCCGGTTCCGGTTCGCGAGCTTGCCGGGGGACCTGCCGAGGGGTGTGCCGAGGGAGGATGCGGGGAAGGCTCCTCGTCCGGAGGCGGTGGTGCGTCCGTGTCCCCGCCTGCGCCCCCGGATCCGTTCTCCGAGCCGGCCGAGGGGTCGACGCGCGGCAGGAAGCGCACGGTGATGCCGGCGACATCCTTGATCGCCTGGCGCACGTCGACGTGCGCGTCCGTTCCGCCGAGCGCCTTCGGCTTGAACTTCTCGATCTCCTTCGCGCTCGGGAAGGCGAGGGTGAGCACGTGGCCGTCGTCGGTCTCCTCGAGCTGGAGCGGGCGGGTCTGCATCGCCACCATCCACGACGCGCGCCGGATACTCTCGAGCCGGTCGATCACGCTCGGCCAGGAGGCCTGCAGGGACTGCAGTGTGACGGGCCCGGCGACAGGCTCGGGGTCCGCAGTGGCGATACCGGGGACCGGGGCACCGGGGACCGGGGCACTGGACACTGGGGCACTGGACGCTGGGGCACTGGACACTGGAGCGGGGGGCGCGGGGACGGGGGCGCGTGACACGGTGGGCTCGGCACGTTTCGTCTCGGCGCGTTCGGCGCCCCGCTCGACGACCGCAGTGGCGGCGGCAGGCGCAGCAGTGTGGGTCAGGACGCGCGCGACCATGAGCTCGAGCTGCAGGCGGGGCGAGGTCGCACCGGTCATCTCGTCGAGCGCGGCGACCACGAGATCAGCCGTGCGCGAGAGCCGCTCGGCGCCGAAGGCGTCCGCCTGCCTCGACATCCGCTCCAGCTCCTCGGCCGAGACGCCGCGCAGCACTGCCGCGGCGCCCGTCCCGGTCGCCTCGACGATGATGAGGTCGCGCAGCCGCTCGAGCAGGTCGTCGACGAAGCGCCGCGGATCCTGGCCGGTCTGCACCACGCGGTCGATCGCGGTGAACGCGGTCGCGGCGTCGGCGGCCGCGAAGGCGTCGATGACCTCGTCGAGCAGCTCGGCGTGCGTGTAGCCGAGGAGCGCGACCGCGAGCTCGTAGCCCACGGTGACCTGCCCCGAGCTCGCCGACGCGGCCGAACCGGCGATGAGCTGGTCGAGCAGCGACAGCGTGTCACGCGGCGAGCCGCCGCCGGCGCGAACCACGAGCGGGAGCACGCCCTTCTCGACCCGCACCCCCTCCTGCTCGCACAGCTGCTGGACGTACTCGAGCATGGCCGCCGGCGGAACGAGGCGGAACGGGTAGTGATGCGTGCGCGAGCGGATGGTGCCGAGCACCTTCTCGGGCTCGGTCGTCGCGAAGATGAACTTCACGTGGTCGGGCGGCTCCTCCACGAGCTTGAGCAGTGCGTTGAAGCCCTGCTGGGTGACCATGTGCGCCTCATCGAGGATGAAGATCTTGTACCGGTCGCGCGCGGGCGCGAAGATCGCCCGCTCGCGCAGATCGCGGGCGTCGTCGACCCCGTTGTGCGAGGCGGCGTCGATCTCCACCACATCCAGAGACCCTCCGCCGCCGCGACCCAGCTCGGCGCAGCTGTCGCACTGGCCGCACGGGGTGTCGGTCGGACCCTGCGCGCAGTTCAGGCACCGCGCCAGAATGCGGGCCGAGGTGGTCTTCCCGCAGCCGCGCGGGCCCGAGAACAGGTATGCGTGGCCGACCCGGTCGCCGCGCAGCGCGGTCGTGAGCGGCTCGGTGACCTGGGCCTGCCCGATCATCTCCGCGAATGTCTCCGGGCGATAGCGGCGGTACAGAGCGGTGGTCACCCGTCCAGCCTACGGTGTGCCCCCGACATCCTCGCCCGCTATGTGTCGATGCACGTGGGGTGCACCGGCTCGTCGGATTCGGCGCCCAGGACAGGGATCGTCGTGGTCAGCGCGGGCACCGACGCCGACAGCAGCGTGCCGTCCTCGCGGCGGGCGTCGGCGAACTGGCGCAGCGAAGGGCGGCCGGCGATGACCGGTCCCTGGCCGCGCAGCGGCACGACGACCTCCTCGCCGCCGGCGACGACGAACTCCTCGCCGCGGACGGCGAATCCCACCGGCTCGCCCTCCCCCGCGCGCACCCGCAGCTCGTCGCGCGTGAGTCGCACCTCCAGCCGGGTGCCGTGCCAGTGCAGCACGTACTCCAGGGAGGGCCAGTCCTCGGGAAGCCGCGGGTCGAAGGCGAGCTCGCCGAAGTGGTCGCGCATGCCGCCGAATCCCGACACCAGCGCCGTCCACACCCCGCCGGCCGAAGCGACGTGCACGCCGTCGGCCGTGTTGTGGTGCAGGTTCGCGAGGTCGACGAACAGCGACTCGAGGAAGTACTCCAGGGCGAGGTCCTGGTACCCGACCTCCGCGGCCAGGATCGCCTGCACGACGGCAGAGAGGGTCGAATCGCCCGTGGTCAGCGGGTCGTAGTACTCGAAGTCGGCGAGCTTCTCCTCGTCGGTGAAGTGATTGCCCTGCAGGAAGAGCGCCAGCACCACGTCGGCCTGCTTGAGCACCTGGAAGCGGTAGATCACCAGAGGGTGGAAGTACAGCAGCAGCGGCCGCTGCTCGGGCGGGGTGTGCTCCAGATCCCACAGCTCGCGCTCCAGGAACATCGCATCCTGCGGGTGGATGCCGAGGGCCTCGCTGTAGGGGATGTGCATCGCGTCGGCGGCGCGCTCCCAGGCATCCGGCTCATCCGGCTCGAGCTGCAGTCGCTCGACCATCCGGCGGTGGACCTCGCCGTCGATCTCCTCCATCTCGCGGACGACGCGCGTGGCGAACCGCAGGTTGAAGCGCGCCATCACGTTCGTGAAGAGGTTGTCGTTGACGACCGTGGTGTACTCGTCCGGCCCGGTCACGCCGTGGATGTGGAAGATCTCCTCGCCATCGCCCTCGCGCCAGAATCCCAGCGTCGCCCAGAGCCGGGCCGTCTCCACCGCGATGTCGACCCCCGTCTGGTACAGGAACTCGTCATCCCCGGTGGCGCGCACGTACGTGCCGAGCGCGTAGCAGACGTCGGCGTTGATGTGGTACTGCGCGGTGCCGGCGGCGTAGTAGGCCGACGCCTCCTCGCCGCTGATCGTGCGCCACGGGAACAGCGCTCCGGCCTCGTTCAGCTGGTTGGCCCGGTGCCGGGCGGCGGGCAGCATGAGCGCCCGCATGCGCAGCGCGTTGCGCGCCCACAGCGGCGTCGTGTACACGAGGAAGGGGATGACGTAGATCTCGGTGTCCCAGAAGTAGTGCCCGCTGTAGCCCGACCCGGTCACGCCCTTGGCGGGCACGCCCATGCCGTCCGCGCGGGCCGCCGCCTGGGCGAGCTGGAACAGGCACCACCGCGTCGCCTGCTGCAGGTCGTCGTGCCCGGCGATGCGCACGTCCGAGCGATCCCAGAAGCCGTCGAGCCAGAGCCGCTGCTCCTGGAGCAGCTCGTCCACGCCCACCGTGGCGGCACGGTCGAGGGTGCGCCGGCAGCGGTCGACGAGCTCGCGCGCGGGCACTCCGCGCGAGGTGTGGTAGCTCGCGAAGGTCACCACGCGGGTGGGCACCCCCGCCTTGGCCTGCACGCGGAAGACGTTCTTGGCGAAGTCGGGCTCGATCAGCCGCCGCGCCGAATACTCGTTCTCGGTGTCCACGATGTGGTCGGTGACCACGGCGATGGTCATGCCCGACGAGGTCGCCCGGTAGCTCAGCGCGGAGCGCAGTCCGTCCTGCCAGTACTCCTGCGGCTGCAGCACGCGCTCGGTGATCGCCTCCGCCTTGCGGGGGTCGAAGCCGCCGCTCTTGGACATCCTGGGCGTGCCGCCGTAGACGTTCTCGCCGTCCTGACGGTTGATGAGCTGACAGTCGATCGTGACCGGCGCATCGGCATTGACGACCGTGACGTCCACGACCATCATCGCGAGGTGCTTGTCCTCGAACGAGACCATGCGGCTGAAGTCGAGCAGCACCTCCTTGCCCGACGGCGTCGCCCAGCGGATGTGGCGGGTCAGCACGCCCTCGCGCAGGTCGAGCACCCGCTCGTAGTCGCGGATGTCGGCGATGTCCAGCGACAGCGGCTCGTCGTCGACGTAGACGCGCATGACCTTCGCGTCGGGGGCGTTGATGATCGTCTGGCCGACCTCGGCGAATCCGTAGGCCTGCTCGGCATGGCGGATGGGGAACGTCTCGTGGAATCCGTTGACGAAGGTGCCGTGCTCCTCGGCGTGGCGGCCCTCCGGGTGATTGCCGCGCATGCCGAGATACCCGTTGCCGACGGCGAAGAGCGTCTCGGTGACCCCCGCGTCCTCGAAGTCGATGCGCGTCTCGATCAGCCGCCACGGATCGACGGGGTAGCGATCGCGGTCGATCATGGCACGAGCTCCTCGAGGTCGTGGACGACGATGTCGGCGCCGGCAGCGATCAGGTCGTCGGCGCCCACCCCGCGATCGACCCCGACGACCAGGCCGCACCCAGCGGCCGAGGCCGACGCCACGCCGCTGATCGCGTCCTCGACGGCGGCCGTGCGTGCAGCGGGGAGCCCCAGCATCCCGATCGCCTCGGCGAACACGTCTGGGGCGGGCTTTGAGGCGAGATGGTCGCGTTCGGCGACCAGGCCGTCGACGATCACCGGAAACCGGTCCAGGATGCCGGCTGCCGTCAGCACCTCACGGGCGTTCTTCGAGCTCGACACCACCGCGACCGGCGTGCCCGCGTCCCGCAGGGCGTCCAGCAGCCGCATGCTCCCCGGGTACGGCTGCACGCCCTCCTCGCGAAGAAGGCGGGCGAACACCAGGTTCTTGCGGTTGCCGATGCCGCAGATCGTGTCCGCGGACGGCGGGTCGGACGGTTCGCCCCATGGCACCTCGACGCTGCGGCTGCGCAGCAGGCTCGCCACGCCGTCGTAGCGCTTCTTGCCGTCGACGTAGTCGAAGTAGTCGCGGTCGGTGTAGGGCGGCTCGATGCTCCACTGTGCGAACAGCTCATCGAACATCGACTGCCACGCGTGCATGTGGACGTCCGCGGTGGGGGTCAGCACCCCGTCCAGATCGAACAGGACTCCGGCGTACGTGGTGAGATCGGGTGATTCGGCCACCTGGAAAGCGTAGCCCGCCCAGTGCGGGTGTCCAGCCGGCCTCAGAGCGTTCCGGCGACCTGAAGGGTCTGCCGCGCGATCTCGAGCTCTTCGTCGGTGGGGACCACGAGCACGGTGACGCGCGAGGCATCCGTCGATATCACCCGGATGCCGCGCGCGCGGGCCTCGTTGCGCGCAGGGTCGACCTCGACGCCGGCGAAGCCGAGGGTGGCGAGGGCGCCGGCGCGCACCGGAGCCGAGTTCTCGCCGACCCCGGCGGTGAACGAGATGACGTCGGCGCCGCCCAGCTGCGCCAGATAGGCACCGGCGTACGCCCGCAGCCGGTGGATGTACACGTCGAACGCGAGGATCGCCGCCTCATCGCCGGCGTCGACGCCCGCCAGCACGTCGCGCATGTCGGAGACGCCGGCCAGGCCCAGCAGCCCGCTGCGCTTGTTGAGCAGGTCGTCGATCTCCACCGCCGACATGCCGGCGCGCCGGTGCAGGTGGAAGATCACCGCGGGGTCCATGTCGCCGGAGCGCGTGCCCATGACCAGGCCCTCCAGCGGCGTCATGCCCATCGACGTCTCCACCGAGCGACCGCCGTCGATCGCCGTCGCCGACGCGCCGTTGCCGAGGTGGAACACGATCTGCTTGAGCTCGGCGAGCGGGCGCCCGAGGAAGGCTGCGGCCGCCTCGCCGACGAACTTGTGCGATGTGCCGTGGAACCCGTACCGGCGCACGTGCTGCTCCTCGGCGAGCGCGCGGTCGATCGCGTAGGTGTACGCCGCCGGAGCGAGGCTCTGGTGGAACGCGGTGTCGAACACGGCGACATGCGGCAGGTCGGGGAAGGCCGTGCGCGCTGCGATGATGCCCTGCAGCGCGCCGGGGTTGTGCAGCGGGGCCAGCTGCGACAGCTCGTCCACGGCCTCCTCGACGGCCGGCGTGATGAGGGTGGGCTCGAAGAACCGCGACCCGCCGTGCACGACGCGGTGGCCGACGGCGACCGGCGGGCCGTCGACCAGCGACGGGCCGTGCGCGGCGAAGGCGTCGAGCATGACCTGGAACCCGACGGTGTGGTCGGGGATGGGCAGCTCTTCGCGGTAGGTCGCGTCCACAGCCGTGACGGATGCCCGGGGCTCCGCCGCCGCGCCCGCCGCGGCGGCGCCGAGCAGGACGGTGTGGGAGGCGGCGCCCATCGGCTGCCCGATGCGCTCGACCAGGCCGGTGGCCGTCGCGACGGCCGACTCGACGTCGACCAGCTGGTACTTGAACGACGACGAGCCGCTGTTGATCACCAGCACCCGGGTCATGTCGCCGGTCCTGCGCCGGTGGACTCCTGAGCCTGGATGGCGGTGATCGCGATGGTGTTCACGATGTCCTCGACCAGCGCGCCGCGCGAGAGGTCGTTGATCGGCTTGTTCAGGCCCTGCAGCACGGGGCCGATCGCGACCGCACCCGCCGAGCGCTGCACGGCCTTGTACGTGTTGTTGCCGGTGTTCAGGTCCGGGAAGATGAACACCGTCGCACGACCGGCGACCGCCGAGTCCGGCATCTTCGCGGCGGCGACGGCGGCATCGGCCGCGGCGTCGTACTGGATCGGGCCCTCCACCAGCAGCTCGGGGGCCCGCTCGCGCACCAGGGCCGTGGCCGCGCGCACCTTCTCGACATCGGCGCCGGTTCCCGACTCGCCCGTGGAGTACGACAGCATCGCCACGCGCGGGTCGATGCCGAACTGGCGGGCGGTCGCGGCCGATGAGACGGCGATGTCGGCGAGCTGCTCGGCGGTGGGGTCGGGGATCACGGCGCAGTCGCCGTACACGAGCACCCGGTCGGCCAGCGCCATGAGGAACACCGATGAGACCACGGAGACGCCCGGCCTGGTCTTGATGATCTCGAAGGCGGGCCGGATGGTGTGTGCGGTCGTGTGCGCCGCACCCGACACCATGCCGTCCGCGAAGCCCAGGTGCACCATCATGGTGCCGAAGTACGAGACATCGGTCACCGTGTCGGCCGCCTGCGCGAACGTGACGCCCTTGTGTGCGCGCAGCCGCTCATACTCGCGGGCGAACTTGTCGACGTGCACGGCGTCGAACGGCGAGAGCACCGTTGCGGCGCCGATGTCGATGCCGAGCTCGAGCGCGCGACTGCGCACCTCGATCTCCTCGCCGAGGATCGTGAGATCGGCGATGCCGCGGGCCAGCACCGTCGCCGCCGCCCGCAGGATGCGGTCGTCGCCGCCCTCGGGCAGCACGATGCGCCGCCGGTCGGCGCGGGCGCGCTCGATGAGGCTGTATCCGAACATGAGCGGGGTCACCACGTTCGCGCGGGCGACGCCCAGGGCGACGATCAGCTCGTCGACGTCGACGTGCTGCTCGAAGATCGCGAGCGCCGTGTCGTAGCGGTGCTGCGAGTCGGCGGCCAGCCGCCCGCGCGTGTTCATGATGCGCACCGCGGTGTCGTACGTGCCGAGGTCGGTGGCGATGATCGGGAGCGTCGAGCCCAGGCCGTCCATGAGCCGCCGGATGGGCTCGGGCAGGGGGAAGGGACCGTTGAGGATGATCCCCGACAGCGACGGGAACGTGCCCGACGAGTTCGCCAGCAGCGCCGCCAGCAGCACCTCGGTGCGGTCGGCGGCCACGACGAGGATCGCGCTCTCGTGCAGTCGCGGGAGCACGTTGACCATCGACATGCCCGACATGACGACGCGCAGGACCTCGCGGGTCAGCAGCTGCGGGTCGCCGTCGACGAGCGTGCCGTCGACGGCGCGCAGCACGTCGCGCACGGAGGGGGCCACCAGGTAGCGATCCTCGGGCAGCGCCCACACCGGCGTGCGGCGGCCGGGGGGACGGATGGATGCCGGGGCGGCGTCGACCACGGCCCGGATCGCCTCGGCGGTCTCATCGAGCGCGTCGGGGTCGACGCGGTTGGCGATGACCGCGAACAGCGTCGCCCGGGCGTGCGCGAGCTCGACGAGGGAGAGCGCGGCGATCTGCCCCAGCTCTTCAGGCGTGCGGGCGGACGTCGCACCGAGCTGCTCGCCGCCGCCCTGCTGCGAGCGGCCGCCGAGCACGAGCATCACCGGGGCGCCGAGGTTGGCGGCGATGCGTGCGTTGTAGCCCAGCTCGGCGGGGCTGGCGACGTCAGTGAAGTCGCTGCCGACGATGACGACGGCGTCGCACTGCGCCTCGACGGCCTTGTACCGCTCGACGATCGTGGCGAGGGCGCCGTCGGGGTCGTGGCGGACGTCGTCGTAGCTGACGCCGATGCACTCGTCGTACTGCAGGTCGACGCCGTCGTGGGCCAGCAGCATCTCGAGCACGTAGTCCGGCTCGTCGGTGGAGCGGGCGATGGCGCGGAAGACGCCCACCCTCGGCGTCGCGTGGCTGAGGGCGTCGAGCACTCCGAGAGCGACCGTCGACTTGCCGGAGTGGCCCTCCGCCGAGGTGATGTAGATGCTCTGCGCCACCCCGCCAGCCTATAGAGGGGCGTCGACCCGCACGCACAAGAAGACTCTCCGCGAACCCGGCAGAGCCCGGTTACCCTTGCTACGTTTCCGTCCTGGGGGAGTTGGCCTGGATGCCGCCTCGCGGAGAGCTTCCGACAGTCTACCTGCTTCCGGTCACCGCGCGATCGGGATGACGCGCGGACCCTCCCGCTCGATGAGGACGACCGCCCGCGGCGCCTGCACCTCGCCCAGCGCGTCCACGATGGCGTGTGCAAGCGCCGCGGCATCCTCCTCCTGCGGGTGCGGCGCGGCGTCCGCGGCGGGCCACACCTCGACCGGCACCCCGGTCTGGGCCCGGACGGCCCGTGCGAGCTCGTCGGCCGCGCCGCCCCCGGCGATCAGCACGATCCTCCCGACCTGGAGGCGGTCGGTCGCCGTGGCGGCAGGGCGGATGCGCCGCCAGACGGCGAAGTGGTAGCCGAACACGAGCGCAGTCGCCACGAGCACGCCGAGGGGCGCACGCAGGTAGTCGATGAGGCCGCGAGTCACCTCCGGGTCGAGCCAGATCTCGAAGAGGCGATAGCCGATCGTCAGCAGCGCCACGATCGCGGCGACGGCGCTGATGCCGAACACCACGACGAGGTAGACGCGTCGCGCCCGCTCCTCGTCCGGCTCCCCGGTGCCGGTCGCGGCGGCGTGCGCGGGCCGCCACGCGAGCCACCACACCGGCGCTCCGATGA
Organism: Microbacterium sp.; assembly: GCA_035703465.1. GTDB lineage: Bacteria > Actinomycetota > Actinomycetes > Actinomycetales > Microbacteriaceae > Microbacterium. The sequence goes on along the minus strand of DASSYC010000050.1, from coordinate 2,433 downwards.
TCAGGGCGCTCAGCCCGCCGAGCAGGAGGGTCAGCGGCGAGCCGTCGACGAGGGTCGCGGAAGATGTGGCCAGCAGCGCGTTGACGATGACGCCGAAGCCGCTGGCGGCCCCGACCAGCGCGATCCCCGACAGCGCCAGACGGGCCGCCCGCCGCACGAGCGGGGTGGCCCGCTGCACGAGGCCGGCGTGATACGCCCAGACCATGCCCGCCACGAGCGCGGTGGCCAGCGCCGTGTCCAGGGGCGAGAGCACCTCGGCCGCCGGCGCCGTGCGGAACACGAGCTGCAGGACGACGTGCAGCACCGTGCCCAGCGCGAACAGGGCGGCCGCGGCGGCGAGCGAGGCGATCGCGACCAGCAGCACCGCCGCGAAGCCGCCCTCGGCACGCCGACCGCCCTCGCGGCGCCAGTGCCACCACCACACCGCGGCACCGAGCACCGCCCACACCACGCCCTGAAGGACGGGCACCGCGGCATGCTGCGAGGCCGCCAGCAGCGAGCCGGCGGCATCCAGCGCCTCGGCGATCAGCCGGGCCAGCGCCGTGACCGCACCCGCCGCGCCGGCCGCCAGGCCCCACAGCCCGGACAGCCCGACGATGACCGAGCCCAGCCGGGCAGGCCCGAACGCGTCGCTGCGCCGCAGGAGCAGGTGCAGCACCCAGACGGCCGCCCACACGATGCCGGTGGCGAGCGCTGCCGGATCCCACCGGCCGTCGATCCCGGCAGCGGCCGCGCCACCCAGGCCGACCGTCGCGGTGATCAGGGCGGTGAGAGTCATCGCGACCAGGTACAGGCCCCACATCACCGAGTCGCGCTCGGACGGGTCTGCCGGATCCGCCAGATGGCGGCTCTCCCACCACCACAGCACCGCCGCCAAGGGCCCCGCGATGAGCGCGAAGGCGAGCGAGCGGGCGAGGACCGTGCCGGAGTCCTCGGCGATGACATCGGTGCCGCCGGCCAGGACGCGCTCGACGAGGCCGCTCAGCCCGATGGCCGCGATGACCACGAGTGCGTACAGCACCACGAGCACGATGATGCGGCGGAGCACGCCCTGTGCCCGGCCGGGGGTGTCGACGCTGCTCACGGCAGGTACTCCGGGCAGACCGTGAGCTGCCAGGGCGCCGCCGCGATGAGCCAGGCGTCTGCGGACTTCACGAGGCGGAACACCTCCTCGCTCTGGAATTCGCCGGAGCCGAACACATCCTGGCCGTAGGTCGTCGAGACGAGCACGCGCACCTGCGCGCTGTCGTCGTGCACCGTGGTGCCCATGAGCGTGACGCGATAGTCGTCCGGCCCGCCCGGAGAGAAGCCGCATCCCTCGTCGGAGGTCATCGCGGCCAGCTCCTGCGCGGTGGCGAGGTCGCCGTCGATCAGCGCCTGGGTGTACCGCTGCACCACGCCCTCGGGGCTGTCCGGATCGAACGTCGTCGCACCGCCGCGCAGCAGCACCGCGACGATGGCCGCCACGACGACCACGGCGACGACGACGGCCAGTGTGATCAGCGCGATCCGCGGGCCCCGGCCCGGTGGTTGTTCGGGCGCATGGTCAGGGGCTGCATCATCGGTCATGCGCTCATGATGCCGCAAAAGATGCTGGGAGTCGGGGACGAAGGTCCCCACGGGCATCGCGGCGGTTAAGATCGGACGAGACGATGACGTCGCACGCGCGTCATGTATCGAGGGGAAACCGGATGACCGACGCCGCAGCCGCAACCGGCACCATGACGGCGGAGACGTTCGCACGGGCGACCACCGGCATCCTCGACGCCATCGGACAGGTCATCGACGGCAAGCCCGAGGCCGTGCGCAGCTCGCTGGTGTGCCTGCTCGCCGAGGGGCATCTGCTCATCGAGGATGTGCCGGGCGTCGGCAAGACGATGCTCGCCCGGGCCCTCGCCGCCTCCGTCGACGCGACGGTCCGCCGCATCCAGTTCACCCCCGATCTCCTCCCCGGCGACGTCACCGGCGTGAGCGTGTTCAACCCGGTCGACCGCGAGTTCGAGTTCAAGCAGGGCGCGATCTTCGCCAACATCGTGATCGCCGACGAGATCAACCGCTCCTCCCCCAAGACGCAGTCGGCGCTGCTGGAGGCGATGGAGGAGGCACAGGTCACCGTCGACGGGCGCACGCACGTGCTGCCCGACCCGTTCCTGGTGGTGGCCACCCAGAACCCGCTCGAGATGGAGGGCACCTACGCCCTGCCCGAGGCGCAGCGCGACCGGTTCATGGCGCGGGTGTCGATGGGCTACCCCGTCGAGGCCGCGGAGATCGCGATGCTCGACAGCCACACCCGCTCCAACCCGCTCGACGACCTCGAGCCGGTCACCGACACGGCCACGGTCGGAGAGATGGTGCGCATGGCGACGCTCGTGCACATCGCGGACCCGCTGTACACGTACGCGGTGCGGCTGGCCGCCGCGACCCGCAACCATC
>DASSYC010000164.1:0-2001 GCA_035703465.1 Microbacterium sp. | reverse complement strand
GAGCGTGTTCATTCGCGAGGAGATGGTCACTCGCGAGGAGCGTTTCGCGCTGCGGGCTCCTCACTTGTGACCATCTCCTCTGTTGTGGACGTCAGCCTCCGGGGATCTGTTGTGGACGTCAGCCTCGGCGGATTCGTTGTGGACATCAGCCTCGGCGGACGCGGACGCGGGCGCGGACGCGGACGCGGGCAGCGCGGCTGCCCGCACGGCGCCGGAGCGGACGAGCTCGGTCACCGTCTCGATGTCGGGGCTGAGGAACCGGTCGGGTCCGGGACCGGCGACGCCGGCAGACCGCAGCAGGTCGCGAACCGCGCCCGTGCCCGGCCCGGGCTGCAGCGGCGCGCGCAGATCGAGCGCGCGCGCCCCGGTGATGATCTCGACGGCGAGCACCCGCGCGAACCCGTCGATGGCGCGGCGCAGCTTGCGCGCAGCCGCCCACCCCATTGAGACATGGTCCTCCTGCATCGCCGACGAGGGGATGGAGTCGACGGATGCCGGGACGGCGAGCCGCTTGAGCTCCGACACGATCCCGGCCGAGGCGTACTGCGCGATCATGAGCCCCGAGTCCACACCGACCTCGCCGGCGAGGAACGGGGGCAGTCCGTGGCTGCGGGCGACATCGAGCGCGCGGTCGGTGCGTCGCTCGGAGATCGAGGCGACGTCGGCCACCGCGATCGCGAGGAAGTCGAGCACGTACCCGACCGGGGCGCCGTGGAAGTTGCCGTTGGACTGCACCCGGCCGTCGTCGGTGATCACCGGGTTGTCGACGGCGGCCGCGAGCTCGCGCACCGCGATCGTGCGGGCATGGTCGACGGTGTCTCGCGCCGCACCGTGCACCTGCGGCGAGCAGCGCAGCGAGTAGGCGTCCTGCACGCGCTTGTCGTCGGGACCCTTGTGCGAAGCCACCATCGGCGATTCGCCGAGCAGGCTGCGCAGGTTCGCCGCCGACGCGGCCTGGCCCACCTGCGGACGCAGCGCCATGAGGTCGGCGGCGAAGACGGCGTCGGTGCCCAGCTGGCTCTCGATCGAGGTCGCGGCCGCGACGTCGGCGGTGTCCAGCAGCAGCTCCAGATCAGCCAGGGCGAGCACCAGCATCCCGAGCATTCCGTCGGTCCCGTTGATGAGCGCAAGGCCCTCCTTCTCCTCCAGCACCAGCGGGGTGATGGATGCCGCGCGCAGCGCGTCGGCGGCGGGGACGAGCTCGCCCGCGACGCGCACGTCGCCCTCGCCCATCGCCGCGAGCGCGACATGGGCCAGCGGCGCCAGATCGCCGGAGCAGCCCAGCGACCCGAATTCGCGGACGATCGGGGTGATGCCGGCATTCAGCATCGCGGCATACGTCTCGACGACGACCGGCCGCACTCCAGTGTGGCCGGTCGCGAGCGTCTGCAGGCGCAGCAGCTGCAGTGCCCGCACGACCTCGGCCTCCACCTCGGCGCCGGTGCCGGCTGCGTGCGAGCGGATGAGACTCGCCTGCAGCTGCCGGCGGCGCTCGGGTGCGATGAACGTGGTGGCCAGCGCGCCGAAGCCGGTGGACACGCCGTAGTGCGGATTCGGGTCGTCGGCGAGCGCCTCGATGAGGGCGCGGCCGGCGGCGACCCGGTCCCGCGCTGCCGGGTCGAGCACGACCTGCGCGCCGTGCCGTGCGACGGCGACCACCTCTTCAGGATGCAGCGGCGCGGCGCCGACGGTGACAGGAGCAGGCATGTCTCGATTCCACACCGAGACGGTCCCGCGCGACAGCGGGGTGCGGCATCCGGTGTCTGTGATCCCAGACGGGATGCTCAGATCGTCTCCGGCACCGGCCTGCCGGGGAACAGCTGCCGGAACTGCTTGGCATACTGCCGCTTGCCGGTCACCCGCCACAGCACCTTCACCGGACCCGGAACGGTGGCGTAGAACGCCGCACGATCGGCCGGCGTGGAGTTGGCCAGCAGCATCCCGAGCTGCGGCAGCAGCCTGCTCTTGGGGATCGCCCCCATGCTGTGCTCGCCGATGGCG
>DASSYC010000092.1:0-2428 GCA_035703465.1 Microbacterium sp. | reverse complement strand
GGCCGCCGCATCGGCGCGCAGACCGTCGGCCGAGCGCTCGTCGGCGGTGAACAGGCCGGCATCCGCCGCCCGGGAGCGATGCAGCGATCGCGGACGCCCCCAGATGAGGAATGCGGCCGCCACCAGCAGCACCGCGACGACGATCAGGACGACGGCCAGCAGCCCGTCCCAGCCGTCGGGCGGCCGGCTGCTGAGCAGATCTGCGACGAAGTCTCCGATCGCCTGCGCGACTCGGTCGAACAGCGTCGGCTCGGTGATCGCGTACTCAGGCCGCGACAGCTCCTGCTCCGCCCAGCGCTGCGCCTGCGCGGGATCGGGGACGATCGGCAGGTCGGCCGCCGACAGGGCGATCACGGCCGCCGCTCGTCGGGGGGTGCTCCGGGGGCCGTCCACTGCGTCGGCGCGGGAGGCTGCGTCGGCGCGGGAGGCGCGGCCGGGGGAGCAGGCGGCGGCGCAGCGGCGTACCCAGGGAAGCCGTACGGCGAATGCGCCGGGCGCATCGGGTGCGGACGCCCGGGGTGCAGCGCGTACGGGTCGAGCAGGTCCTGCCCTCCGGCATCCCGTCTCTCGATGTAGGCGAGCAGATCCAGGTCCAGCCCCTCGTGCCGCATCCGGCAGTCGACATAGATGAGCGTGGTGGCCGTCGCCTGGACCACGATGCCGATCGCCTGGATGAGCAGCAGGACCGCCTGGGTCAGCAGCGTTGCAACGATGAGGGTCACGATCGCGCTCCCCGTCGGCTCTCCCGTGGGGGTGACGATCGTCGAGATCAGGGTGCTCGCCAGGCTGAACGGGATGCTCACGACCTGCGCCAGCACGGAGATGGATGCCGTGATGATGACGATGACGCCCAGCGCCACCCAGAACCGCCCTCGGATGAGCACCCACGACCGCGCGATCGCGCCCCGGATCGTGGTCTGCTCGAGCACGATCGCGGCGGTCACCAGCGAGAGCTTGGTCGTCAGCCACAGCCACAGCGGGATGGCGCCGAGCACGAACAGGATCCCCAGGAGCACCGCGCCGACCACGCCTCCCGCGCCCGTCGAGCCGATCGCGAAGAGGGCGAGTGCGGCCACGCCCACGGCGACCGCTGCGGCGAGGCTGAGCAGCAGCGTGTATCCGAGGAGCCGCCAGAACACCGGCGTGATCCGTCTCCACAGCTGCCCGAGGGTCTGCTTCTCGGCGAGGACCTCGCGCGAGACCTCCGCGACGACGACGCCCTGCACGATCACGCTCAGTGCCGTCACCGCGAGGCCGAGCACGACGCCGGCGACGACCGTCAGCGCGATCGAGCCGGCCAGCACCGCATTCCACTCGTCGGTGCTCGGACGCAGCGTGTCCAGCCGTGAGAACGACCACAGCGCGACGCCGCCGAGCGCGACGATCATGATCAGGTAGCCGATGACCTGCGTGCCCAGGGCGAACCCCAGCAGCACTTTCGGGTTCTGGCGCAGCGCCGTGAACGACCGGCCCAGGATCGTGCCGAATCCGAGCGGATGCAGCGGGATGATGCCGGGGCGCGGGGCCGGCGTCCAGGTGGGATAGGCGGTCACGCCTCCAGTTTCACACGCGGGGTGGGAGCCCCGACATCCTTCGGGTCTTCTTCAGCCGCGTCCACTACTGTGTGGATACCGACGTGAAGGGCACAATCACCCGATGACATCCCGCATCCTGGTGGTCGACGACGACACCGCGCTGGCCGAGATGATCGGCATCGTGCTGCGCACGGAAGGGTTCGAGACGGCCTTCTGCGCGGACGGCGCCCGTGCCGTCGGCGTGTGGCGCGACGAGCGCCCCGATCTCGTCCTCCTCGACCTCATGCTGCCGGGCATGGACGGCATCGAGATCTGCACGCGCATCCGCGCGGAGTCGGGCGTGCCGATCATCATGCTCACCGCGCGCACCGACACCGCCGACGTGGTGAAGGGACTCGAGTCCGGGGCGGACGACTACATCGTCAAGCCCTTCAATCCCAAGGAGCTGGTCGCCCGGATCCGCACCCGGCTGCGCCCGGTTCCGCAGACGCAGTCCGAGATGCTGCGCATCGGCGATCTCACCGTCGACGTCGCCGCGCACGAGGTGCGTCGCGAAGACACGCCCATCGCCCTGACCCCGCTCGAGTTCGAGCTGCTCGTGGCGCTGGCCGCCAAGCCGCAGCAGGTCTTCTCGCGCGAGATGCTGCTGGAGCAGGTGTGGGGCTACCACTACAAGGCCGACACGCGGCTGGTGAACGTGCACGTGCAGCGGCTGCGCGCCAAGGTCGAGCCCGACCCCGAGAATCCCCGGATCGTGACGACGGTGCGCGGCGTCGGCTACCGCGCCGGCGCTGCGATCTGACGCCATGTCCGGGCGCTCCGCCCCGGCGACCGGAGGAACCCCGGTCGTGGACTGGCGCAACTGGCGGGCCTGGCCCGAGAATCTCGCCGGA
>DASSYC010000045.1:0-4993 GCA_035703465.1 Microbacterium sp. | reverse complement strand
CGATGCTCGTCGCCCTCGCGTAATCGAATGGCGCCGGGATCTGCATGGCGGCTCTCCTTAGAACGCACCTCAAAACACACCGTTCGAGCACACCCCGCGTCATCGAGGGGGGCTGTACCTGTGACCTTGCCCTGGGCCCATGGGGGTGTCAACCTTGAGTTAAGCGAAAGGTTAACACTATGGCGATGACGCTCACCCAGCTGCGCACCTTCGCGCAGATCGCGCGGCTCGGGTCGGTGACCGCCGCCGCCCGGTCGCTCGGGGTGAGCGTGCCGGCGGTGTCGGCGGTGGTCGGCGCGCTGCGCGACGACCTGGGCGACCAGCTGTTCACGCGTGCGGGCTCGGGCATCACGCTGACCCCGGGCGGCCGGGTGCTCGCCGACCACGCGGAGGAGATCATCGGCCGCACCCAGGCGATCCGCCGCGACGTCGCCCACGCGGGTGCAGACGACCGTGAGCTGCGGGTGCTGGCCACGGCCGCGTTCGCCGAGAGCGCCGCGGGCAGGCTCTTCGACGCCTTCGGCAGGGGGATGCCGCAGGAATCCGTCGCGGTCATCGTCGAGGCCGCGGACGACATCGCGACGCTGCTGCGCGAGCGGGCGTACGACATCGCGCTCGGCGCCCGGCCGGCCCTGGCGGCGAGCCCCGGGTTCGACGTCGTGCCGTTCTTCAAGTACCGGCGCATCATGGTGGCAGCCCCCGACCACCCGCTGGCCGGCGCGAACGGGGAGCTGACGCTGCGCCAGCTGCGTGCCACGCCGTGGTTCTGCGGACCCGGCGGCTTCGAGCACCTCACCGAGGAGGGGCGGTGGTTCGGCCGGGTCACCGAGATGCCCGAGCTGATCGAGCTGACCAGCGAGACGGATGCCGTGGCCGCTGTGGCCGGCGGCGAGGGAATCATGCTCGCCTACGAGCACACCGTCGCGCCGCGGTTGCGCGCGCGGCCGGGGGAGGCGGCCGACCTCGTCCGGCTGCCGGTCGAGGGGACGCCGCTGTCGGGGCTGTGGTCGGCGACGACGCTCGACGGCGGCCGGGCGCCTGCGGCGGCTCGTCTGCTGCAGCGCTTCGTCACGACCGCCGCGGCGACGAACGCGATGGTCTCGGCAAGCGGCTCACGGGGCCTGTCGCGGCGCGGCAACAAGTTCCACGTCGCCCTGTGGAGCTGATCGGCCTGCGGGCTGGCACGCCCCCGGGGCGGCCGGCGCGTTCACTGCCGAGGAGATGGTCACACACGAGGATGCTTCTGGACCATGCGCTCCTCCTCCATGACCATCTCCTCGCCGGTGAACAGGGCTCCCCGGCATCGCCGATGCCAGGCTCGATCTCACCGAAGACCCTCCGGCCGAAGGCTGGACGGCGCTGGATCCGAACGTCAGCGTGCTCATCGCCCCGTAGCGCGAGAAGCTCAGGACCGGACGAGGCGCGCGATGGCGTCGGTCGCCTCCTTGATCTTGGCCTCGGCCTCGTCGCCGCCCGCGCGGGCCGCGTCGACGACGCAGTGCCGCAGGTGGTCGTCGAGAAGACCCACGGCGACGGCCTCCAGGGCGCTCTTGAGGGCGCTGATCTGGGTGAGGATGTCGATGCAGTACTTCTCCTCTTCGACCATGCGCGAGATGCCGCGCGCCTGGCCCTCGATGCGTTTGAGCCGGTTGACGTAGCTGTCCTTGTCGGAGATGTAGCCGTGGGTGGCGTGGGTGTGAACCTGGGTGTCGGTCATGATCGTTCCTTGGGGTGATCGCCGAGCACCGCACGGGTGCTGGCTTCGGGGCTGAGGTCGATGCGCCGCAGCAGCTGGGCGTTGAGGGCGACGACGATGGTGGAAAGGGACATCAGGATCGCACCGACCGACATGGGCAGCACGAAGCCCATCGGGGCGAGCACGCCCGCGGCCAGCGGCACCGCGATCAGGTTGTACCCGGCGGCCCACCAGAGGTTCTGCTTCATCTTCCGGTACGCGCGGCGCGACAGCTCGATGACCGAGATCACGCTGCGCGGGTCGGAGCTGGCCAGCACCACTCCCGCCGACGCGATCGCGACGTCGGTGCCCGCCCCGATCGCGATGCCGACGTCGGCCTGAGCGAGGGCGGGCGCGTCGTTGACGCCGTCGCCGACCATCGCGACCCTGCGGCTCTCGTGCTGCAGCTCGACGACCTTCCCGGCCTTGTCTTCGGGGCGGACGCCGGCGAACACGCGTTCGATGCCGAGGTCCGCGGCGACCGCGTGCGCGACCGCCTCGGCATCGCCGGTGATCATCACGACCTGGACGCCCAGCCGGTGCAGCGCATCGACGGCCTCGCGCGATTCGGGGCGGATCTCATCCGCGAGCTTCAGCCCGCCGATCACCTCCCCGTCGCGGGTCACGTGCAGGATGATCGCACCGTCGGCGCGCCACGCCTCGGCATCGTCGATCTCGGCCGCTCCGAGCTCGCCGAGCAGGTGCGGCCCGCCGACGCGGATCTCGTGCCCGTCGACGGTGGCGGTCACGCCGACAGCGGGGGAGGAGGAGAAGCGGGATGCCGCGGGCACCGCCATCTGCCTGTCCCCCGCCGCGCGCACGATCGCCTGGGCGAGAGGGTGCTCGCTGTCGCCCTCCGCGGCGGCGGCGAGGGCGAGCACGGTGCCGGCGTCGACCCCCGCGGCGGGCGCGATCGCCGAGACGACGGGCTCGCCCTTGGTGAGGGTGCCGGTCTTGTCGAACAGCACCGTGTCGACGGTGCGCATGCTCTCCAGCGCCAGCCGGTCGGTCACCAGGACCCCGCCGCGTGCCGCGCGCTCGGTCGCGATCGACACCACGAGCGGGATGGCAAGGCCCAGCGCGTGCGGACAGGCGATCACCAGCACCGTGATCGAGCGGATGACGGCGTCGTCGGGGCGGCCGATGAGGGTCCACACCACGGCGGTGATCGCCGCGGCGATGAGAGCGAACCAGAACAGCCATCCGGCCGCACGGTCGGCGATACGCTGCGCGCGGGAGGTGGAGTTCTGCGCGTCAGCGACCAGGCGCTGGATGCCGGCGAGCGTCGTGTCGTCGCCGGTGGCCGTGACCTGCACGCGCAGCCCGGAGTCGGTGGCGACCGTCCCGGCGGTGACGGGATCGCCGATCCCTCGGGATACGGGCCGCGACTCACCGGTGACCATCGACTCGTCGACATCCGCCCGGCCGTCGACGATCGCGCCGTCGGCGGGAACGCTGCCGCCCGGACGCACGATGACGACGTCGCCGACGCGCAGCTCGGCGGGAGCGACGGTCTCGATGGCGTCGCCGTCGACGCGCTCGGCCTCATCGGGAAGGAGCGCGGCCAGCGAGTCCAGGGCCGAGCTGGTCTGGGCGAGTGAGCGCATCTCGATCCAGTGGCCGAGAAGCATGATCACGATCAGCAGCGCCAGCTCCCACCAGAACTCCAGCTCGTGATCCAGCAGCCCCAGCGTGGCACCCCACGAGGCCAGGAACGCCACGGTGATCGCAAGCCCGATCAGCAGCATCATGCCCGGCTGCCGTGCGCGCAGCTCGCTGACGGCTCCGGTGAGGAACGGCCACCCGCCCCACACGTACATCACGGTCCCCAGCAGTGCGGCGATCCACTGCGTCCACACGGGCACCTCGTACCCGAGGATCGTGGCGAACATCGGCGACAGCGCGACGACGGGCACCGCGATGATCAGGTTGATCCAGAACAGCCGCCGGAACTGCCCGACATGATCGCCGTGGCCGCCGTGGCCCCCGTGCTCGCCGTGACCTGCGTGCGCATCGCGTTCACCGCGCCCGTGCGCGCCATGCTCGTCATGCTCGTGATGCCTGACCACGTTCTCGGCGTGGCCTCGGTGGTCGGTCATCGGCGCCCCGCAACGCTCCGGAACCCGCGCAGCCGGAGGCTGTTGCCGACGACGAACACGCTCGACAGCGCCATCGCGGCGCCGGCGAGCATGGGGTTGAGCAGGCCCAGCGCCGCGATCGGGATCGCGGCGACGTTGTACGCGAACGCCCAGAACAGGTTGCCCTTGATCGTGCCGAGGGTCCTGCGCGACAGCCGGATCGCATCGACGGCGCCGCGCAGGTCGCCCCGGACGAGCGTGAGGTCGGATGCCTCGATCGCCACGTCGGTGCCGGTGCCCATCGCCAGGCCCAGGTCGGCCTGTGCGAGGGCGGGCGCGTCGTTGACGCCGTCGCCGACCATGGCCACGATCTTGCCCGCCGCCTGCAGCCGGGCCACGACATCCACCTTCTCCTGCGGCAGGACCTCGGCGATCACCTCGTCGATGCCGACCTCGGCGGCGATGCGGTGCGCGACCGCGGCGTTGTCGCCGGTCAGCAGCACGGGCTCCAGGCCGAGCCCCTTCAGGCGGGCGACCGCCTCGGCGCTGGTGCGCTTGACGGTGTCGGCGACGACCAGGATGCCGCGGGCCGCGCCGCCCCACCCGACCGCGACGACGGTCTTGCCGTCGTGCTCGGCCTGCGCTTTGGCGGCGGCGACGTCGGCGCTCAGGTGCTGCGACCACTGCGCGAGCAGCGACTCGCGGCCGACGATCACCGCGTGCCCGTCGACGACGCCCTGCACGCCGTAACCCTCGAGGTTCGTGAAGTCCTCCGGTGCGGGCAGTGCGCCGGCGCGCTCGGCGGCCGCCTTGGCGATGGCCTGGGCGATCGGGTGCTCCGAGGCATCCTCGAGCGCTCCCGCCAGCCGCAGGAGCTCGTCGGCGTCCGTGCCTGGCTCGGCGATCACGTCGACGAGGGTCATCCTTCCGGTGGTGACCGTGCCGGTCTTGTCGAGCACGATCGTGTCGACCTTGCGGGTCGATTCGAGCACCTCAGGCCCCTTGATCAGGATGCCCAGCTGCGCACCGCGGCCGGTGCCGACCAGCAGTGCGGTCGGGGTGGCCAGGCCCAGGGCGCAGGGGCAGGCGATGACGAGGACCGCGACGGCCGCGGTGAAGGCGGCGGATGCCGGGAACCCGAGGATCAGCCAGGTCGCCAGTGTCACGACGGCGATGCCGA